>PMAL01000112.1 GCA_003152555.1 Acidimicrobiaceae bacterium | reverse complement strand
GCGCGCACAAGATCAACAACACAATCGGCCAGGCTCTTCTGACCCTGCGGATGGGAAAGAAACGCGTCATCGCCGAGACGGGCGCCGGACAACACGGTGTCGCGACCGCGACGGCGGCCGCCCGACTGGGTCTCGAATGCACCGTCTTCATGGGTGAAGTGGACACGGTGCGCCAAGCCCTCAACGTCTTTCGCATGGAGCTCTTGGGCGCCACCGTCGTGCCGGTCCTCTCGGGCAGTCGGACGCTGAAGGACGCGGTCAATGAAGCAATGCGCGAGTGGGTGACGTGCGTCGCGACCACGCACTACTGCTTGGGGTCCGTCATGGGTCCGCACCCGTTCCCCTGGATGGTCCGTGAAATGCAGAGCATCATTGGCCGCGAGGCGGCGAGGCAACTCGACGAGCTCGGCGTGGGTGTACCAGACCTCGTAGTCGCATGCGTCGGAGGGGGATCTAATGCGGCGGGCGTCTTCGCCGGTTTCGCCAACTCTGCGTCGCGACTCGTGGGCATTGAAGCGGCCGGCGGATCCGCGGTGGGCAAGGGCTCGCCGGGCGTGCTGCACGGGATGCGGTCCCTCCTTATGCAGGACGAGTTCGGCCAGATTGAAGAGGCCTTTTCCATCTCGGCGGGACTCGACTATCCGGGCATTGGTCCCGAACACGCGTACCTCGCTGCCCGCGGTCGCGCCGAGTATTACGCGATTGGCGACGAGGACGTGATCGGCGCCCTGCAGCTCTTGAGTGAATTAGAGGGCATCATTCCCGCACTCGAGACGGCCCACGCGGTGGCCTGGATAGCGCGCGAGGCCGGTAACGCTATACCGCGTGGTGCCACGGTGCTGCTCAACCTCTCGGGACGCGGTGATAAGGACGTGGCTCAGGTGAGAGCGATCTTGGACGCGCAAGAATGAAGACCCTCGAGGTCGAGCTGCGCGCCTTGCGTGAATCCGGTCGCAAGGCACTCGTGCCGTACTTCGTGGCGGGCGCGACAACCGACTGGGTCCGACACGTGGAAGCGGCGGTGCAGGCGGGCGCCGACGCAGTGGAGATCGGCATCCCATTTTCCGATCCCATGATGGACGGCGTCGTCATTCAAGAAGCGACACTGCGCGCGTTAGAGGCCGGTACGACCATTGACTCCCTGTGTGCTGACCTGGCGTCACTCAGTGCCTCGGTCCCGCTCGTGGCAATGACGTATTACAACATGTTTCACCACTACGGTCTGACTCGTTCCGCGGGCAAGTTACACGCCACTGGCATCAGCGGCGCCATCGTGCCTGACCTCTCTATCGAAGAGGCGAGTGAGTGGAAAGAGGCCTGCGACAAGTATGACGTGGCGACGGTCTTTTTGGTCGCCCCGTCAACCTCCCCTGCACGGGTGACAACTGTGGTGAACGCGAGCGAAGGCTTTGTCTACGCGTCGGCGCGCATGGCGGTGACCGGGGAAGCGTCGGATATCGGTGACGCGCAACGGGTGGTCGAATCAGTGCGTGCGGTGAGTGACATACCGACCTTTGTTGGTATCGGCATCGCGACGCCCGCCCAGGCGCACGACGCCGCGCTCGTCAGTGACGGCGCCATCGTGGGCACGGCACTCGTCCGTCTCATTCTTGACGGTGCGGACGCGTCACAGGTTGAGAGTTTCATCTCGTCGTTTCGTCACGCCCTCGATTAAACGTGCACTTGAGACTTTAAATTTTGTCGGACCAAAACCGCGAATATTGCCACATTTCATTGTGCGCGTGGCCAGTGAAGAGGTTTTCTCAATGGTAAATCGGCTTCGAACGTGGATTCCTTCACAAAATGCCATTTATCGGCCTCCTTGAGGGTTCAAGTTGGTGTTTAATCATTGATAGGTCATCAACCCGGTGGCTCGTAGTGAATTATTAGGGGGTTTATTAATGGAACATAAAGTTGCAGATCCGGCACCGTTGGGTCTAGCGGCATTTGCCATGACCACTTTCTGTCTCAGTTCCGCAAACGCGGGCTGGTGGGACAAGGGTGGTGCCTCAGCAGCTTTGGCGCTGGCACTGATTTATGGCGGCACCGCTCAGTTCGCTGCAGGCATGTGGGAGTTCGTTCGCAAGAACACGTTCGGTGCTCTCGCATTCACCTCATACGGAGCGTTCTGGATCGCCTTCTACATCTTGCTCAAGATTCCGGCTATTCCGCCGAGCACAAATACCGTCGGAATCTTCCTGCTGGCGTGGGCGATTTTCACGGCGTACATGACCATTGCTGCGCTGAGGACCAACGCTGCTGTGCTGAGCGTGTTCTTCGTGCTGACCTTGACCTTCGTTGCTCTCACCATTGGCAACTGGGGAGCGGGCAGTGCCAATTGGGTCAAGATTGGTGGATACCTCGGCATCGTGACAGCGGCACTAGCGTGGTACGCCTCGGCGGCGGGCGTCATTAACGAGACGCACGGCAAAGTTGTATTCCCAGTTGGTCCGCTTAACGGCTAACCAGATGTACCGGTGCTCTGCACCGACCCAACTGCCAACAGCGCCCAGCCATTCGGCTCGGGCGCTGTTGGCGCATTGGGGCAAGAGCGGTACTCTCCAAAGTGAAGTACGTGGAGTGGTCGGTCCCAAAAAAACCGGCCGATTGGTCCGCGCCAAACACGCACGGTGACTCGTCACCGATTCAGTACCCAACAGCGCGAGGCCGCAAGGTTGGGGGCGCTGTTGGCGTGCTGGTGGAGTTCCTGGGGCTTCGAGGACATGCCCGGTCGGGCCCTCTCAGGTGGTCTCGCGAATGTTCTTGTGATAGAACAACTTACGAGCAACAGTTTTTCATCCGCGATGACGCGGGGGATCAACCTTCGATCTGAGTATGTTTAACAACCACTGGCAGGGTGCGCGCGCGCTGCTTCACAAGGAGGTAAGTATGTCAAAAAAGGGCGACAAAGAGGCTGGAGAGTTCGAGTCGGATCAGGCATCGGAAGCCCAGATTGCGGTGCACTGGCGTGAGGAAGGTTATTTTTTTCCGTCGCCCAAGTTCATCGGCCAGGCCAACGCCAACGACCCGAGCATCTTCGAGCGTTTCAGTGAGAAGAACTATCCCGAGTGCTTCAAGGAGTACGCCGACCTTCTGACCTGGGACAAGTATTGGCACACGACCCTCGACACGAGCAACGCGCCATTTTGGAAGTGGTTCGTCGGCGGACGTCTTAACGCCTCTTACAACTGCGTGGACCGCCACCTGAAGACCGACCGCAACAAGGCGGCGATTATCTGGGTGCCCGAGCTCGAGGACGAGGACACCGAGGTCATCACCTACCAGGAGTTATTCTGCCGCGTGAATGAGTTTGCTGCGCTGCTGAAGGGTTTCTGTGGCGTCGAGACCGGCGAAGTGGCGACATTCCACATGCCCATGGTGCCCGACCTGCCGGTGGCGATGCTCGCGTGCGCGCGACTCGGCGTCATCCATTCCCAGGTCTTCGGCGGCTTCTCCGGCTCGGCGTGCGGAGGACGCATCGCGGACTCCAAGAGCAAGGTCCTCGTGACGATGGACGGCTACTACCGCAACGGAGAGCTCCAGGACCACAAGGTCAAGGCCGACGAGGCGGTGGCGAGGGCCCTCGAGGACGGCGTTGTCGTCGAGAAGGTACTGGTGTTTCGCCGCACTCCGGGCGAGTACGCCTCCAAGAGCCCGATGGTCGAGGGCCGTGACTACTTCGTCGACGAGATCATGCCCGAGTACAAGGGGAAGCTGNNGGCTGCCAGCACAGTACGGGCGGCTACCTCTCGTACGTGGCGGGGACGTCCAAGTACTACCAGGACATCCACCCCAACGACACGTACTGGTGCGCCGCAGACATCGGTTGGATCACGGGGCATTCCTACATCGTCTACGGCCCCTTGGCCCTCGGAACGACGACGGTCATGTACGAGGGAGTCCCCACGTACCCCGACGCCGGACGCATGTGGAGGATTGCCGAGAGACTCGGAGTGACGACCTTCCACACGGCTCCCACGACGATCCGCACCCTTCGCAAGGTTGGACCGGACGAGCCGGCGAAGTACAACTACCACTTCAAGCACATGACGACCGTGGGCGAACCAATCGAACCCGACGTCTGGCGCTGGTACCACGAGGTCGTCGGCAAGGGTGAAGCGGTAATCGTCGACACCTGGTGGCAGACCGAGAATGGCGGCTTCCTCGGAAGTACCCTGCCAGCGCTCAACGCCATGAAGCCCGGCAGTTGCGGACCGGCCGTGATCGGGATATTCCCCGAGATCCTCGACGAGAACGGCGAAGTCGTGAAGGCGGGCAGCGGGCACGCGGGCAATATATGCATCCGCAACCCGTGGCCGGGCATCTTCCAGACCATCTGGGGGGACCCCGATCGGTTCGTCAAGACCTACTACGAGAAGTACAACAAGGACCCCAAGAGCACGGACTGGCACGACTGGCCGTATTTCGCCAATGACGGCGCGATGCAGGCCAAGGACGGCTACTACCGGATCCTCGGGCGCGTGGACGACGTGATCAACGTCTCGGGTCACCGTCTGGGCACCAAGGAACTTGAATCGGCCGCCCTCATGGTCGAAGAGGTCGCCGAGGCCGCCGCAGTTCCTGTCGTTGACGAATTGCGGGGACACGCGGTCGAGATGTACATCGCCGTGAAGCCCGGGGTGGACCCGAACGTGGACGTGGCGGAGAAGGTGACCATGATGGTCGAGCGCGAGATCGGCAAGATCGCGCGACCCAAGAACGTCTGGATTGTCGCCGACATGCCCAAGACCCGATCGGGCAAGATCATGCGCCGAGTCATCGCGTCGATCTCGAACTTCACCGACGTGGGCGACATCACGACACTGGCCAACCCCGATGTCGTCACCGACATCAAGCATTTCGTGGAGAGCGAGAAGGTGGCGCGCGGCGAGCAACCGCGCGACCTCAGCAGCGCGGAGCTCCAGTCGATCTCGAACTTCGCCTCCGAGGAGTAGACCGGCCGCGGTCAACGTGCGAACAAGAACCCGGCCCGAGCGGCCGGGTTCTTGTTGTCTAAGAATCGAATCCGACGCCGAAGAGATCCATTGCCTTCACTCATAGGTTCCACTCGCCCCTGTACTCGTCGGCCCATCTGAAGGCCCGTGAATCACAGTGGCACGAAGCGGCGCCGCTCGGCCCAGTGACGGTGAGTTGAGCCTTTCAGCATCGAGATCCTGAACTCGATAATCGGGGGAGTCCGGACCAGATTCGAGCTAAAACCTAGTATTCATAAGGAAAACTGAGCCCAAAAAAAGATTCCAAAACGCACCTTGCAATGTGCAGGAGTTGATACACTACTATTTCAATAAATTCTAGTGAGTTACTAGGATATAGAAAAAGGAGCTTCAACTAATGCACCTCCGTTCCTCTAAGTGGTTCCAGCTGACAGCCCTAAGCGCTGCCGCCGCATTGCCACTCACGTCGTTGGCGCTGGAACCGGCCCAAGCCGCATCCACGACAGTCAATATTGTTGGCTATTCGGTGGTGGGGCCGGCCTACAAAATACTTGAAGCCGATTTTCAAGCTACGTCAGCGGGTGCGGGCGTCACCTTTACTAATTCATTTGGCGCGTCGGACACCGAGACCAACAACGTGGTCGCGGGGCAGCCGGCCGACATTGTCAATCTCTCGTACGAACCTAATTTGCAGACGCTTGTTACGGCTGGGCGAGTGGCCGCCAATTGGGCGAGTCAAGAGTTGAGCGTGGGTGGGGTTAACGCGTCCCTGCGACTACAGAAGGCACAGACTACCTACCGCACGCCCGGCATCGTGACCGACTCCGTGGTCGCGTTCGCGGTACGCCCCGGCAATCCATTGGGCATCAAGAACTGGGGCTCGCTCACTAAGAGCGGCGTCCAGGTGGTGACACCCAACCCCGTCACGTCGGGTAGCGCGCGCTGGAACTTGCTCGCCGGATACGGCGCGCAGGTTGCGATCGGCCGGTCGCCAAAACAGGGTCAGAACTACCTGAAGGCCCTGCTCGCAAACACCGTCGCCCAGCCAACGAGCGGGTCGGCCGCCCTGGCCGCTTTCATTGCGGGCACGGGTAACGTTCTGATTGACTACGAAGACGACATCGACGCCGCGATTGGCGCCGGTGACCAGCTGCAGATCGTGACGCCGCCACAGACCTTGCTCATCGAGAACCCGATTGCCCTCACCGACACGGGTGTCACCAATCCCTCCGCAGTGGCCTTCTACCAGTACCTCTTCTCGACGCCCGGTCAGACCGCCTTTGCGTCGCTCGGCTACCGTTCGGTGTTGAAAAGCGTCTGGGCGAGCACTGAAGGCAAGTTCGCGTCATTTAAGAAGTCGACCGACCTCATCACCGTCGAGAGCTTGGGCGGCTGGCCAGCGGTGAACCTCGAGTTCTTCTCGCCCGCGGTTGTATTCCCCGCGAACAACACGACCTATCCCAAGTTTGGCATCGTGACATATTTGGAGAAATTTGCTGGCAGCACCGCCTAAACCTCCCCCACTCACTAACACGCAACTGCCGCCAGACACGTGGCGGCAGTTGCGTGGCGTCCGGGCGGCCACCGCATTTGGCCGAGGCTCCGCGAAGTCGCTCGCGGTTACCTATCTCAGTCTCTTGGTATTGATCCCGCTCGCCGCGCTCGTGACCAACGCGTTCAACGAGGGTTTGGGTTCCTTTTGGCACGCGGTGACCCAGCAGGAATCGATCGACGCGCTGCGACTCACGCTGATGTGTTCCTTCATTGCCTCGGCATTCAACGCCGTCGCCGGACTCGCCACGGCGTGGGTCCTGGTGCGTGACCGTTTCCCCGGTCAGGCGATTCTCAACGCCATCATTGATCTACCATTCGCGTTGCCCACTGTCGTCGCTGGCGTGATCTTCTATACGCTCTACGGTCCGCTGTCGCCGTTGCACGTCAACATCACCGGCACCTGGATTGGCGTGACCGTCGCGATCATGTTTGTGACCCTGCCCTTCACCGTTCGTTCGGTCCAGCCGGTATTGGAGTCCTTCACGTTCAGCGCCGAATCGGCGGCAGCGACGTTGGGCGCCTCGCCGGCGCGAGTCTTCCGCACGATTACCTTGCCGGCCCTGATGCCAGCATTGCTTACGGGCACGGGCCTCGCGTTCGCGCGTGCGATTGGCGAGTACGGCTCGGTGGTGTTTATCTCGAACAACCTGCCGTATCGCTCCGAAGTGGCGAGCTCCTACATCTACTCCCTCGCGGTTTCCGACCAGACCAACAGCGCGGCGTCGGTCGCCGTGGCGCTGCTGATCATCGCGCTCGCACTGCTCATTTTCTTTAACGTGACGGCCCAGCGACTGGCGAGGCACCGCGCGTGACCCGTTCTTCGCTGATCCTGCGAATTTCGGTCCTTGGCTACGTCGGCCTGCTGGTAGGTCTGCCGCTGGTCTTTGTCTTCCAGCAGGCCTTCATACACGGTTTGGGCGCCTTCTGGACGGCGATGCGCGACCAATCGATGGACCACGCCATCTTCTTGACGGCCCTGGTGGCCCTCGTGGCCGTGCCGCTCAACGTGATCTTCGGCGTGGGTGCGTCACTGTGGATCGTGCGCCATCCGTCTCGCTTCACCCGCGTGCTCGACACCATCATCGACGTGCCGCTCGCGATTTCACCCATCATCGTGGGTTTGGTGCTCGAACTGGTCTACGCGCAAGGCGGATGGTTCGGAACGATACTCGCGAAGTTGGGCTGGCAGGTGATGTTCTCCTTCCCGGGCATCGTGATGGCCTCGCTCTTCGTGTCGTTGCCGCTCGTCTCGCGCCAAGTGATTCCCCTGCTGCGCGAATTGGGGGACCATCAGGAAAAGACGGCATCAACCCTCGGCGCCGGACCGATTCGGATATTTTTCACAATCACTTTGCGCTCGATTACCTGGGCGACCGCCTACGGGGTGTCACTCACCCTGGCGCGCGTGATCGGCGAGTACGGCGCGGTATTGATTGTCTCGGGCAACATCGCGCTCGTGACCCAAACGCTGACGCTCGATATTGGCGCCAACTTCGACAATTTCAACAGCTACCAAGGCTTCGTCGGTGCCGTGCTGCTAGCGCTCACCTCGATAGTTCTGCTCTTAATTCTGGGCGTGGCCCGACACCGCGAAAGGAAACGCAATGAGTATCTTGCTTAGTGGAGTAACCAAATATTTCGGCCGCGATCTCGTGCTCGACGACGTGAGCGATGAGGTGCCCCAGGGCTCGCTCACCGCGCTGCTCGGGCCGTCGGGTTCGGGCAAGTCAACGCTGCTGCGCATCATCGCGGGCCTGGAACCGCTCGATGAGGGCCACATCGAACTCGATGGTCGTGACGTGACCAACGTACCGGCACGGGATCGCCATATCGGTTTCTGCTTTCAGGACTACGCGCCCTTTCGCCAGATGACTGTCTTTGACAACGTGGCATACGGCCTCAAGGTGCAGCGAGTGCCCAAGTCTCAGATGCGTCAAGAGGTCGACGATCTCCTGCACCTGGTGCGCCTCGAGGCCTTCGCCGAACGCTACCCGCGACAACTTTCCGGCGGACAACGTCAGCGCATGGCGCTCGCGAGGGCGCTGGCGATCAAGCCCGACGTGCTGTTGCTCGACGAACCGTTTGCCGCGCTGGACGCCCAAGTGCGCGGTGAACTGCGTAGTTGGGTCCGGTCGCTGCAACGTGACCTGGGAGTGACGACAATCCTCGTCACTCACGACCAGGCTGAAGCCATGGAGATTGCCGACCGACTGGTGATACTCAACGAAGGTCGCATTGAGCAGGCGGGCACGCCCGACGCGATGTACGACAAGCCGGCCAACGACTTCGTCCAGGGATTCTTGGGGCCAATCACCACTCTTAATGGCGTCGCGTGCCGTCCTCACGACATTGAACTGTGCCAGCCCGGTCAGGGCGTCTCGGCCACTGTCACCGACGTGGTGCGTTTGGGCTTCGAGGTACGTGTCGTAGTGGTTGACGGCGAGGGTACGTCATCGTGGGTCCAATTAACGCACGACGATGCTCAGCGGCTCAATCTCGTGGTGGGCGAGCATGTCTCGTTACGGGCGCGCATGAGCGCGGGTGTCCCGGCATAAGTCACACACGGCAACATGGCGGATTATGTCGAAGCCTGTCAGCGACCGGATTCATCTTCGGATCCCCCCTTTTGCGCTTCAAAAACATTGTCAAATCACTGTGTAATCCAGTAGCTGCGGCGTAGGGGTTCATGTCGGGCCTTCGACACCTGAGAGGGCCGTCGACACCAACAATCTCCGGTACCTGACTATTGCCATGACTACAACGGTCTTGGACCCACAGACTGTTGTTATGCGGTTTGCAGGTGCTGTGATACAC
>PMAL01000170.1 GCA_003152555.1 Acidimicrobiaceae bacterium | reverse complement strand
ACGCTCACCACGGCGGCGACCGTTCCCAATACTAGTCCGATTACCAACCACAGCGGAGCGTCGCCCCACGCGTTGTCGGCCCAAATCCCCAGCAATACTCCGATTCCGACGGTCACGGCGATGGTGATGCCCATCGTGGCGAAAGCGGCCACGCCCGGCAGATCCGAGACTTCATTGCTGTGACTCTCTTCAGAATCTGGCTCGTGTTGCTCACTCATTTTGACGAACTCTTAGCGGACGCTTTTGAGGTTTCTTGGCGGGCGCGCCGGCGTATCCACAGAGGACTCGACCAGAAGAAGAGACCGATGACGAGCACCGCCACGCCGAGAGGAATGAATACATTAAATCGAGGTTCAAAGAGCGGGAAGAGCACGAAACCACAGAGCAGGGCGGTCCACAACCACAGAATGATCACGGTACGGCGCTGTCCGTGACCCAGTCGCATCAGCCGGTGATGGATGTGGTTCTTATCCGGGGTATGAAACCCCTGTCCCGACACGGTGCGGCGCACGAACGCCCACACCGCGTCGATGAGCGGCACTCCGAGGATGAAGACCGGAATGAACAGCGGGGCGAAGAAAAAGAACGTCACGCCACTCGCTGGTGGGGTGCGCCCCCCGATCACCATGGTCGAAGCGCTCATCAGTAGTCCCAGCATCAATGCGCCGGCGTCGCCCATGAAGAGCTTGGCCGGATGAAAGTTGTCACGCAAGAAGCCCAGACAGATGCCACACGTGAGGGCCGCGATGAGCGGACCTACATTGGTCACCGGCAACAGCCCTAGATCTTCCAGGCGCAGCCCGTAGATGCACAATGTGCCCGAAGCAATCGCGACGATCCCGCCCGCCAGGCCGTCGAGGCCGTCAATCAAGTTGACCGCGTTGGTGAGCGCGATGACCCACGCCGCGGTGATCAGCGGCAAGATCGATGGTCCCAGCACGACGAAGCCCGCGAACGGAAGCTTCAATTGGTACATGGTGCAACCCGAGAAGTAGAGAATCGAGGCGGCGAGTACCTGACCGGCGACCTTCGCCGGGGCGCTCATGTCACGAAAATCGTCGAGCAGCCCCACAACGAATATCACTCCGGCCGCCAGCAACACGCCAATCATCTCGTGCGACGAGGTGATCACCGATCGCAGTTGCGGGATGGCAGCCGCCGCCACGAGCGCTACGCAGAATCCGACCAGCATCGCGGCGCCACCACCGTAGGGCGTGAGCTTCTCGTGGACCTTACGTTCGTCGGGTTGGGCTGAGTAGCCGACCCGTTCGGAGATAATTCGCGCCGGGACATCCGCCGCCATCGTCACGACCGCTCCTACCACCAGCACGATGATGTAGAAGCCGATGTTGCCCATTTACAACTTCGTAAATCCGGCGTAGGGGTTAAACGCACCGCACAGCTCGGCCACTTCTGCGCGAATCTTGGCAATGGCGGCGTCATCGCCACGACTGCGCAGGGCGCGCGCCATCAGCGCGGCAACGGTGACGAACTGCGCCTCCTTCATACCCGCGGTTGTCTCGGCGGCAGTGCCCACGCGCAACCCGGACGTGATGAACGGGCTGCGCGGGTCGTCGGGAATCTGATTGCGGTTCGTGGTGATGCCAGCTCGGTCCAATGCCTCTTGGGCCTCTTTGCCGGTCAATTCGGCGTCGAAGTCGCGCAGGTCGAGCACCGCCATGTGGTTGTCGGTGCCGCCCGACACGAGGCGGAATCCTTCTCCGGCCAGGGCCGCGCCAAATGCTTTGGAGTTCTTCACGATTTGATCGGTGTAGACCGAGAAGCTCGGTTGCGCCGCTTCTCGAAACGACACGGCCTTGGCGGCGATCACGTGCTCGAGTGGACCGCCCTGTTGACCCGGGAACACCGCCATGTCAACTTTCTTGGCGTACTCCTCGCGACAGAGAATCGCGCCACCACGCGGTCCGCGAAGCGTCTTGTGCGTGGTGAACGTCACGACGTCGGCGTAGGGCACCGGGTTCGGGTGCGAGCCTCCCGCGATGAGCCCAGCCACGTGCGCCGAGTCGAACATCAGTAACGCGCCAACCTCGTCGGCAATCTCGCGAAAGGGAGCCGGATCGATCAGTCGCGCGTACGCCGTCGCACCGGCGACAATGAGCTTCGGCCGGTGCTGCATCGCCAGATCACGCACATTGTCAAAGTCAATGTGCTCACCGGGCGCATCGGGATCATCCGAACGCGGCGTCACGCCATAGGAGACGAAGTGCCAGTACTTCGACGTGACCGACACGGGCGAACCGTGGGTCAGGTGGCCACCCTGATCGAGGCGCATCGCGAGGATCGTGTCGCCGGCGTCGAGCAGTGCTTGATAGACCGCGACGTTGGCGTTGGCACCGCAGTGGGGTTGGACATTGGCGTGATCGGCGCCGAAGAGCGCGGTCAATCGACGTCGGGCCAAGTCTTCCACTTCATCGATGATCTGATTGCCCCCGTAGTAGCGGCGACCGGGGTACCCTTCGGCGTACTTATTGGTCAGCACTGAACCAGTGGCGGCCAACACCGCTGGCGACGCAAAATTCTCACTCGCGATGAGCTGCAAGGTTGACGTCTGACGGTTCCACTCTTGGCTCAGCAGCGACGACACCTCGTCATCATTGGTAATCCACGCATCAAATGGTGAAGTGCTCACTGGAACTGCCTTTCTTCTGTAGGGCGCTCGTCGAGCGCGTGCAGTTTTTCAATACGACCCGAATGGCGATCCTGTGGCGTGGCGTTAAGCCACGCCTCAAGCGCGTCGATGGCTACGAGTTCGCCCACGAGGCGCGAACCAAAACAGAGTACGTTGGCGTGATTGTGTTCGCGCGCCAGACGGGCCGACGTGGCGTCGTGCACTAACGCCGCGCGTACCCCCGGTACTTTGTTCGCCGCGATAGAAATACCGATGCCCGAACCACAGACGGCCACTCCCATATCGCAGTCTCCTTCGACCACGCGTCGACCCACCGCTTCGCCAAAGTCGGGATAGTCAACGGAGGTCGATGCGTCAGCCGTGCCCAGGTCCACTACGTCGTAGCCCCAACCGGTCAGCGTCGAGGCCAGTACGGACTTCAATTGGAAGCCAGCGTGATCGGAACCAAGGGCGACGCGCATCGCCTCCACCCTACCTTTCTTAATTCGTTGGTTCATGGTGGCCAGCGTTCGATCACCACTAGTTATCGCCATTTCATACTGCAGTTCAATGCTCACGCTGGAACTGGTGAAGAGTTTGCGCGCGACGCCAACGTGCGCAAGGCTGGCCTCATGCGTTCAATCGTAGTGATGGGTGTGTCGGGCTCGGGCAAGACCACAATCGCGTCGGGACTGGCGCTTCGATTGGGCAGTGAGTACATTGACGCCGATTGGCTGCACTCACCTGAGAGCATTGCGAAGATGGCGGCGGGCCAGCCCCTCGACGACGTGGACCGGTCGCCGTGGTTGCACTTAGTGGGCCAACAGATGAAAAAAGCGGAGTCGGACGAAATGCGAACCGTGGTTGCGTGTTCCGCCCTCAAGCGCACCTATCGCGACATCCTGCGTGAGTACGTGCCCGAGGCCTTCTTCGTTTTCCTGGATGGATCGTTGGCGCAGATACGCGAGAGAATTGCTACCCGTAAATCAGGTGTACCGGCGTCGCTGCTCACTTCGCAGTTCGCCACGCTCAAGGGACTTCAAGACGATGAGTTGGGTATGCGCGTTGACATTTCATTAAGTCCGCAGGAAATCATCGACCAAATCGTCGAAAAATTAGGTGTGTGGATAACGCCGTCGTCCAAGTGAGGCGACGTCAAGATCTCAGGACGATCGACGGTGACCAAGTCGCCACGCCCATCCCAACAGCGCCGCTCCGATCACGAGCAGGATGACGCCGAAGACCGCCCACTGCCCGTGGCCACTCATTCCCGAGCCGTGCAGCACATTCGTGCCTTGCGCAATCCACACGAGGCCCGCGAGACACAGCACGACACCGATGACGATTCGAACCCTCACGGTTGACTCCAATCCGCACGGACCGCGTTGAGCAACAACCTAACGGCGCATGAATGGGTTGAACCATCACCGAAACGCTGACGAATCCGTCGGAGTTGCTCGACGACTCCTGTAACTAGTATCGGCTCATGAAGCGAACCTTGCTGGCGCCCCCACTCGCTTCAACACTCAACACCGCGTCCGAACAGTTCCAGAAGAACCGCGAGGACGTGTTGGAACAATTGGCCGTGATTGACGACCTGCTCGACCAGGCCGAAGCGGGCGGTGGCCAAAAAGCAATGGATCGAATGAGGTCGCGCAACAAACTGCCCGTTCGAGAACGCATTGCCAATGTGCTCGACCCAGACAGCTCTTTCTTGGAAATCTCGGCGCTCGCCGGATACGACTCGGAGTACGCGATGGGCGGCGGCATGGTCGTGGGCATCGGCGTCATTGCCGGCACTGAGTGTCTCATCATGGCCAACGACCCTTCGGTGTTGGGCGGTGCGTTGACGGCCTATTCGGCCAAGAAGTGGATGCGCGCGCTAGAAATCGCGCGCGACAATCAGATCCCGTACGTCAGCTTTGTCGAGTCAGCGGGCGCGGACCTGCGCGTGGGCAGCGGGGGCGGCGGTCGCATGCAAACGGGCCATTTCGCCGAGAGCGGACGCTTCTTTTACGACCTCATTGAACTCTCGAAGATGCGCGTGCCCACCGTGTGTGTGGTCTTTGGATCGTCGACGGCTGGAGGCGCCTACCAGCCGGGACTCTCGGACTACAACATCGTTGTCAAGGATCAATCCAAGATCTTCCTCGCCGGACCACCACTGGTCAAGATGGCGACCGGTGAAGAGTCCGATGACGAAACGTTAGGTGGCGCGCAGTTGCACGCCGACGTCTCGGGCCTCGGCGACTACTTCGCGGAAGACGAGATGGACGCCATCCGACTCTGCCGCGAAGTCGTCTCCCATCTCAACTGGAGGAAAAAGGGACCGGACGCCTCGCTCAACGCGGACGAACCGGTCTATGACAGCGAAGAGCTGCTCGGCATCGTGAGCCGCGACCTTCGCCAGCCCGTCGACGTGCGCGACATCTTCGCTCGAGTCGTCGACGGGTCACGCTTCGAAGAGTTCAAGGCCCGTTACGGCAGCACGCTCGTGTGCGGATGGGCCAGCATCCATGGCTACCCGGTCGGGATCCTGGGCAACAACGGAGTGATCTATCCGAACGCCGCCGAAAAAGCCGGTCAATTTATTCAACTGTGCAATCAGATCGACGTGCCGCTCATCTTCTTCCAGAACATCACGGGTTACATGGTTGGTCGCGAGGCCGAAGCGGACGGCATCATCAAAAAGGGCTCGCAAATGCTCAACGCCGTCGCCAATTCGAACGTGCCCCACCTCACGGTGATTGTCGGATCGTCCTACGGCGCCGGCACCTACGGCATGTCGGGCCGGGCCTTCGGGAACCGGTTCACGTTCTTGTGGCCCACGGCCAAGATTGCCGTGATGGGGCCCAAGCAGATCGCCGGCGTCATGTCCCAGGTTCGACGGGGTCAGGCGGAGCGCAAAGGTATCGAATTCGACGAAGAAGAGGATCGTCAAATTGTCGAAGCGGTCGAAGCGAGCCAGGAGAAAGGTTCGCTGGCACTCGCCGCCACGGGCGCCATGAGTGACGACGGCATCATCGACCCCCGCGACACCCGCACGGTTTTAGGAATGTGCCTCTCGGTCGTGCGAAGCAAGGCCATCGAAGGGGCCACCAGCTACGGGGTCTTTCGACTGTGACCATTTCGACGCTCTTGATTGCCAACCGGGGCGAGATTGCTCGGCGCGTTATTCGAGGCGCCCACGACATGGGCATTCGATGCGTCGGCGTCTACGTGGCGGCCGACTCGTCGGCTCCGTTTGTTGGTGAATGCGACGAATCAATTCTCCTTACCACTAGTTACCTAGATGGAGCTGCGCTGCTGGAAGCCGCGGCGCGCGGCGGCGCGCAAGCAGTCCATCCCGGTTACGGGTTCCTCTCTGAAAGCGCGGCATTCGCCAAGAACGTCGAAGCGGCCGGTCTTATCTGGATCGGGCCGTCGCCTGACGTGATTGCCGCGATGGGCGACAAACTGGCCGCCAAGGACATAGCGCGCGCCGCCGGTATTGCGACCCTGCCGTCGTGTAGCGATCCGAGTGACGCCGACACCGTTGGCTACCCGCTGATGGTCAAGGCCGTCGGCGGTGGCGGCGGCAAGGGAATGAGAATCGTGACCAACGCCTCGCAGCTCGACGATGCAGTCGCCGCGGCGGCCCGAGAGGCCTCAAGTGGATTTGGTGACGACCGGATCTTCTTGGAGCGTTACGTGGCGTCCGCGCGACACGTCGAGATCCAAATTCTGGGCGATCGTCACGGAGCACTCGTCCATCTCGGCGAACGCGAATGCTCGATTCAGCGTCGGCATCAGAAACTGGTGGAGGAGTCACCCTCACCTCGCGTTGACGACGTCCTCCGACAGGAAATGACGTCGGCCGCGCTCGACATCGCTCGCTCGCTTGGATATCACTCCGCGGGCACGGTTGAATTCCTGCTGGACAACGAAACGGGCGACTTCTTCTTCCTCGAGGTCAACACTCGCCTCCAGGTCGAACATCCGGTGAGCGAGGAAGTTACTGGCATTGACTTGGTGCGCGAACAGATCCGTGTCGCCGACGGCGAGCCATTGGGCTACGACCAAGACGACGTGTTGTTCGACGGACACGCCATCGAGGTGCGGCTCTGCGCCGAAGATCCGAGCGCGGGGTTCTTGCCCGCGACGGGCACCCTGGTGGCCTTCGAGGCATCGAGCACTCCCGAAGTCCGTTGGGAGTGCGGTGTCGACGAGACAACGACGGTCACGACAGAATTTGATCCCCTGCTCGCCAAGGTGATCGCGTACGCGCCGACACGTGAAGAGGCAGCATCAGTGCTGGCGCTGGCCCTCGAGCGGCTCCATCTCGGCGGGGTCACGACGAATCGCGATTTTCTCGTCGCCACGTTGCGTCACCCGGGATTCATTTCCGGCCACACGACCACCGATTTCATCGACCGCTATAAGCCGGACCGCGAGCTGGTACTGAGCGATGACGAGTTGTTTTGGGCGAGCACGGCTGGCGCCCTCTGGTTGCAGGAAGAGAATCGCGCGAGAGCGACCGTGCTCTCTCAAGTACCGAGCGGTTGGCGCAATGCCCGGCTCCCGCCGCAGCAGACTGCACTCGGATGGGGCGGTCAGGTCCTCTCGATCGAGTACCGCTCCGCACGCGACGGGTCTTTCGTCGTGGGAACAGATGGTCACGCTCGAATCCATGGGTGGAGCGAGTCATTCATTGACGTCGAGATTAATGGCCGTCGCGCCCGCCAGCGGGTGACTCGCTCGAAGGACCAACTTCACGTGCAGTGCGTTCGAGGGACCGCGACGTTTTCAATCACGCCCCGATTCGTCGTGCCCGGTGTCGACGTCGCTGTAGGCGGACTCACGGCGCCGATGCCCGGCGCCATCATTGAAGTACGGGTAACGCTCGGACAGCACGTCGACGCCGGAGAAACACTGGTGGTCATGGAGGCCATGAAGATGGAACACGTCATCAGTGCCCCCACGACGGGAACAGTGACCGCCATCTTGGTCACGACGGGCCAGCAAGTCGACAACGGTGCGGTGTTGCTCACTCTCGAAAGTGACGACGCTCACCACGATGAAGAGGACAGCTGACCATGGCGCAACCGTTGCGCATTGCCAACTGTTCAGGATTTTACGGCGACCGACTTTCGGCGGCCCGGGAGATGGTCGAAGGAGGACCGATCGACGTCCTCACTGGTGACTGGCTGGCCGAGTTGACCATGTTGATCTTGGCGAGGACGCAGGCCAAACACGCCGGCGCCGGCTACGCCAGGAGCTTCGTCACGCAGATGGAACAGGTGATGGGCACCTGCTTGGACCAAGGCATCAAGGTCGTATCCAATGCCGGCGGACTCGATCCAGATCACTGCGCGCAGGCCGTCAGCGAGGTCGCGGCCAAGCTGGGCCTCTCGCCCACCATTGCCTACGTCAACGGTGACAACCTCATGCCCCGACTCGACGAATTGCTGGCCTTCGGCGTCGACTTCGCGCACCTCGACACCGGCGAACCCGTTGGCGACATCACTCGCTTCCTGACCGCCAACGCCTACCTCGGTTGCTTCGGCATCGTTGAAGCGTTGGCACGGGGCGCCGACATTGTCATTACCGGCCGGGTGACGGACGCGGCCATTGTCTGTGGGCCAGCGGCATGGCACCACGGCTGGGGTCGAGACAACTGGGACGCGTTGGCGGGCGCCGTGGTTGCCGGTCACGTCATTGAGTGCGGCGCACAGGCCAGCGGTGGTAACTACTCGTTCTTCACCGAGATTGCCAACATGTCGAACGTCGGCTTTCCCTGGGCCGAGATCGCCGACGATGGATCATCCGTGATTGGAAAACACGACGGCACCGGAGGCGAGGTGTCGATCGGCACCGTCACCTCGCAGTTGCTCTACGAGATTGCGAGCCCGTCGTACTTGGGGCCGGACGTCTCGGCCCGTTTCGACACGATTCACCTGGAGCAGGTCGCCAAGGACCGGGTCCGAATTAGTGGCGTCCAGGGTGAGCCGCCGCCACCGACCCTGAAAGTCGCGATGAACGAGGTCGGTGGATACCGCAAGGATCTCAATATCGCCCTCACGGGGCTCGACATTGAGGCGAAGGCGAAACTGGTCGACGAGGCGTTCTGGCTCGCTTCTCCGTACGCCCGAGATGACTTCGACAGCGTCACTACCAAGGTCGTGCGCTCTGACAAGCCGGACCCCTCGACCAACGAAGAAGCCGTGGCGCTGTGGCACATCACTCTGAAGGACCACGACGAGGCAAAGGTCGGTCGCGCTATGGCCAACGCCGCCATCGAGATCGCACTCTCGTCGACGCCGGGATTTTTCAATGTCGGCTCAACGACGTCAGCGGCAATTCCCTACGGCGTCTACCGGCCGGCCCTCGTGCCGGCCGAACTGGTCCCTCAATACGTGGTGGTCCTCGGCGGCGAGAGAACCGTCGTCGACTCCGTCGCGCCTCGCGGTGAGGTCGACATAACGGTCGACGATGACCCTTCACCGAACGAAACAAGTGGTCCAACTGCGGCGGTGCCGCTCGGCACACTCTTTGGGGCGCGATCCGGCGACAAAGGCGGCAACGCCAACGTCGGAATATTCGCGCGCAACGACGAGTCCTGGGCCTGGCTCGACAACTTCTTGAGCGTCGAAGAGATCCGCCGTCTGCTTCCCGAAGCGCAGACCCTCAAAATTGACCGCTATCGACTACCGAAGTTGCGCTCGCTCAACTTTGTGCTGCACGGATTGCTCGAAGAGGGCGTGGCCGCCTCGACGCGACAAGACGCGCAGGCCAAGGGGCTCGGCGAATGGCTGCGAAGCCGAGTGGTGGACATTCCGACATCCCTGCTCACTGCGCCGTGAACGACGTCGTGCAACACGCCGCGAATGGCACCACACTTGACGGCGTTCGCCGCGACCTCGCCGATGAACAGCAGGCACTTGACGACACCGTGGCCAACATCACCGATGAGCAGTTCCAACTCCCAACGCCCAGTCCGGGCTGGAGTGTCGCCGATCAGGTCGGTCACCTCACCTACTTCGACGGGGCCAGCGCGAGCGCCATTTCGGACCCCGAGCGTTTCGCAAATCAGGCTCGCCAGCTCTACGAAGGCGCAGCGGCGCGAGGGATTGACGAGTACACACTCGGCGCGTTTCGTTCACTCTCGTCGTCAGAACAGTTGGCATCGTGGCGCCACAATCGAACGATATTGCTGGAAGCGTCGAGGTCGCTGCACGCAGGCGACCGAGTTGCGTGGTTCGGGCCCTCGATGGGGGCGGTCTCGTTCGTCACGGCCCGACTGATGGAGACGTGGGCTCACGGTGTTGACGTGGCGGACGCACTCGGAGTGAGCCAAAGTTCGACCGACCGCCTGCAGCACATTGCCCGCCTGGGCTTCATGACGAGGAAGTGGTCCTACGCCGTGCGTGGTGAAGACGTCCCGGACAGCGAGGTTCGCGTGGAACTGACGAGTCCAACGGGCGAACAGTGGACCTGGGGCGACGAAGGTGCAATCGACACGGTCCGCGGCTCGGCACATGAGTTCTGCCTCGTGGTAACCCAGCGTCGTCACATTGACGACACGTCGTTAGAAACCGGCGATCTCGGCCGTCACTGGCTGCTGCGCGCGCAGGCCTTCGCTGGCGCGGCGAGTAACGGCCCTCAAGCAAGGAGTTCCTAATGAACTTTGTCACGACTGCAACATCAGACGGCGTGATGACCATCACGCTGGGCGACGTCGAAGGACGCAACACGCTCAGCCGCCAACTGCTCCAAGAACTCATTGGTGCGATCGACGACGTTGACGCCAATTCCGACATTCGCGTTGCGGTGCTGACCAACATGGGCAACGTCTTTTGCGCGGGCGCCAACCTCGCGGAACGTTCGACCAAGGACGTGGACGACGGCGAAACGAGTGCGGTGAACTTGGCGGCGTTATTCCAGCGGATACAAAATTCCTTCAAACCATTCGTAGGTCGCATCGCGGGACATTGCGTCGCGGGCGGCGTGGGACTGGCGGCAGTGATGGACATTTCCGTCGCCATTGACACGGCGATGTTCGGATTCACGGAGGTTCGCGTCGGCGTGGTGCCCGCAACGATCTCGGTGGTATGCCTACCCAAGATGCGCCAAGCCGACGCGCAATCGTCTTTCTTACGAGGCAATCGCTTCCCCGCCGATGAAGCAGTGCGCATGGGCCTCATCAATCATTCCGTGCCGCTCGAAACGCTCGACGCGACAGTCAATGAGATACTCAACGATTTGCTCGCGGGCGAACCGCACGCCATTGCCGTAGCCAAGCAACTTGCCCTGCAGTCAACTTCGCATTCACACAATGAGGCTTTTGCCAAAATGGCGCAGTTGTCCAACGAGTTGTTCGCGAGCGAAGAAGCGCACGAAGGCATGAACGCCTACCTAGAAAAGCGACCCGCCTCCTGGGTGAGCAGCATCAAGGTCGACAAAGAAAAGTAAGTACCCCGGACTCGCAATTCACACGACGACATTTGCCTTCGGATTGATTCTTGCGTGTAGGTGAGCGTCGTGCCAACCGTCAGAAAGCAAAAACACGCTGCGAAGAATTCCTTCTAACTCGAAATGAGACTTTGTTGCGACGCGACAGGACGGCAGGTTATGAACTGAGTGGCGCAATTCCAACCGGTGAAAACCAAGCTCTTCGAATGCCCACTCGCTAACAATTTCAACCGCTAGGCCGGCGACCCCGTGGCCTCGCGCGTTGGGCATAACCCAATAGGAAAACTCCCCTATCCCTTCTTCGAGATTAATTTCTCGCACGCCAATCCGGCCCAGCACCTCTCCATCCGGAAGGCTAACGATTGCCCAATAGGCGCCCACTTCCCTTTCCCATCTACTACACCAATCCTCAATGAGCTCTACCGCTTCGTGTTCATCGAGGGAACGCAGATTCCAATGGCGTATGTCGGGATCCATGTAGGCGGCCATCACAGCGGGCACATCTTTGATCGTCCATGGACGAAGCTGCAGCGTTTCGCTGGCCGCAATGGTTGGTTGCTGAAACGAGCGAAGTGAACCCTGAGCTATGACCGGAGTGACTAGACGCGGCACTTCATAATTATTGCTGATAGCTGACCGCCGCGAACGGCCACTCTGGTCAGTCCCCGTCCCAGGTCGCCATCTCGACCCGCAATGGATCTGAACCCATTGGACCGAGTTTCAGCGAATGCGCGTGGAATTTCTTTAAATCGAACTGCCCCCCTAAACGTTGGTGGGCAGCTTCGCGAATCTCGAGCCATACGCGCTCACCCACCTTGTAGGAAGTCGCCTGAGCTGGCATGCTCAAATAGCGATCGACCTCGGACGCGGCAAAGTCGTGCGGCTCTAGCGCCCACCCCTCCAAAAGAGCCACCGCCATCTCCGCGGTCCACGTCTGTCCCGAGCAGTCGCCTAGTTCACCCAATTCTCCGAGATCGTCTGGCGCCGAAAGGCCCATGTGCAGCCCCAAGTCAACCACGATGCGCGCCGCGCGAAGTGCCTGAGCTGACAGGTGACCTAACTCGTCGCCCGGGTCGCTGTAACCACCAAGTTCATCCATGAGTCGCTCGGCGTAGAGGGCCCAGCCTTCGCCGTAACCACTCGTCCACCCGTCGAGACGGTGAAAGCGCGACAGGCGATCGGACAAGAGGGTGACGGTCGCTACTTGAAGATGGTGGCCCGGAACAGCTTCGTGGTACCACATCGATGGGTAACGCCACCACGAGAACCGAGTCTCTCCGAGCGTCGGAAACCAGGTCGTCCCCGGACGCGTGAGGTCCTCGCTCGGTCCAATGTAATAAGGCGCTGCCGCCGAACCTTGCGGCGCCAGTCGCACGTCACAGCGACGGATTCGCGGATCGATGTCGAACTGAGCGCCATCCAACAGATCCACCGTTGCCTTGGTGAATGTGTCGAGTTTCTCTAAAAGCGCGTCCGCACCGTTGATGGCCCGCGCATCGTCATGGTCGAGGACCTCGGCCACTGCCATCAGCGTGGTCGCGTCGGGGGCCAATAGACCCGCCAGTTCCCACATCCGATTTTTGATGCGCTGCAGGTCCTGCCATCCCCAGGCGTAGAGATCCTCAACGTCAAGATCGCATCCGTTCCAGTATCGGTACCAACGCTTGTATCGCTCCAGGCCGCACCGGTCATCATCGTGGGTCAAGGGTGCAAGTGTCGTGGCTAACCACTCCGCAAGTTCGCCACACGCGCCGTCGGCATCGGCCGCGGCGGCCGACAAACCCGTACCCTCAAATTCAACACCGGTGGACTGGGCTACCTCGCGAGCGAAGGAAGAATACGCTCCCTGCGCGTAGGTGCGCGCCTGCTGGGCCACACCCAGAATGTGTCGACGCGACGGAAGCATGCTCCCGGGCACCGCGTCATAAAGACCACTCTGCCAACTCTTGAGCGAGACGCGGACCTGGATCAGGCGCAGTCGAATCACTTCTGCGTGTTGCGCACTCGTGGCATCCATGAGTTCAAATGCTTGGCGAACGCTCGAGAGCGGAGAATGAATGACTCCCCAGGTCCGCCGGTCCTCGCCACTGCGTTCCAACTCGAGTTGACTCTCCAGGCGTTCAATCATGACGGCCCGGGCAACGCGGTCGAGATCATCTCCGGGCTCGAGTCCGATTATGTGATCGAGCGCCGCTTGCGTATGGGCCAAGTTTCGATGTGCCTGACCGGAAGAAAAATCCGTGAGCAGATGGTCCACCTCGTGCGCGCCAATTTCGGTACCAAAGATTGGGTCCAGCACCGCGCGTTCATTCACGTACTGGTCGGCATAGGCAAATATCGCCGATCGAGCCACTTCAACTTCAGCCATAGGAAACCTCCTGATTGAACGCGTCGAAAATCGACCTTATCGTTCGCTGGGGGGGTTAGTCGAGAAGCACCGAGAGGGCCGCCGCACTCGTCGCGCCTTGGCGCACTATTCGCCATTCCGGTTGCGAGATGTCAACAACGGTCGAGACGTCGCCCGTACGAAGTCCATCGTCAATCACGCCGCTCAGCCCGCTCCGACCATCGAAGGCTTCGAGAAGTTGTGACGCACTTTCGCACGGCCGCTTCCCGTGCGCGTTCGCACTGGTGAGCGCCAAGGGTCCACTTCGCTGAAGCAATCTGAGTAACAGCTCGTCGTGAGGACAGCGAAAGCCCACCGTGTCTGTTGCACTGCCAACCAACGCCGACAACGCCGATGGCACCGCGACGACTACCGTCAGCGCGCCCGGCCACAACGTGTCACTGAGGGTACGGGCTCTTCGCGTCCACTTGACACCCAGTTCTTCGATCTGGGCTACGGAACTGACCAGTACGGGCAGCGCCACAGTTGTTGGGCGGCCTTTCAACTGAAAAAGCGCGGCGATCGCCAGCGGATGCGCGAGCGAAGCGGCCAGACCGTAGACCGTGTCAGTCGGCAGACCAACAACGCCACCGGTAACCAAGGCGTCAAGCGCGCCTTCAACGTCGAGCACCTTCGTCATGTTCGCCGCGCCACCAGGATGCGCGGGTGACCGGCCATATCGTCCAGGTCGTCCACGCTGTTAAAGCCGGCCCTCGTCGCGGCCTCAATCACCGCGGTGCGATGCACGTTCGAGTGTTCGCAGATCAACGTGCCACTGGGGCTCAACCAACCAAGCGCGCCAGAAATGATCACATCCAGATCCTCGAATCCGACGACGCCGTGCGCGTCCGATGCCACGATGGCGCTCAGTGGTTCGTGACGCAATACATCTTCGAGATCCTCGAATTCCAGGACGCCAACATACGGCGGATTCGCCACGATGAGATCAACTCGACCTCGCAACGACTCGTCAAGATCTTCGAACCACGATGATTGCACAAATGAGACTGCGCGTAGGTCATGCTTGATGGCGTTCTCTCGGGCGACGCCCAGCGCGTCACCCGACTCGTCGACCGCTATCAGCGTGGCCGCCACGCCACGTTCTACCAGTTCGCGGAGCAGTGCCAAACCAATCGCTCCCGACCCGCAACCCAGATCCATGATCACGGGCGCACGAACGTTTCCCTGGGCCAGTTCGCTCAAGGCAACGCCGACGAGTTCTTCGCTTTCGGGCCTCGGAATGAGGACTCGAGGATCGACGTCAAGGTCCAAGGACCGAAACGGCCAGTGCCCGATCACGTACTGGATTGGCTCACCGTCACGGCGACGACGCGCGGCGGCGTACAGCGTCGACAGATCTTCGAATTCGTCACCAGAGACGAACTCCTCGACGAGCCAGCGTGCCTCGCGCGCGTCGAGCCCGCTCTCAACGAGCTCGGCTACGAGATCGTGATTAACGCCCGTCACTCTCGGCCAGTTGGCGAGCTCGCTTGTCCGCGAGCAGCGCGTCGACGTACGGGTCAAGGTCGCCCGCCAAAACTGCGTCAAGGCTGTAGTTCGTCAAGTTGATGCGATGATCAGTGACGCGATTCTCCTTGAAGTTGTACGTGCG
>PMAL01000020.1 GCA_003152555.1 Acidimicrobiaceae bacterium | reverse complement strand
CTCATGACAACTTCCTTTCGGCCGCACGGCGGGCATCTTCTTCGTCACTGCCGCGCTCGGGTCGACTGATGTCGATGCCCAATTCACGCGTGACCGAGAAGAAGTCCTCTTCGGTGTCGGCAAGATCAACGTGCTGCTTGTTCTTGTCGCGAACTTCCACGTTCAAGCAGAGCGATTGCATTTCCTTGATCAGCACCTTGAACGACTCGGGAATTCCCGGCTCGGGCAGGTTCTGACCCTTAACGATTGCTTCGTAGGCGCGTTCGCGGCCCTTCATGTCGTCGGACTTGACCGTCAACAGTTCCTGAAGCGCGTAGGCGGCACCGTAGGCCTCCAAGGCCCAGACTTCCATCTCACCGAAGCGCTGGCCACCGAATTGGGCCTTGCCACCGAGGGGCTGGGCGGTGATCATGGAGTACGGACCGGTCGAGCGGGCGTGGATCTTGTCGTCGACCATGTGGGCCAGCTTCAAGATGTAGGCGTAGCCCACCGAAATCGGGTTGTCGTAGAGCTCACCGGTGCGACCGTTGTAGAGCGAGACCTTGCCGTCATTGTCGCCCGCGAGCAGGCGCATGCCGTTAGCCCCGTCGACGTTGAGCGTCGCGAAGGTGTGCTGGATGGTGGGCTTGTCCTTGGCGCGCTCGGTCTCGTCCCAGTGCGCACCGTCAAACGATGGCGTAGCGACGTAGACCGCGGGCTCGGTGCGCGGACGGGTCTTGCGGTAGGGACGGGTTGCGGGGTCGCGCTGGTCGGAGTGGCCCGAGGTGCCCACCGCGGGGTTGACTTCAATGCCTTCCCAACCGTAACGAGCGGCGTAGCCGAGGTGACTCTCAAGAACCTGGCCCACGTTCATGCGGCTCGGTACTCCGAGCGGGCTCAGGATGATGTCGACCGGCGTGCCGTCGGCCATGAAGGGCATGTCCTCTTCGGGCAGGATCTTGGAGATAACGCCCTTGTTGCCGTGGCGTCCGGCGAGCTTGTCGCCCTCGGAGATCTTGCGCTTCTGAGCGACGTAGACCTTGACCAACTGGTTGACGCCCGGCTGCATTTCGTGGTCCTCGTCGCGGCTGTAGACCTTGACGTCGATGACCTTGCCGGACTCGCCGTGAGGGACCTTGAGCGAGGTGTCACGCACCTCGCGCGCCTTCTCGCCAAAGATCGCGCGCAACAGTCGCTCTTCGGGCGACTGCTCGGTCTCACCCTTGGGGGTGACTTTGCCGACCAGGATGTCGCCGGGCTCAACTTCGGCGCCAATGCGCACGATGCCGCGGTCGTCGAGGTCGGCCAGGATGTCGTCGGGCAGGTTCGGGATGTCACGGGTGATTTCCTCGGCGCCCAACTTGGTGTCGCGCGCGTCAATCTCGTATTCCTTCACGTGGATCGAGGTGAGCACGTCGTCACGCACGAGACGCTCATTCAAGATGATGGCGTCCTCGTAGTTGTAGCCCTCCCAGGGCATGTAGGCGACGAGCAGGTTCTTGCCCAGTGCCAGTTCACCGTTGTAGGTGCTGGTGCCGTCGGCCAACAGGTCACCGGCAACGACCGTCTCGCCGCCAAAGACGAGCGGCTTCTGGTTGATCGACGTGTCCTGGTTCGAACGGCGGAACTTGTTCAAGTTGTACTGCTTCTTGCCCAGGGTCTTGCCGTAGCGGTCGGTGACGTCCTTTTCGTACTCGACGACAATGCGGTCGCCCGAGACGGAGCGAACGACGCCCTCGCCTTCGGCAATCAGTACGTCACCCGAGTCGAGCGCGGCGCGCGCTTCCATGCCGGTGCCCACGAAGGGCGCTTCGGGCATGATCAGCGGCACGGCCTGCTTCTGCATGTTGGCGCCCATCAACGCGCGCTGCGCGTCGTCGTGCTCCACGAAAGGAATCAGCGAGGTGGCGACCGAAATGACCTGCTTGGTCGAGACGTCCATCAACTCAACCTCGTCGGGCTTGACGAAGTCGATCTCGGACGTGGTCGACGACGACTTGTTCGACGCCCCGACGCGTAGGCCGGTACCAATCGGGCCACGGCGCACGAGGACGCGGTCGGCCTTGATGACGCCCTTGTCGTCGACTTCGGTGTTGGCCTGGGCAATGACGTAACGCTCTTCTTCGTCGGCGGTGAAGTACTTGATCTCACCGGTGACCTTGCCGCTGGTGACCACGCGGTACGGCGTCTCNNGGGCACATGCGTCCGTAGTGCGAGGAGTGGACGTCACGGACTTCGAGTCCGGCGCGCTCGCGGGACAGTCCGCCTGGGCCCAGCGCGGAGAGACGGCGCTTGTGGGTGAGACCTGACAAGGGGTTGTTCTGGTCCATGAACTGGCTCAACTGGGAGGTCGCGAAGAACTCCTTGATGGCCGACATCACGGGACGGATGTTGATCAGCGTCTGGGGCGCGATTGCTTCCACGTCCTGGGTGTTCATGCGCTCGCGAACCACGCGCTCCATGCGCGACAGTCCGGTACGCAGGGCGTTCTGGATCAGTTCGCCCACGCTGCGGATGCGGCGGTTGGCGAAGTGGTCCTGGTCGTCGATGTGGTAGGTCGTTTCCTTGGCGGTGCGGTCCCGGGCGAGGTTGAGCAGGTAGGTCGCGGTCGCGAGGACCTCGGCCTTAGAGAGCACGTGCAGGTCCGAGTTCGGACGCTCCAGCACGTCGCCGAACAGTTCGACGTTCTTGGCAACTTCGTCGCCCAGTTTGCGGTCGAGCTTGTAACGGCCCACGCGTGAGAGGTCGTAGCGCTTCTCCGAGAAGAAGGCGCCCTCAAAGTACTGGCGGGCCGCTTCAATCGTCTGGACTTCACCGGGACGCGCGCGGCGGTAGATCTCGAGCCAGGCCGTCTCTTGACTGGCCCGCACGAAGTTCTCGGGCGAGTCTTCGATGTTGTACTTGTCCATGTGCTTGGCGATTTCGAGGTGCGCCTTCTTCCAGT
>PMAL01000065.1 GCA_003152555.1 Acidimicrobiaceae bacterium | reverse complement strand
GGCAGTCAAGTTTTGCCCAAGGGAGTGATCACGTGGTTGATGTAGCGAGCGATGAAGCGTTCATGCGTGTTGCGCTGGAAGCCGCAAACGATGCCGGCGCGCACGAGGACGTGCCCGTCGGATGTGTGTTAGTCCAAGAGGGTGTGGTCGTTGCGATCGGGGAGAATCGACGCGAAGTTGATCAAGATCCCACCGCTCACGCCGAGGTGGTTGCGTTGCGCCGCGCGGCCAGCGCGCGCGATGGTTGGCGTATGGACGGCGTTACGGCCTACGTCACTCTGGAACCCTGCGCAATGTGTGCGGGAGCTCTCCTAAATGCCCGCGTCTCAAGGGTGGTCATTGGCGCACTGGACGAAAAGGCCGGAGCCGTGGGATCTCGCTACAACCTTCTGAGTGATCCGCGGCTTTTGCACGAATGCGACCTCACTTATGACGTCTTGGCGAGTGAGTCGGCTCTACTACTTCGAGATTTCTTCTCGCGTCGTCGACCGTAATTGTTCCGCCAATCATTCTCGCGTCGACCATATCTATTCGACAACGGGTGCGAGAGATCCAGTAAGCGCCCGTCCGCGCAGACGATGGCGCGTGACCTGGACCAGGATGACGAGGGTCGTCGGAATCATCACGACAGCTGGCAGTGCGACCGGAGGCTGATGAATCAAGACTCCGTATAGTGTCCACGCCAGACTGGTTACTAAGGCGAGCACCCAACTGACGATAGACACACCCACCAAATCCCTCGATCGAAGTGTCAAAATCATCTGAGGGAGATAGATCACGACGGCACCGCCGACCGCGATCGTAGCGAGAATCCATCGCCAATGGTGCGACATTCCGGTCAGGGAAATAAGCACCGCTAGGGCGGTGGCGCCCAAGCAACCGATGCTCGCGTTCCGCAATACATTCTGACTGCGTGCGGCGACCAACACGACGTAACCTGCCACGATCAGGAAAGCGACGTTGGCATAGATCTCAGCGGGGACGTGGAACGAAAATCCGTAAGCGATCCAAGCCTCTGCTACGAAGGCCGAGAGTATCCATGTACTCATAGAGACGCCTGCGGCTCCAGTGCGATTTATGCGCATCGCCTGCGCTACGCACTGGAGGATCGTAAAAAGGGGAGCAATGATGCCAATTGCTAGGGTCAGTCCAGAGGTGGCGAAAAGCACGAAACATTTCTAGTCGTTTAGTCGTTGTGGCGGAGGAAATACACTGAGTTAAAAGGTCACGTGCTGATTTCGCGACTGTCGATCTCGGAGTTGATTCAGATCCCTCCACGACAGTCAGATCTCCGTGGGGCCTCATCGAGAACAGACGTTGTCATGGACTACTCGGATCAATGAACACCGTCGGTGACTGCCACGACAACGCGCCGATGGAGTGCTCTTGGGATTGGTGCAGATTGAACTGCTCATTCGCCAACAATGGATCACCATCGTCGAACTCTCGGTTGTCACGGCCGACCATATCGAGAACTTCTAGAACCGTGAGCGTCGACACAACTCGTTGAATTACCTGACGCCCAACGAGTTTGAAATCCCACATTCAACCCACACCCAGACTCAAGGCTCATAAGGGCGCACCAGTGAGTGGGGTTGACCACAAGTTGGCGGGGTGTTTACGAAACTCCAATCACCCTGATGCGGCGATTTGCTTGAATTGGTGAATCTGAGCGCCCCACACGATTTTGAGCACCTTGACCACACTCTTTTACCCGGCGGCCGTGGGGTCATAGTTGGTTATCCCGGCCAGCGCGAAACCAGTCGTCCACCGACGCGTGCCGTCGAGTCCTACGACGAAAGCCTCGTAGCCAGCGAGCGAATCAATGGTGGCGAGCATCTCCTCGCCGGCCACGCACAGCGCCGTGGCCAACGCGTCACACATTCCGAGGTCCGGTCCGCTCACGCTCGCCGAAGCGAGCCGGGCGTTCGCTCGACGGGTGAAGGGATCAATGAGATGTGCGCCGCGCTCGTAGGTGCCCGACGTCGCGAGGGCCGCGCGGAGGTCCGCCAACGCCACTAACGAGTCGGTTCGAAAGGGATCGACGATACCCGCGCGAAAGAGCTCGCCGGGGTGCGGAACGCCGAAGCAGACGAGGTCGCCAGCCGCGTTGACCATCGCCGCGCGCACCGGTCCTGCGCGCAGCTGCTCCAACGCACGCTGGGCGGCCCAACCCTTCACGTAGCCCGTCGGGTCGACGCCTCCGGTCAGTCCCCAGGGATTGAACCACCCGTCGCTCAGCTCTCGTGCGTTACGGCAGAGTTCGAGTACGTCGCTGATGACACGCGGCGCGTCCGCCGGGTCCAGGGTTCCGTCGCGGACCCGACTCATCGCGCTCGCCGGGTCGTAGGTGGAAAAGATCCGGTCGGCTTCGTGCAGTTCGTGGATCGCCGCGTGCAGCGACGGCGACAGTTCGTCGGTGGTCACCGAGGCGTCGGCGTAGAGGTCGAGCACGACAACGGTGCCCATGACCTCCTCTTCGCGACGCATCGTCCAGGTGGTCGGGTCGAGGATTGAGGTGGTCATCTCAAATTCCCAACGCCGTCAACGCACTTNNTTGTAGTGACTGGATGAAGCCGGCGCTGGTGTAGCTCGCACCCGAGACGCTCTGAATATGGGCGCTCTGGGCGGCCATGGCTTCCTTCGTGAGGATGGGGATCGACATCGAGTCGAGACTCTGGGAGTACGAATTGCCACCGTCGTTGAGTGACGGCACCGATATGTTGGTGATGGTCTTGCCCTGGACGGTAACCGAGACCGCGAGCGTGCCGTAGTTGTAATTTACGGTCGAGCCGATCTGGCTACGCACTGTCGACGGCGCAACAGATGTGCTGGAGGTGGCTGGTGCCGATTGCGCCGTCGAGTGATTGGTGGGCGTGGGCGTGGGTGCGCTGCGCGATGTCGGGGCGGGGGCTGTCGTCGTCATGGCGAGAGCCGCCGGGCTTGCGTGGAAGCTACCGATTGCGACGAGGCCAACAACGGCGCCGAGGACGACCATGGGTGTGCGACGTGTAGTCATCAGAATGTGAACTCCTCTTGGTGGATACGTGTGGTGGGTACGCCCAAACTGGCGGCGGCTCTGGCGACGTCATCGGCGAAACTCGCGGGACCACAGATGTAGACGTCACTGTCGCGAACTCGAGGGACCAGTTCGTTCAAGGTGTCGCGGTCGAGTCGCGCTCGTTGACGTGGCCCGAGGATGGAGTGAAAGGTTCCCTGGCGCTGCTCGACGAGCGCGCACACTTCGTCGGCGTGCACCAGGTCCTCGGGGTTCGACGCACGCAGCAGCACCGTTACCGCTATGTCGTCCGGTAGGTCCTCGAGCAGGGCCCGCAAAGGTGTCACTCCCACGCCGGCGCCGATGAGCGTGACGGCGGGTGCCGATATCTGGTGGCGCGTGAAGACGCCGTAGGGACCCTCAACGAAGACGCGTGTGCCGGGACGTAAATACGCGAGTGCGGAGGACTGGTCACCCAAGGCCTTCACTGTCACGCGCAGATACGGCGGGTTCGGGAGGGCCGAGAGCGAGTAGGGGTGACTGTGGACGAGCAATCCCGGGGCGAGAAAGCGCCATTGGAAGTACTGACCGCCCGAGACATTGAGGCGCTCCAGGTGGTGGCCGCGCATCACGATGGCGAACACGCCGGGCGAGACCTCTTCGACCGAGGTCACGCGCAAGCGGTAGCGCACGTTCGCCAGTATCGGTCGCACGACGCGCGAGAGCACCAGCACGCCGGCCACGCCGACGAATACTCTCGTCCACAGCGCGACGGTCATCGGGTGGCCCAAGAAGATGATGCCGGTACGGACCTGGTGGGCGAAACTGAGCGCGACCGCGAAGTAGAACGCGAGGTGGATGGTCCACCACGTCTCGTAGCGCAGCCGGCGTCGGATCTGAGGAATGGAGAATGCCGTTGCGAGGAGCAACAACCCGAAGCCGACGAAGGCCATCAGCATGTCGGGGTAGTGCTGAATGAACGTGACAGCCTGGTTCACGACGTTCGTCTTGGCCGCGGCGGCGTAGCCGAAGAGCAGTGTCACCACGTGCAACGTGATGAGCACGACCGGCCAAGCACCGATGCGTCGGTGCCAACGAGTGAGCCGATCCTGACCGATTGTGCGCTCGAGCCAGGGGATGCGCGCCATTAACAACAGCATCACGAGCAGCAAGTAGGTGCCCACCATGCCGCTCAGTCGCCCGAGGGCGTCGAGGAAGCCCGCCATTGACGTCACCGAGTGCAAGGAATCTTGCGAGAGCGCGAACGCGGCACTGGCCCCGAGGCCGAGGCCACCCAACCAGGCGAACCAGTCGGCGACGCGCGGCATCGGCGCCGGTCCCGAACGGCGATGCGGTCTCGCGGGCAGCGCCGTCGCGCGACCCGGGAGCAACGGTTGTTTCGTGCGCTTCGTCGAAGTGGGCATGGTCAGTTGTCCGAACCGGAGATGAAGAACGAGGGAGAAGAGGGCGAGCCCGTCGTGAACGACGAGTCGTCACCGCCCCCGGCGGGTGGGGATGCGAGCGAAACCGGAGTATTCGACGCGAGCGAAGAGGNNGCGACCGTCGATTGGGCGGTGGCGGCGACCGTGCTCGCCATCGGCACGTCGAGCGTACCCATGGCGGTGAGGACACCGGCAAACGTGCCCAGCGAGATCAGCATGGTGAATATCCAAGAGGCGAGGTTCTTTCTTTCCATAACCGATTCTGTGCTGGGCCCCTTAAGTCGTTGGTAGCAACCGACTAATTCCACGCTAAAGAATTCCTGAGGTTCTCCTGAGCCTTGAGGAATGCTCGAATCAAGTCTGACTTTCCGAATGCTCCACAGCACAAGCAATCGTGCCGTGCAGCACCGGTAGGTCGAACGTGGCGTCTTCGATGTGACCTCGTATGAAGTGCACGAGGTGAAATGAACCTACTAAGCGACCTTGGGACGGGACTCTCGGGATTTTGTCCACAGATGGGGTCTAGTTTCGTGAAGACCCCTTGGCGGAGGAGGTGGGATTTGAACCCACGGAAGGTTTCCCCTCACACGATTTCCAATCGTGCCNNCGGCCGCTCTCGCACTCCTCCAAGTATCGATATTCAAAAGTTGAAATGAATACCGGCTTGCAAGGCTACCCGAGGTCAACGCCACGACAGCGCGGTAGCCTTTCTACGCCGAGGTCCACAGCGGTGGTCGGGTCCCGTGCGACGACCGTTCGTGAACCGAGTCAGGGGTGGAAGCCAGCAGCTCTCAGCGAATTGTGTTGGGTGCCACGGATCGCCTGACCACCGCTTTGGACCTCGGCACCTTACAGCGCGCCGTTAGCATGCGTGCATGGCCGAAACGACTCCCGTACCCACCTCGATTGACGGTGTGACGGCGCTCTATCGGCGCTTTCGGCCCGGTCGATTCGCGGAACTTCGCGGTCAGGACCACGTGGTTCGCGCACTGCAGGGTGCCGTCAAGAACGACCGCGTGGTGCACGCCTATCTCTTCTCGGGACCGCGGGGAACGGGCAAGACTACGACGGCTCGCATCCTCGCCAAGGCGCTCAACTGCGAACACCCGCGCGACGGTGATGCCTGCGACGAATGCGGTAGCTGTGTCGCGATCACCAAGGGATCCTCACTCGACGTGGTGGAACTCGACGCGGCGTCGAACAACGGGGTCGACGACATTCGCGAGATCATCGCGGGCGCCTGGCACGGTACTCCGGGTAGCTGGAAGGTGTACATCTTTGACGAAGTCCACCAGCTTTCAAAGGCAGCATCAGCGGCGCTGCTGAAGACACTTGAAGAGCCGCCACAACACGTAGTGTTCGTTTTGGCGACGACGGAACCGCACAAGGTCATGCCCACAATTCGTTCGCGCACGCAACATCTTGAGTTTCGACTCATTGGCGGCGAGACCCTGAGTTCGCTGCTGCACGATGTGAAGGGTGCTGCCGGTCTGGCGGCCGACGACGAGCTGATTGACGCGGCGGTCCGACTCGGTCGTGGTTCTGCCCGAGATGCATTGAGTGCCCTCGATCAACTCATTGCGACCGGTGCGCTCAGTGAGACCCAGCCGGAGTTCGACGGACTGTTTCATTCGTTGGTCAACCTCGACGCAGTCGGCGCGTTGCGGTCACTGGCGGTACTCACGAAGGAGGGGTGGGACCCGGAACAACTCGCCGAGAGTTTCGCCGCGGAAGTTCGTCAGGTCTTCCTGCTTCAGGTGGCGCCGGAAGTTGCGGACGCCGTCGACAGTGACCGCGAACGTCTGAGCGCGTGGGGAGCGCAGCTGGGACTTCCACGCACCGTGCGGATTCTCGAGACCTTTGGGTTGGCCATGCGAGAGATGAAGAGTGCCCCGGAAAAAGTGGTGACCCTCGAGGTGGCATTGGTGCGCCTTATTCGACCGGAACTGGACAGTTCTGTGCAGTCCCTTGACGAACGTCTCACGAAGTTAGAACGAGAAGGTGCCCGTCCGGTCGCGAGCACGCCACCGGTGCCCGCGACACCACTGCGACCAATCGGCACGACGGCGCCAAGAGAGACGTCCGAAGTCACCGCCGCACCCGTGACATCTGAGTCCGTGGCGACCCCGTCCGACCTGCCGACGGCGCCGTCGGTGAGCAGCGATGCCCCGCTCAGCCTCGAGGACGTGACCGAGAGATTTGAAAACCACGTGGTGCCACGCACGCCGCGCTCGGCCCAGTTGTTGTTGAAGAACGCGCACGTGCGATCGCTCGAGGGTCATCGATTGACGGTCTCGTTGCCGAACGAAGAGATGCGCCAGAATACCGATCACATTGCCCCAGGTCTAAAGAGCGCGATGGATCATGAATTCAAGGTCCCAATTCAGATTGAATGGGTCATCGACGCGTCGCCGCCACGTCCCGTCGCCGCAAGACCGCGAGCACCGCAGCCCGAGTCGGAATTGAGCGGCGTTGATGATGACGCCAGTGAGGAGTCAACGGTGGTGGTTGACTCGATGGCGGGCCATCTCATCAGTGAAATGTTTCCGGGCGCCGAGGAAATTTGATGAACTACCCGCCGCCGTTGCAATCGGTTGTCGACGAACTGGGCCGCTTTCCGGGCGTCGGGCCAAAGTCGGCCCAGCGAATCGCGTTCTGGTTGATGCGCCAACCCAGTGAGGACGTGGCCCGACTGGCCCAAGCACTGGACGAGATGAAAGTGAAGCTCTCGTTTTGTGAGCGTTGTTGCAATATCGCTGAAACCGGTGGACTCTGTCTTATCTGCGCCGACAGTCGTCGCGATCAGACGACGATCTGCGTAGTGGAAAATCCACCGGACGTGGTGGCCGTGGAGCGATCAGGTGCCTTTCACGGGACCTACCACGTGCTGCACGGCGTGCTCAGTCCCTTGGAGGGCGTGACGCCGGATCGCCTTCGAATCCAGGAACTGGTCCAACGCCTCAGCGGTCCGGTGAAGGAAGTAATTCTCTGCTTTAACTCGAACGTTGAAGGCGACGCGACGGCCATGTACTTGAGTCGACTTTTGCAGATGCCTGGCCTCGTGGTCTCACAGCCAGCGAGCGGGCTGCCCGTGGGCGGTGACCTGGAGTTCGCCGATGACCTGACGCTCGGCCGCGCAATTGAGGGCCGACACGTACTGCACGATTAGGCGAAGCGAACGACGCAGAGCAGACCGGCAATCAGGCAGTAGATGCCGAATGGCCGAAGCGTCTTGGTGGCAAACCACTTGGTCAAGAAACGCACGGCAACATACGCCGCCACCATGGCACAAAGTGCGCCCACCAAGGTTTGCATGCGCACACCGTCGCCGAGCGAGCCCATCAGTGACGGAAGTTTGTAGAGCCCGGCAACCAAGATGACGGGCGTTGCCAGCAGGAACGAGAAGTTCGCGGCGTCTTCATGATCAAGGTGTCCGAGCAGGCCCGAGACCATCGTGACGCCACTGCGCGATATTCCCGCCAGCAGGGCGAGTATCTGCGAAGAGCCAATGGCGAGCGCACCCTTCACACTGATTGTGTCGAGCGTGCGGTGCATGACGTGGCGCCCACGCGATCGCAGCAGGCTTTCACCGACGAGCAGGATCACACCATTGACGGTGAGGAATATGGCAGCGGCGAGCGGCTTGGCGAAGAGCACGCGCAGCGCGTGTTCGAGGAATAGCCCGGCGATCCCGACGGGAATGCTGCCGACGGCGAGGATGAACAGGAGTCGGTAGCTCGGGTCCATGTCGGGGTTGTCCAGATGCCACAGCGACGAGAGCCCTTCACTGCGAGATTTTGAAACCTGGCGGCCCAGTCCGGCGAGCAGTTTCGCCCACGTTTTGCGATAGAAGACGATGAGGCCCACCGCGGTGCCGACGTGCAGTCCCACGAGGAACACCAGAAAAAATGATTGCGAGGCCGACTGGCTACTGACCAGGTTGTGCCATCCGAGCAGGGCGGGCACGAGCACGCCGTGGCCGAGGCTCGAGATTGGAAAGAGTTCCGTGATGCCTTGCACGAGTCCCATCACTACCGCTTGAAAGTACGTCAGGGTTACGTGCACGAAGTAACGCTAAACGACGTCGACGTCACGCGCCAGACTATGGATATGCGTTATCTCGTCATTGTCCGTCACGCCAAGGCATCACCGCCGCTGCCCATGGGTCTGGACTTCGATCGACCGCTGAGCGGTCGCGGTCGAAGGCAGTGCAAGCAGCTGCGGGCCTGGGCTCGTGACGCAGAATCGCTGGGTCGCTTCGGACCGGTGACGGCACTCGTCAGCAGTGCCGTTCGTACTTCGGAGACGTTCGAACTCGGATTTGATGGAACCGATTTTGTCGCTGACCGCACGTTCGAGCGATCAATCTACGCCGGTACGCGAGAGGTGACGGGAGAGGACCTGCTCCAAGCACTTCGGGACATCGATCCAATGACGACGTCGTTGATGATTGTCGGACACAACCCTTCGGTGCACGATCTGATGTTCGTGCTCGCGCGCGAGGTTCCCGAAGAACTTCGAACCCAAAGCTTCGCGCTCGGCGGCGCGTACGTGTTGGCGCTACCTGATGGCGAGATGCTCCAAGCTCAGCGCTACGAAGTGGTGGCGAGTTATATCCCCGATCAAAAAGAACGAAAAATCGCCGCGTCGCCCTGACCGCCGCCACCGCAGAGCCCCACGGCGGCCACGCCGCCACCACGGCGTCGCAGTTCGAGCAACGCGGTGAGCGCGAGGCGAGTTCCCGACATGCCCACGGGATGTCCTAACGCAATGGCCCCGCCATTGACGTTCAACTTTGCCTCATCGATGCCCAGTTCGTCGGCTGACGCTAAACCCACCGCGGCGAACGCCTCATTGATTTCGTAGAGGTCGAGCCCCCTGACGTCAAGACCGGCTTTGGCGGCGGCTTTCGCGATGGCGTTTGAGGGTTGCGACAGCAGAGAGGCATCGGGTCCAGCGACTTGGCCGTAGCTCACGAGTTCGCCCAGTGGCTCAAGACCAAGTTCTTCGGCGCGCGATGCGGACATCACCAATATTGCGGCTCCACCATCTGAGATCTGCGACGCGTTGCCGGCCGTGATCGTGCCGTCCTTTTCGAACGCTGCACGAAGCTGTCCGAGTGACTCGACTGTCGTCTCGGCGCGCACCCCTTCGTCGGTGTTGACAATCGTCGGATCGCCCTTTCTTTGGGGGACCGCTACGTCGACGATCTCTTCGGCAAATCTTCCCGACGCAATCGCTGCGGCAGCCAACTGATGGCTGCGTGCGGAGAATTCGTCTTGGCGCGCGCGCGAGATTCGTCCCGCGTTGTGACGCTCGGTGGACAGTCCCATCGCGCACTCGTCGAAGGCGCAACTGAGCGCGTCGAACATCATGGAGTCCACGACACTCTGATCGCCAATCCGGTAGCCGGCGCGCGCTCCCGGTAGGAGGTAGGGCGCGTTGGTCATTGACTCCATGCCGCCGGCGACGACGATGTCGGCTTCACCGGCGCGAACCATCAGGTCGGCCAAGTAGATGGTCTGGAGCCCCGAAAGACAGACCTTGTTAATCGTGGTCGCGTTCACGGTCATCGGGATCCCACCCTTGACCGCGGCTTGGCGGGCCGTTATCTGACCCTGACCTGCCTGGATCACCTGGCCCATCAGTACAACGTCCACTGTCGCCGGGTCAATCCCGGTGCGCTCGAGGACTCCCTTGATGGCGGTGCCGCCAAGGTCTTGCGCGCTGAGCGAGGCGAAGACGCCCGCGAGTTTGCCAATGGCGGTTCGACTGCCGGCGACGATGACGCTGCGTGACATGGTGACTCCTAAAGATGAAAGATGTGACTACGTGCACGATAGACGTTCGTGTGAAATTGCTGCCGCGGCGCAGGGTGACAATGACGTGCGGGCTCGTTGAGCGGTGCGCGCTGAATTCGAACTCAGCGCCCAGGCGCTGGGCGTATTGGAATACAACTAACCTCGCCGAGATGAGTGAGATTCTCGAAGCCGTACGCGCGGGCGCCACTGGCGAGACGTTGGCCGACACTCCGATGCCCGCCACGACTCGGGCCGTGTTCGTTCGTCGTGATGAACAGAACATGTTCGAAGGAATCGAGAGCCGCGACAAGGACCCGCGTCAAAGCCTGCACGTCGATGAAGTGGCGTTACCCGAGCTAGCGCCGGACGAGGTGTTCATTGTTGTGATGGCATCGTCGATCAATTTCAATACGGTGTGGACGAGCATTTTTGAACCCCTGTCGACCTTCGGTTTCCTGGACCGTCTCGCCAAGGAGTCAATCTGGGGCCAGCGCCATGCGCTCGACTATCACGTGGTTGGTTCCGATGCGGCCGGGGTGATCGTGCGTGCGGGATCGGCGGTACGCAACTGGAAGGTTGGCGACGAGGTCACCGTGCATTGCAACTACGTGGACGATCAAGATCCCAGTGCCCACGACGACTCGATGCGCTCGGACAATCAACGCATCTGGGGATTCGAGACGAACTTTGGCGGACTCGCCGACATCTCAGTGGTGAAAGCCAATCAGCTGATGCCCAAGCCAACCCACTTGACGTGGGAGGAATCTGCGGTGAACGCGCTGTGCAATTCCACGGCGTACCGCATGCTCGTGTCACGTAACGGCGCGCCGGTCACCCAGGGCGACAAAGTCTTGATCTGGGGCGCCTCGGGCGGCCTCGGCTCATTCGCCGTACAGCACGTGCTCAATTCGGGTGGCACGCCAATAGGTGTGGTCTCGAGCGCCAACAAGGTTGACACCCTTCATGAACTGGGCTGCGAATACGTCATCAATCGCCAGGAGAAGAAGTACCAGTTCTGGAAAGACGAACACACCCAGGACGAGACGGAGTGGCGCCGGTTCGGAAAGGACATTCGCGTGCTCGTCGGTGACGACCCCGACATTGTCTTTGAGCNNACCTCCGGCTACATGATCGAGTACGACAATCGTCATCTCTGGATGAAACTAAAGACCATCAAGGGTTCGCACTTCGCGAACTACCGAGAAGCGTGGTCGGCCAATCAAACGATCCTCGACGGCAAGGTGGTGCCGCCGCTCTCTTCGGTGTTTCCTTTAGAACAGGTAGGCGAGGCCACGTACGAGTTGCATCACAATCGACACGAAGGCAAGATTGGCATTTTGTGCGCCGCGCAACGTGAGGGCCTCGGCGTGACCAACCCTGAGTTGCGCCAACGAATCGGTGAGGAACGTCTAACAATATTCCGTCGCCACGACACGGAGTAGGGGTGGAGTCGCTACTTATCGAAATTGATCACGTGGCCATCGCGGTCCATGACCTCGACGCCGCAATTGCCTGGTACCAAGAAGTCTTCGGTGCCAGCGTGGAACACCGCGAGGACGTTGCGTCCGACGGTGTGTCTGAGGCGATGCTACGAGTCGCGGACTCGTACATTCAGCTCCTCACGCCCACTCGCGCGGACTCGCCTGTCGCCAAGTATCTTGAAAAGAGGGGCGAAGGACTGCACCACGTGGCGTATCGGGTCGCCGACTGCGCGCAGGCATTGGATGCGGTTAAGGCCTCGGGCGGTCAGGTCATTGACCAGGTGCCCCGACCGGGATCTCGTGGAACGACCGTTGCCTTCGTGCATCCGAAGGCCTCATTTGGCACGCTGATAGAACTCGTGCAGGTGGCAAGTTGAGTGATCAAGTTTTCTGAAGAGACCAATCTCGCACTCGTAATTCCTACTTACCGGTAACGGTAGTGATCAACGCGTGATTCACGGACCGGTGGCGTCGTTGCTTTCACCCTTTCAACGCGCGTAAGTCACGTTGGATAGCCTTGGCCCTTATGGAGCACACAATGGCGGAACGTTTGGCCGGCCTCGAGGCCCGTAAGGCGGAGGCTCGCGTCGCCGGTGGTGAGTACGCCATCGAACGTCATCAGGCCAAGGGCAAGATGACCGCCCGGGAGCGCATTGAGTACCTGCTCGATGAAGAATCCTTCCAAGAGCTCGACATGTTGAATCGTCACTACGCCTCGGGCATGGGCCTTGAAGAGTCGCGGCCCTACACCGACGGCGTGATCACGGGTTACGGCACGATCGACGGCCGCAAGGTGTGCGTGTATTCCCAGGACTTCACCGTCTTTGGTGGCGCATTGGGCGAAACGCACGGCGAGAAGATCCACAAGATCATGGACCTCGCGACCACGATGGGCCTGCCGATCATCGGGCTGAACGACGGTGCCGGTGCGCGAATTCAAGAGGGTGTGGCCGGGCTCAACGCGTACGGCGGCATTTTTCGCCGAAACGCGAAAGCCTCGGGTGTGGTGCCACAGATATCGGTGATTTTGGGACCATGCGCGGGAGGCGCGGTCTACTCACCGGCGCTCACCGACTTCATCTTCATGGTCAAGGACACGAGCCACATGTTCATCACTGGACCGGACGTCGTCAAGACCGTGACCGGTGAAGACGTGACGCTCGAAGAACTGGGCGGGGCGCTGACCCACGCGACCAAGTCGGGTGTGGCGAACTTCGTGCTGCCCGATGAGAAGAGCGTGCTTGATGAGGTGCGCTATCTCATGTCGTTCTTGCCCTCGAACAACATGGAAGAGGCGCCGCGTATTCTGACCGGGGACTCCGCGGACCGGCTCTGCGAGAACTTGCGTGACTTATTGCCGCTGTCTCCCAACCAGCCGTACGACATGAAGAAAGTCATCACGTCGGTCGTCGACGGCGGGGACTACATGGAAGTGCACGCGACCTACGCGCAGCAAATTACGTGTGGGTTTGCGCGCATTGACGGTCACACCATTGGTCTGGTGTCGAACCAACCGCAAATCCTGGCCGGCGTGTTGGACATTGCGTCGAGTGAAAAGGCCGCTCGCTTCGTGCGCACGTGCGACGCATTCAATATTCCACTCGTGACGTTTGTCGACGTACCGGGTTTCATGCCCGGCGTCGAACAGGAGTACGGCGGCATCATTCGTCACGGCGCCAAATTGCTCTACGCCTTCTGCGAGGCCACCGTGCCGCGAATTTCGGTCATCACGCGAAAGGCCTACGGCGGCGCCTACGTCGTCATGAATTCGAAGTCGATCGGCGCGGACTTCGCCTACGCCTGGCCCACGGCCGAGCTGGCCGTCATGGGCTCGGCGGGCGCGGTGGAGATAGTCCACCGTCGAGACCTGAGCGAGTCCGACGATCCCCGGGCGCTGCGAGGGTCGTTGATCGAGGACTACGAAGAGCGCTACGCCACGCCCTACATCGCGGCCGAACGCGGGTTCATCGATGACGTGATCGACCCCGCGGAAACTCGGCGCATTCTGTGCAAGTCACTCGACCTGCTGCGCAGCAAGCGCGAGGAGTTGCCCAAGCGCAAGCACGGAAACGTGCCGCTGTGAGTCACGGGTTAAACCCCCGTCCGGGTTTGCCCGTTGATGAAATGGCGGCGCTCATGGCGGTTGCCGAAGAGATGATTAGTGATCAGTCACTGCAGATCGTCGCGATTGACACGGTGCCGAGTTGGCGCTTCTCCGGACGTTGGTTCAACAGCGGGCCGTACGCCAATCGGCGGCCACTGCGACCTATGTAGCGGTCTCGACCAGCGCTAAGAGATCGCTCATGATCGCACTGAGCGAAAAATCTTTGGGTGTGTAGACCGAGGACACGCCTTCGGCGAGCAGCGTCGCCGCATCGGCGTCGGGAACAATCCCGCCAACGATTACCTTGGCGTCCACGCCCGCGCTGCGTAGTCCCTCGATGACGCGAGGAACGAGCGCCAGGTGCGAGCCGGAGAGTATTGATATGCCCACAATGTCGACGTCCTCGTCGCGCGCCGCGGCGACAATTTCTTCGGGCGAGAGTCGTATCCCTTGATAGACCACNNATCTTTGGCGGCGTTCCCCGAAGTGCGGTCACGGCTTTGGATCGTGCGACGAGCGCGGCGAACTGGTCGCCGCGAACGGCCACGCCCGCGCGTACGCCGGTGGGCGCGCGATACTCCCCAAAGATGACGCGAAGTGCGTCGGCCCACTCGCCGGTGGTGCCGCCGGCCTTGGCGAGCGCGATGCTGGGCTCCATGATGTTGTCACCGGGTTGGGAGCTTTGCGCAACCCGCGTGAGTTCTTGCAGGGCGCTGCGCACCGCCGATTCGTCGCGGTGCGTTCGCCACGCCTCAACGTCGCTGATCATGGCCCGCTCAAACGCGGGGTCGACAGTCATCACGGCTTGAATGCCAACACCGCTGGTGAGCGGTGACTCGGCAGTTTCGGTGAAACGATTGACCCCCACCACGATCTGTTCGCCCGATTCAATACGCGCCACCCGTTCGGCCTGACTGGCGACCAAGCGGCTCTTCAGTTCGTCGATAGCTTCGAAGGCCCCGCCCAGGGCCAACACTTCTTCCAGTTCACCGCGCGCCGCGAGCGTGAGCTCTCGGACTTTGGCCTCCATGACCTGTGAACCGGCGAACACGTCGGGGTACTCGAGCAGGTCGCTCTCGTAGGCGAGCACCTGCTGCATGCGAAGGCTCCACTGTTGGTCCCAGGGGCGCGGCAATCCCAACGCTTCGTTCCACGCGGGCAACTGGATCGACCGGGCACGCGCATCGGCCGACAACGTGACGCCGAGCATTTCGAGCACGATGCGCGACACATTGTTTTCGGGCTGCTGTTCGGTGAGGCCCAGNNAATTCACCTGCACGCCGTAGCGAAAGCGGCGCAGGGAAGGGTCGTCCACGTGGTAGCGGTTACGGCATATTTCGTCCCACATGGCGGTAAACGTGCGTAGCTTGGCGATCTCTTCAATAAAACGCACGCCGCCGTTGACGAAGAACGAGATGCGCCCCACCACCTGGGGCATTTGGTTCGAGGTGACCTTTCCCGAATCGCGCACGGCGTCGAGCACGTCAATTGCCGTCGCCAATGCGTAGGCAATCTCTTGGACCGGCGTCGCGCCCGCCTCTTGCAGGTGGTAACTGCAGACGTTGATGGGGTTCCATTTGCTGACGTGGTTGATGGCGTAGGCAATCATGTCGACGATCAGTCGCTTGGAGGGTTCCGGGGCNNGTCGCGTTGATGGTCATCGAAGTGTTCATCTCGCCGAGCGGAATGGCGTCAAGGAGTTGGCGCATGTGCCCGAGATGGGCCACGGGTACTCCGACTTTGCCGACTTCACCGGCGGCCACGGGCGAATCGGGGTCGTAGCCCGTCTGGGTGGGCAGGTCGAAGGCGATAGAAAGACCGGTCTGGCCCTTGGCGAGGTTGCTTCGGTAGAGCTCGTTGGACTTCACGGCGCTGGAGTGTCCCGAGTAGGTGCGCATCACCCAGGGCTTGGAGCGCTCAGCCATGATTCCCCTCTTGTTGATCCTTATTGACCGTAGTCGTAGAAGCCGCTGCCCGACTTTCGACCGAGTTTTCCTTCCGACACCATTTGGCGCAGTAATGGTTCCGGTGCAAAATTCGCGTCCCCAAACGCCACATCGAGCGCGTCGAGAATTGCGACGGACGTGTCCAGACCTATGAGGTCGAGCAACGCGAATGGACCCATCGGAAAGCCGCAGCCGCCCTTCATGGCGATGTCGATGCCTTCGATTGTGGCGACCTCCTGTCCCAGCAAACGAACCGCGTGATTGAGGTACGGGAAGAGCAGGGCGTTCACGACGAATCCCGCCTGGTCCTTGACCTCGACCGGCTCCTTGCCGCACGCGAGGGCAAATTCGATGATGGCCTCTACGGTTTCGTCGCTGGCGCTGAGCGGCCGCACGACCTCTACGAGTGGCATCGCCTGTGCGGGGTTGAAGAAGTGCAATCCGCAGACTCGCTCGGGATGAGAAATAGTCGTCGCGAGCCCGGCGACCGACAGTGTGGACGTGTTCGTCGTCAGGATGGTGCCGGGCTTCATGATCTGGTCGAGCTCGTGAAAGACCATTTTCTTCGTGTCGAGGTCTTCGACGACCGACTCAATGATGAGATCGCAGTCGGCCAGGTCCGCGAACTCCATGGTGGCCGACACACGGGAGCGAATGATGTTTGCGGTCGCGTGCGAGTGCAGCTGTTTGGCGACTTTCCGGGCGAGTGACTTTTCAAGTCCCACCAAGACGGCGTCGGCGGTTTGGGACGTGCGGCTGCGAAGAATGACCGTAGCGCCGGCGGTCGCGACCACCTCGGCGATGCCGCTGCCCATTATTCCCGAGCCGACGATGCCAACTTTTTGAAAGTTCATCTTGGAACCTTACTGGTTGGCCTCGGCGGAACCTGAGGGACTACTCAACGAGGCGCGGGTTGTGCCACGAATTACTTCGCGGACTTACGCCTCACTGATCGTGACCGATTCAATGACCACACGCTCTCGCGGCGTGCCCTGCGACGAGCCGACGGCATTGATCGCCTCGATGACGTCAAGTCCCTTCACTACTTTTCCGAAAAGGGCGTAGAGCGGTGGCAGGCGAACTCCGTCTGGACCGGAGATGACAAAGAACTGAGATCCGTTGGTGTGGGGTCCCGAGTTCGCCATAGCCAGTGAACCCAATTCGTAGCGCCCGGGCTTGGGCAGTTCGTCGTTGAATCGGTATCCGGGTCCACCGGTGCCCTTGCCGGTGGGGTCGCCACCTTGCAAGACGAAACCGGGGATCACGCGATGAAAGATGATGCCGTCGTAGTAGTGCCAGCGCGCCAGGTACACAAAACTGTTGACGGTGACCGGTGCGCCCAGGGCGTCGAGAAGGATCTCCATCGTCCCCTTCGACGTCACCATTGTCGCGGTGTAGGTCTTGGTCGTGTCGATGATCATTGGCGGGGCGGACTTGAAACTCTGTCGTTTCTCGCTCGTGCCGTCGGGGTTAGGGATTTGAGTAGTCATGGCTTCCTAGGATTCGCTGTTTGAAATGGTGACCGACAACATGCGGTTGGTTACCAGTGGTGGAACGCCGTTGGCGCTGGCACTGGGATTGCCTTCGCTATTGATCTTCATGACGACGTTCATGCCACTCACGACCTGTCCGAAAAGTGAATACGAGGGCTGCAACGTCTCACCTTCTTTTCCAGTCACGATGAAGAACTGACTACCTCCAGTATTCGCACCGGCGTTGGCCATGGCGACTGAGTACAACGGATAGGTCGGGTTGCCGGTCTTGGGCAGTTCGTCAGGGATCGTGTATCCCGGTTGATCGCCGCTCGCGGCGCCGGCCGGGTTGCCGCCTTGGAACATGAATCCGGGAATCGCGCGTTGGAATATGACGCAGTTGTAGTACTTGTGATCGACGAGGAAGATGAAGTTGTTGGTCGTGATGGGCGCCGTCGCCGCGTCCAGTTTGACGACGAATGAACCCGCCGTCGTGACGAAGTGCGCGTAGTACGTCAGCGACTTATTGATGGTCATGGCCGGGGCGGTCTTCCACGTCAGGTTGTTGACTTTGGTCAGCGTCGAGGCGGGACAGCCGGCGGCGGCGGCCACGCCGTTGGCTTTGGCCTGGGCGGCTTGGTCCGCTTTAGATACCTCTGTTGTCGTGGTGGTCGACGAAGTACTCGTTGTACTTGTTGTCGTGGTGGGCGGCGTAGATTTGCCGGCGAAGAGAAGAGCGGCGGAACCAACAACGAGCACGGCGACGATTGCGGTGATGACGCCGCGGCGAATCATCTTGCGACGTTTGTTCGCGCGCTCCATCTGCTCGAGCTTTTGACGGCGGGCCGCCTTTTGCCGTTCTCTTTTGGTAGTTGCCATGGATGCGACTTTAGTAGCCATTTGGAGGGGCTCTAATCGCCTCAACTAGTTTTGTGGGATGGCACTGGTCGTTCAAAAGTTTGGAGGAACCTCTGTTGGCGACGCGCAGCGCATTCGTGCCGTCGCCGATCACGTTGCACGAACTCGCGATGACGGTAATGAAGTTGTGGTCGTGGTCTCAGCCATGGGCAAGTTCACTGATGATCTCGTGCGCTTGGCCGACGAGGTATCGCCGACACGCCCACCACGCGAACTGGACATGTTGCTCACTGCGGGCGAGCGAATCTCAATGGCGCTGGTCTGCATGGCGCTCGCGGCGCGCGGGGTGCAGTCCGCTTCGTTCACGGGCTCCCAAGCCGGCATCATCACCGACACCGATCACACTCGCGCCAAGATTCTCGAGATTCGCCCAGACCGTATCCGCGAGGCGCTCGATTCTGGTTTGGTGCCGGTAGTCGCGGGTTTTCAGGGCGTGTCAACGGAAAGGAACATCACCACGCTGGGACGCGGCGGATCCGACGTGACTGCGGTCGCATTGGCGGCCGCCCTAAAGGCCGACGTCTGCGAGATCTATACCGACGTGACGGGCGTGTTCTCGGCCGACCCGCGAGTGGTGCCCAAGGCGCGGCGAATTGCCAAGGTCTCTTTTGACGAAATGCTCGAGATTTCTGCGACCGGTGGACGGGTGATGATGCTTCGTTCGGTCGAGTTGGCCCGCCGTCACGGCGTGCCAATACACGTTCGATCGAGTTTCACCTGGGAACCAGGAACTTGGATCGTGGAGGAGGACCCCACCATGGAAGAAGCCGTCGTATCGGCCATCACTGATGACACGTCGGAGGCCAAGATAACCGTCGGCGGTGTACCCGACCGACCGGGTGTCGCGGCGCAACTGTTTCGTGAGCTGGCGAACCGCGGCATCAACGTCGACATGATTGTCCAGAACACGGGGGCCAATGGCATGACGGACATCTCGTTCACGGTGGCCAAGACCGACCTTGACGTGTCTCGTGACGTGTGCGACCTGGTGAAGGATGACATTGGGGCCGCCGAGGTAACTACGGACGACAACATTGGTCGCGTTACGATTGTCGGCGCCGGAATGAAGTCGAGTCCGGGAGTGACCGCGTTGATGTTCGAGACGCTCTACGAGCACGGCATCAACATTGAAATGATCTCGACGAGTTCAATTCGCATCTCGTGCGTACTGCGCGCAGAGAAAGTTGCCGATGCGGTGCGCTATTTGCATACGGCGTTCGGTCTTGACGCCGTCGAGTTCTAGAATGACTACATGCGAATAGCGATCATTGGGGCCACTGGTCAAGTTGGAACCGTGATGCGCGCGATACTGCTCGAGCGCGATTTTCCAGTTGACGAGATTCGGTTCTTCAGCTCGGCTCGGTCCGCGGGCACCAAGTTGGAGTGGAAGGGCGAGTCGATCGAAGTTGAAGACGCGGAAGGTGCGGACTTCAGCGGCATCGAGATCGCGTTGTCCTCTTCGGGGGCCACCTCTTCCAAGGTGCTCTCACCGTTGTTGGCGAGCGCCGGTGCGATCGTCATTGATAATTCGTCGGCGTGGCGCATGGACCCCCAAGTGCCGTTGGTGGTGCCCGAAGTCAATGGTCATGCGCTGCACTCAATTCCCAAGGGAATTGTGGCGAACCCCAACTGCACGACCATGGCGGCGATGCCCGTGTTAAAGCCCCTGCATCTGGCGGCGGGTTTGCGTTCAATTACTGTCGCGACCTATCAGGCCGTGAGTGGATCGGGCCGTGACGGTGTCGACGAACTTGCCGAGCAATTCGGAGAATCGCTTGATAGTGACGTTCGCTCACTGACCTTCGACGGTGGAGTGCTGAAGGTTGGCGGCGGTCTCAAGTTTCCCACCACCATCGCGCACAATGTGATTCCCGTGGCCGGTTCGATTGTTGACGACGGTTCGTACGAAACGAATGAGGAACAAAAGTTGCGCAACGAGAGCCGCAAGATTCTCGAGATTGACGACCTGCTTGTTGACGCAACCTGCGTGCGCGTGCCGGTTTTCACCGGTCACTCGCTCGCGATCACCGCGAGTTTTGAGCGCGCGATAACGCCCGATGAGGCGATGGCGCTCATGCACGACGCCGCGGGTGTGGTCGTGCACGATCTGCCAACGCCTCGCTTGGCCGCTGGCAAGGACGCCACGTACGTGGGGCGAATTCGACACGCCGAAACCGTGAAGAACGGGCTCTCGATGTTCCTGAGCAGCGACAACCTGCGCAAGGGTGCGGCGCTGAACGCAGTGCAGATCGCCGAAGCGTTGCTCGCACTTCGTTAGTCCGCGCCGTCGCGTCCCACTTGGCGACGAGCCAGGTTGACGCAGTGGTCACCGAATCGTTCGTAGAAACGAGCCAGGAGCGCCAGTTCTACCGCGACGGGTAACGCCATTGAGCCCGACGTCAACTCGGCGGTGAGCGACACGTGCAGGTCGTCGAGCTCATCGTCGATATCTTCAATTTCGCCGAGCGATCCCAACTTGCCGTCAATGATGATGTCCGTCGCTTCGCGCCAAATCATCGACGCGACCTCCCCCATGCGTTCAACCAGTCCCCGGCTGCGCGGGGACATCTCATTGCCTAACCCTCGCGCCGCGCGGCGGGCAATATGTTCGGCGAGGTCCCCATTTCGCTCGATGTCGGGCAAGATCCGAATGAGCGTCATCAGCATCCGTTTGGAATCCGCGGCGAGTGAGCGTTCTTCCAAGAGTCGCGTTTGTGCTGTATTGACCATGCTGTCAACGAGATTGTCGATGGTCACGTCCTGGTCGACGATTCGCTTGGCCAGTTCTCGGTCATTCGCGAGCAGCGCGTGCGTCGCTCCGGCGATTGCTTCACCCACGAGCGCGAACACCTGCACCGTCTGTTGACGCAGCTGCGGTGTAATGCCAATATCAGAGATTTCGAGTTTGGCTGGTTCCTGAGCCGATTTAAATAGGCGCGCCATGGCCAAAGGTTACCGCGACGTCACTGGCCATCTCTAGGGTGGGAGTATCTGGCGAAAGGGGATGGACAATGTTGGCAGTCATTTGTGGCGTCGCTGGTCTGTTGGTGGGGGCCGTCGCGGCGTGGGCCTATTCAATGAAGCACGCGCAGTCGTTGCGCGATGGCGCCACGCAGGCGAGAGCCGACCTCGCGGTTCGCGACTCCCAGTTGATGGCGGCCAATGAGATGTTGGGCCGCGAACGCGCGGAACACGAAAATTCGCTGAAGAATATGGAACTGACGTTTGAGAGCATGTCTAATCGCGTCCTCGCCAGCACTGTTGAGCAGTTCAACCAATCTCAGGAGCACGTGCAGAAGGAACGCGACTCGAAACTAGATCTCACCCTGAAGCCGCTCGAAGGCCTGCTGGATGAATACAAGAAGAATCTCGTTGATTTCAACAAGGAACACGCTGGTGCGCTCTTTGACGTGAAAAGTCGAGCGGTAGAGCTTCTGCAATCCCAACAGAAGACCCAAGACGAGACGCGGCGTCTCAACCAACTGCTCGGTCGGGGCGATCAACGGGGTCACTGGGGCGAAGTGCAGTTAGAGAACGTCATGGAAGCCTCGGGCCTTCGACGCAACATTGATTATGACCTGCAGGTCTCGGGCGTGAATGAATCGGGACGATCGTTGCGGCCCGACTGCATCGTCAAAATGCCGAACCAAGCGAGTATCGCTATCGACGCAAAATTTCCTTTTGACGCGTTCGAGGCGGCGCTCG
>PMAL01000030.1:158-9907 GCA_003152555.1 Acidimicrobiaceae bacterium | reverse complement strand
AAGCGCATTCTGGCGGCCCAACGCCGTCTGGTCCACCTGCGCCTCTTTACCGCCGGACTGCTCGATTCACCCCAGGTGGGCCCAGGACTGCTCGTGCTCTTCGAAGGCTTTGACGCTGCGGGCAAGGGTGGGGCAATCAGGATCATGACGGGCGGACTCGACCCACGACACGTGCGCGTCGTGCCGATTGGAACACCGACCGCGGAAGAACTACGCCACCACTTTCTCTGGCGATTCCAACACGCCATGCCCGGTCGCGGCTCCATGACCGTCTTTGACCGGTCGTGGTACGGACGCCTGCTCGTTGAACGCGTCGAAGGTCTTATTGACACGCCGACCGCCAAGCGTTCGGCCGAAGAAATTGTGGACTTCGAGCGCACGACCGTGGACGGCGACGTGACGCTCGTCAAATTCTGGCTTCAGATCTCTGAAAAGGAGCAGCTGCGTCGATTTAAGGATCGTGAGACTGATCCGCTCAAGAGTTGGAAGCTCACCCCCGACGACTGGCGCAACCGCGAAAAGCGCCCACAGTACGTGAAGGCCATTGAGTACATGATCTCTTCGACCGATCGGACGCACGCCCACTGGGATCTCATTGGCGCCGAGGACAAGCGCTACGCCCGGGTGACCGTGCTCGAGACGCTCGTTCAGCGCTGGGTCCACGACCTCGAACGACGTGGTTTCAAGGTGCCCAAATCCCGCGGCGCCGACTACCTCAAATAACCCGACGGCTGCCACATCGGGACCTCAACGTCAACCAAGAATTGATGCCGTTGTGTCGATTCGTCTGTCGACGAGCACCGTACAATAGATGTAGAAACTGGCTTGGCATCGTAGTTGGCCTGGCTCGGACCGTAGTCCTGGAGCTTGCGTTAGAGGTAATCGTGGCGTAGCCGAATATTGAATGACTGACGCCGTCGCGTCGACGTGAGTGAGAAAGGTGAGTTGTTGGTGAACAAGAATTCCACGACAATTGCAATGGCCTCAAATGGCGAACCGAACGACCTCGTCGACCCCTACAAGGGCAAGTGGTCAACACTGTCAAACACCACGCTCGGCATGCTGATGGCGACCATCGACGCATCGATTGTGCTCATTTCACTGCCCGACATTTTCCGAGGCATCAAGATCAATCCGTTGACGCCGGGCAACACGGGCTACTTCCTCTGGCTCATGATGGGCTACATGCTCGTGACCGCGGTGCTCGTCGTGAGCTTCGGCCGACTGGGCGACATGTTCGGTCGCGTGCGCATGTACAACATGGGCTTTGCCATCTTCACGTTCTTTTCCATCATGCTGTCCGTCACGTGGATGCACGGTTCGAGTGCCGCCATCTTCATGATCGTCATGCGCGGCTTTCAAGGCGTCGGCGGCGCGTTCTTGATGGCCAACTCCGCCGCCATACTGGTCGACGCGTTCCCGCCCAACCAGCGCGGCCTGGCGCTGGGAACCAACATGGTCTCGGCCATCGCTGGTTCCTTCATTGGTCTCGTGCTCGGCGGACTGCTGGGCCCGATCAATTGGCGCCTCGTGTTCCTCATCTCGGTGCCAGTCGGCATCATCGGCACCGTCTGGGGCATCATCAACCTGAAAGAAAAGGGCGTTCGCACTCCGGCCAAGATCGACTGGTTGGGTAACGCTCTCTTCGCCATCGGACTCGTCTCACTGCTCACGGGCATCATCTACGGCATCGAGCCGTACAACGGACACACGATGGGCTGGACCAGTCCGCTCGTGCGCGCGGCGCTCGTGGGCAGCGTGCTGATTCTCGCGCTGTTCGTCTGGGTCGAGACCAAGGTCAAAGCACCGATGTTCCACGTCCAGCTCTTTAAGATCCGGTCCTTCGCCTCGGGAACGTTGGCGAGCCTGATGTCGTCGCTCGGACGCGGCGGGCTGATGTTCATCCTCGTCATCTGGCTACAGGGCATATGGCTGCCCGAGCACGGTTACAGTTTCGCGCGCACGCCCCTCTGGGCCGGCATCTTCATGCTGCCCTTGACACTGGGCTTCCTGATCTCGGGTCCGGTCTCGGGCTACCTGTCGGACCGATTTGGTTCACGGCCGTTCGCCGTCACCGGCATGCTCATGGCCACGACGAGTTTCTTGCTGATGGAACTGCTGCCCATCAATTTCTCCTACAAGTGGTTCGCGCTGCTGCTGCTCACCAACGGTCTCGCCATGGGACTCTTTGCCTCGCCCAACCGCGCGGCGATGATGAATTCGCTGCCGCCCGATCAACGAGGCCAGGGATCAGGCATGGGTGCGACGACGATGAACGCCGCCATGGTGCTCTCCATGGGCATCTTCTTCACCCTCATCATCGTGGGCATTGCCGGCTCGCTGCCGAGCGCACTCTATAACGGACTCATCGCGAACGGTGTGCCCGCGGCCGCGGCCCGCCAAGTGTCAAACCTGCCGCCCACGTCGTCGGTCTTCGCCGCCTTCTTGGGCTACAACCCGATCAAGAACCTGCTGGGTCCCAGCGGCGTGCTCGCCCACCTCTCGCACGCCCGAGTGGCGTTCTTGACCGGTCGTTCGTTCTTCCCGAGCCTCATCACCGGACCCTTCAAGCACGGCCTGCACGAGGCGCTCGACTTTGCGGCTACGTGTTGCCTGCTCGCCGCGGTCGCGGCCGCGTCAATGGGCAAGCAGTACTTCTACAAAGCCCCGGACGCAGCGTCGGTAACTGATGTTCCTCCCACGCCGCCAATCAAGGAAGCCATGACCATTGAGGGTGAGGCGTCGCACCGTGACGACGACGTCACGCCGGTGGAGGCAAAACTCTGATTCACTTAAGCCATGACCTCGCGCTACGGCATCACCATCCCCCTAGACGGCGTAACACTGGGAGCGCATAAGGAGTGGTTCCACCGGCTGGCCGACCTGGGTTACACCGACGTATGGTCCGCGGAAGTCGACGGGGCTGATGGCTTCACTCCCCTGACGCTCGCGGCCGTGTGGGAGCCGCGACTCAACCTCGGCGTCGCGGTCACACCGGTCTTCACCCGCGGTCCGGGACTGCTCGCGATGACCATTGCCTCGCTCGCCGAAGTCGCCGGCGGTCGCTTCACGATGGGGCTGGGTTCGTCCAGCGCGCCGGTCGTGGAACGATGGAACGGCATCAAGTACGACCAGCCGTACGCGCGAACTCGCGACGTGCTCAATTTTGTCAAGCGCGCGCTCGACGGCGAAAAAATCGACGAGGTCTTCGAGACCTTCGAGGTCCACGGATTCAAACTTTCGCGGCCCGTCATTGAGCGGCCCCCGATTCTGCTCGGCGCATTGCGTCCGGGCATGCTGCGACTGGCCGGTCGAGAGGCGGACGGCGCAATACTCAACTGGCTCGCCGCCACCGACGTCGCCCAGTGCCGGGCCGAGGTCGGAGAAGGAAAGACGATCGCGGCGCGACTCTTCGTGGTGCCCACCAGTGACAAGGATGTGGCGCGCTCCGTCGGACGCAGAATGATCTCGTCGTACTTGACGGTCAACGCCTACGCCGAATTCCATCGCTGGCTCGGCCGCGGCGACGCGCTGCAACCAATGTGGGACGCGTGGGCGCAGGGTGACCGCAAGCTCGCCAACCAAGTCATTCCCGACGCGGTCGTGGACGAACTCATCATCCACGGTTCCTACGACGAGTGCCGCGAGCACGTGTTGCGCTACGTCGAAGCGGGCGTACAGATCCCGTCCATCGCGATCGTGCCCTTCGGCGTTGACCTGCAAGAAGCGGTCGAGGGCCTCAGCCCCCGCTAATTCCAAAATCAAAGCTCCCTACACTGGGAGAAAGTTGAAACGGAGTCACGTGGCCCAAGAGAAGATCAAGATAGGTGTTGTCGACACCATGTTCGCGCGTTACAACATGGGCGCCGCGGCCGTGGCCGAATTGGCCGACTGCCCCGGGTACAACGAGGCGTTCGAAGTGGTCACGAAGACGGTGCCGGGCTTCAAGGACCTCGCCGTTGCCGCGAAGAATCTCATTGAAAGAGACGGTTGTTCGATTGTGGTGGCCATGGGCATGCCCGGCAAGGCGCCCATTGACAAGCAGTGCGCCCACGAGGCGGCGCTAGGGATAATGCAGGCCCAACTCATGACCTCGACACCGATCCTCGAGGTCTTCGTGCACGAAGACGAGTCCGACGACCCCCAGGTACTGGCCTCGGTCTTCGAGAACCGTTCGCGCAAGCACGCTCGTAATGCCTACTGGATGCTCTTCGAACCCGAACAACTGAACAGCCGCGCCGGCCAGGGCATCCGCCAGGGTTTTGACGACGAAGGACCGCTGGCCAACAGTTAGGTCGCCGTGCCAGCGTGCGGCCGGTCACTATGCTCGCCTTGGTTACCCAGGAGTACTTAAGGAGTCCGTATGCCCGAAGCCGTCATNNGGTCGCACCCCGATTGGCCGCGCCTTTAAGGGTTCGCTCGTGGACATGCGTCCCGACGACCTCACCGCACTGGTGGTGCGTGAAGTGCTCGCCAAGGTACCCGAATTAGATCCCCAGAGTGTCGAGGACCTCATCGTCGGGTGCGGGCAGCCGGCCGGAGAGTCCGGCTTCAACGTGGCGAGAGTCGCCGCCCTGCTCGCGGGTCTGGACAACGTGCCCGGCGTGACGGTCAATCGCTACTGTTCGTCGTCACTGCAGACCATTCGCATGGCCGCGCACGCGATTCGCTGCGGCGAGGGCGACGTATTCATTGCGGCCGGCGTCGAGACGGTCTCGCGCTACGCCACCGGCGCCGCCGACAGTGGCAGGGCCACCAATCCGCTCTTCGCCGACGCCATGGCCCGTGCGGCGAGCCGCAGCGAGAAGGTGACGGTGCCCTGGTCGCCGGCCCAGGGTCTCGCCGACATCTACATCGCCATGGGCCAGACGGCGGAGAACGTCGCCGAGTACGAGAACGTCTCGCGTCTAGAGATGGACGAGTTCGCCGCGCGCAGCCAGGAACTGGCCGTCGCCAGTCAGTCCAACGGTTTCTTCGAGCGTGAGATCATCCCGGTCACCCTGCCCGACGGCACCGTCATCGCCAAAGACGACGGACCGAGGGCCGGCACCACAGTAGAGAAGCTCTCGACGCTCCAGCCGGTGTTCCGTGAGGGCGGATCCGTCACCGCCGGCAACGCCTGCCCGCTCAACGACGGCGCGGCCGCGGTCATTGTCATGAGCGACACCCGGGCGAAGGAACTGGGCATCACGCCACTGGCGCGCATCGTCGCGAGCGGGGTCAGCGGGCTTAATCCCGAAATCATGGGACTCGGTCCCATTGAAGCGTGCCGCCAAACGTTAAAACGAGCCAACATGAGCATCGACGACATCGACCTCGTGGAAATCAACGAGGCCTTCGCGGCCCAAGTGATCCCGAGCGCCAAGCACCTGGGCATCGGCTGGGACAAGCTCAACGTGAACGGCGGGGCCATCGCCCTCGGTCACCCGTTCGGCATGACCGGGGCGCGCATCATGACGACCCTGCTCAACGGCCTCGAGGACCGTGGCCAACGATTCGGACTCGAGTCAATGTGCGTCGGCGGCGGCCAGGGCATGGCCATGATCGTCGAGCGCTTGAACTAATTCGTTAGACGGTGCCCGTGGTGCGTCGTGAGGGATTCTCCGTGAAGGACCGGTGCTCGTCGGCGGTGACGGCCCGAGATTCGTCGGGTAATAGCACGGGAATGTTGCCGCGCACTTCGTAGGCCACGCGCAGACGGGGGTTGTAGAGCACGTTCTCGTCGGCCANNTAATCCCCTTTAGTTGCTTCGTTCTGTACAGACCTTACGCGCCGCGCCGGGGCCTTCACGAGGCTCTCGCCGTACGGCGCGCCTTGCGCCATCGTCGCACGGCGAAGATCGTCGTGACCAGACCCAGCAGCGCGGTGAACTGACTTATCCGGTCGCCCCACTCATTGGCCCCAGAGCTCGCGTAGACCATCGATACATTGTGCGACGTCGGGACCACGACCATGAGATTGGGACTCACGCGGTAGGGGCCGGTCGCCCCCGTGGCGTGCCAGCGTGGGAAGTACGAGATCTTGACCAGCACCGGCACGCCAATTCGGTTGACGTGAAACGAAATTGACTGCGGGCCCGAGACAATGTCGGTGACCACGATAGTGGGCAGCTTCGTGGGCGTCATGGACGTCACGTTGGCGGCGCGCGGCCACTTGCTCGGACCCGAGCTGGCCGCCAAGGCCGGCCAGAGGTTGGTGTTGAGCCACCACTTTTCATTGGCGTCGAGCCAGCCCACGCGGCTGGTGGTGTTGGCGACCACGTTGGGCGCCTCGCGGAGGCCCTCAACCAATGGGCTGTGCTTGATGAGGTAGATCCGCCACGTGGCCCCCGGTGCGGGCCACGCCTTGGTCTTGGCGACGAGCGTTAGTTGAGAATCGGCGTTGGCTTGGCCAATCGCCGCGGGCGAGAACGCGAGGTAGTACTTCACGCCCAGCATCTGGAGATGCGCGACGCCCTCACTTACGTCGAGGGAGCCGTAGTCCAGACCGGCCTGCGCGTTGCTGGGCGAGACGCTCAGTTCGGCCTGGTCTAAGAAGTGATAGGGCGTCGTCGCCGAGGACTCAAAGAACAGCCCCTCCATTGAATCGACGCAGTGGTTCGTCCAGTAGGGCAAGAGCATCAGGGCTTCGGGCGTGCCGAAGCGCTGCTGGTCCGAGCTGTACTCCCACATGGCCCTTCCGCAGCCGTAGCGTTTCGTCACCCGTTCCATGGTCGTGATGATGTTGTGATACTCCGGCCAGCCGGTCTGGGCCTGGTAGCCCGAATAGTTGGTCTGGGCCCAGATGCTCACCTGGTTGCCGGTGGTGTTGAGGTGCAGCAGACGCGACACCGGTGGTATCAGTCCGGGAACCACCGAGAGCAATCCCAGCACCGCGACCGCCACGCTGGCGCTCATGATGCGTCTGGCCACTCGCTGTTGGTCTTCACTCTCGTCGACTGCCAGAACCAGTGGCACCAACGGTACGGGACGCGGATTGTAGCGAGCGTTAACAAGAGGACTCTCGGGTTCGCGGGGTTCGTGGGTAATGTGGTCGCCCTCGATAAACGCCACCTCCAACTTCGGCCGGCGCCGTCGCCGTCGGGCCCAGCGGGCAAAGAAGTAGCCGAAGAGCCAACCGGCACTGAGATGGATCGTGATGAACCAGAAGGGCACGATGCGTTCATTGAGGATGACGCTTTGGGGGTCATACACGTAGGCCAGGAGCGACACGACAACGAGGGACGTCAAGACCATGCCCAGTCGGTCGCGGACCGCGAAGGCGGCGACCAGGGCAATGGCCGCCAAGACAATGACCCACCGGTCCCCGCCGGCGGTGATGGCGCCGGTATTCGGATCGCGGAAATCCCAACCCAATTGGGCGAAGATCTGGTAGAGGCTGTTGACCGGCTGGTTGATGTAGCCCAGCGAGTTGGTCAGGTTCTGGGTCGTGCCAAAGGGCAGCAGCCACCAGGCCGAGAGGCCAGCCGACAGCAGGCCGGCGCCTAGGGCAAATCGAAGCGGGCGCGCATAGTCGCCGCGCACCATGTCGAGGTCCGTGGGATCGCCAATGCCACGGCGTTGGAGTAGCTCGAAGATCACCAGCACGCCCACGGCGCCAATGGCGAAGAACCACGGCAGGATGTGGGCCGCCAGCGTCGCGCTCAGACAGAGGGCCGCCCACCAGTAGCCGCGTCCCGTGCGCACGCCGCGCGCGAAGANNAGGTTGCCGCCGTCAATCGTGAAGGAGGCGTCGAACAGAAAGGGCAATGTCGCGATCGCGAGCGCCGCCGGGATCGGGCGCGGTGCCTTGAAGAGCCGGCCCATCACGTAGGCCGCGACCGGCATCAAGACCGAACCGAGAATGGTCGCGAGCTTCATCGCCACGGCGAAATTGATGATGTAGCTGGCGAGCGACGCCAGCCAGTCCGCCAACGGGAAGTAGAAGGTGTACGCCGGCATGCCCGCAAACCATCCGGGATACCACGGCGTGACGTTAAAGATGTTGCCCTGCGCGTGCAGGTAGGCGGGCAGCGCCAGGTGCGAACCGGTATCACCGCCGGTGATCGTGGTCGACGACACCAGCAGCGAGGGATGCAGTGACCAGACCGTGACCCAGATCACGGCCAAGACAATCAACGCGTCCGCGACGCGAAGCGGTGTCCAGAAACTGCGAATCCGCTGGAGCATCAGTGGCCCGATCGCTGCACTACGAGTCCCACCATGGCCACGGCGTTAAAGGACATGTGGGCCAAGATGCTCGGCGCGAGACGCTGGGTATGACGCAACACCAGTGCGAGCACCACGCCGAACAGTGCGAGACCCGCAAACTGCAGCGGCTCGCCGTGCGCGAGGGCGAAGAGACACGCGCTGATCACCACCGCGACGACGGTCCCCAATCTCGGAAGCACCCGTCGAAGGCCGTCGTCGAGCGTGCGAAAAAGCACGCCGCGAAACAGCCACTCTTCGAAGATTGGTGCGATAAAGACGGTCAGCACCGCCAATAACACGAAGGTGGCGCCGTGGGCGGCGCCAAAGAGATGCTTCACCGGCTTGTTAAAGCCCTTCACGTGAAACGGGTAGTAGATCAGATCAATGGCGTATTGACAGGCAACGCCCAAGACCACGTAGACGAGATCACTGGCGCGCAGGCGAAACTGATTGGGTAGTGGCGCGAGATTGCCGTGCACCGTCGCGTAGTAGACGCCCGACAGAAAGCCGCACCACAGTCCCACGAGTCCCAGCGCGTTTGCCCACCACGGCGGCACGCTGGCCTTGGACACTGCTTGAAAACCTCCGGGGAAATGCGCGAGTTGGGCACCGAGAGCCACGAGCGCGCTGGCCACGATCTCGCCCAGGAGGAACCCGATCAGACAGCCGAGCAAAATTGGTCCCACTCGAATGCGGTCGGTTGATTCCTTGGAGAACAGAGAACTCACTGGGTCTTACGCTAACAAGTCGCGAGTTTTCAACAGGCGCCAGTCTCACTGTCGCAGTTGACCTCTAGATTGTTGGAGTGAGTACACCCGATAACGAGAAGCCGAACCCCAACAAATACCTACCGAGTTTCAAAACGCCCGTAGCGCCCGAATCGCGTCGACGCTTCCTCATCATTGCCGTCGTCCTCTTCGTACTGGGCGTGCTGCTAATCAACCCCTTGTTTTCACACAAGACCGTGAAGACCCTCTCCTATTCCACCCTGCTACGCGACGCCAAGCATCACGAGGTGCTCTCGGGCAGCATCAGTAACGTCAGCGGCATCATCACGGGTCAACTGACCAACGACACGAACTACACCACCAACGGCCCAATCCCGGTGCTGTCCAAGGAAGTAACGCTGCTTAGTGGTGAAGTGCGCGACGGCGTGACCTTCGCCAATCCCTCGAGCTTGCTCGCCGAGTTCCTGCCCTATCTCATCTGGATCTTGATCTTCGTTGGCTTCATGTACTACCTGAACCGACAGGCCAAGGGTCAGATGAACGGCATGATGTCGGTCGGCAGATCGAAAGCCAAGCAGTTCAATCAGGACAATCCGACCACCACCTTTAAGGACGTCGCCGGTTACCTCGGCGTCAAGCAGGAGATCAGCGAAGTAGTGGAATTTTTGAAATCTCCGGGACGCTATAAGGAAATCGGTGCGCTGATCCCTAAGGGCATCCTGCTCGTTGGGCCGCCCGGCACGGGTAAGACCATGCTCGCTCGCGCCGTCGCCGGCGAGGCCGGCGTTCCTTTCTTCTCCGTCTCGGGATCGGACTTCATGGAGATGTTCGT
>PMAL01000030.1:0-136 GCA_003152555.1 Acidimicrobiaceae bacterium | reverse complement strand
AACGAGATGGATGGTTTCGATCCCACCGAAGGCGTGGTCGTGATTGCCGCCACCAACCGACCTGACGTGCTCGATCAGGCGCTGTTGCGGCCCGGTCGTTTCGACCGCCAAATTGTCGTGCCGCTGCCCGACCTCG
>PMAL01000142.1:13670-24916 GCA_003152555.1 Acidimicrobiaceae bacterium | reverse complement strand
GAGCGCCCCGATGAGTTCGCCGGGCCTGCGGCGTTGGACCCACTCGCATTGGTCCGGCTCACTGGCAGTCCTTGAAGCCAAGAAAACGGTGCTCAGACCTCAGTCGGACGCCACATGATTCGAATACCCGAGCCTGTACGAGTACCAGCAACTCGTAGACGTCATTGGCCCGGCCGTTCGCGTCGACCAGAATGAAATTCGCGTGCTTTTCGCTGACGATGGCGCTGCCCACTCGCAGTCCCTTGCACCCGGCCGCCTCGATCAGTTGCCCGGCGTGGCCGCCGTCGGGATTCTGAAAGACACTGCCGGCGTTGGAGCCCCCGGGTTGATGCTCGCGGCGCCAACGCACGATCTCGCTGAGTTCCTTCTTCGCGGCGTCGCGGTCACCCCGGGCGAGCTGCAGGGTGACGCTGGTCACCACATGCCCGGCTTCGAGTGCGCTCGATCGGTAGGAAAACTCCAGTTCCGGCAACGACCAGACGCGGGTGGCGCCGTCGTGCCAGGTCTCGACCTCCCTGACACAAGCTGCCATATCGGACCCGTGACCACCGGCGTTCATCACTGCGGCGCCGCCGAAGGTGCCCGGCACGCCAACGGCCCACTCGAATCCCACGATCCCCTCGGCGCAGAGCCGTCGAGCCGCGACCGGCAGGTCCAGTCCGGCTCCCGCGCGAACCCACACGACGTCCCCGTGGTCGCGCCAGCTAAGTTCCGCGAACTCGTCAACGAGATGCAGACCCAGCACGTTGTGTTCTCCATCAGCGACCAAGAGATTTGATCCGTTGCCCAATACGAAGAGCGGCAGTTCACTCTGCGTGATCAACGGTCCCAACTCCTCGAGGTCCTTCGTGCGCGCGAGGGTCGCCAGGGCGCGAACCGTGCCGCCCACGCGATAGGTCGTGCGTTCGCCGAACGCGGCGTGTTCGACAACGCGACCATTACCGACCTTCACCAGTTGCGCGATTGACATCAACTCAGTCCACCACTTAGACGCTGCGCCACCTGGGCAATATCACCGGCACCGAGCAATAGCACCACGTCACTCTGATCGTGGCGCGACTCGAGAACGTTGACCACGTCGTCAAACGTGGCGCCGTAGGCACTGGTGGCTCCACGACGCGCGTGAATGTGGCGCGCGACCAACTCACCCGTTACCCCAGTGGGGTTGGCTTCGCCCGAGGTGTAGATGTCAGCAATGACAATATTGTCCGCCGCCTCGAGGGCCGCGGCCAGTTGTTGGGCGAGGCTGAGCGTGCGCGTCACCCGGTGGGGTTGGAAGACTGCCGTGACACGCTGGTAACCCATGCTGCGTGTCGCCGCCAACGTCGCGGCAATCTCCCCGGGCAAGTGGGCGTAGTCCTCGTAGACGTCGACACCCCGCCACTGTCCGAGGTACTCAAAGCGCCGCGGCGCGCCGGCGAAGGCGCGCAGTCCGGTGACGATTGCGTCAGGCGCGACGTCCAGGGCGCTCGCGAGCGCGGCCACGACGGCCGCGTTGGCGACATTGTGCGCGCCCGTGACGCCCAGGATTAATTCAAGTGCGCCATTCGGGCCCGTCAACGTGAACGATGCACTTCTCTTGGCGAGCGTGACGTTGTCCACAATCCACGCGGCGTCGTGCGTACCCACCAGCTGCACCTCGCGCCCGCTACGTGACGCCACCCGCGAAGCGCCGGGATCATCGCTCCACACCACCACCGGTCCCGTCGTGCGCGCGAGCAGTTGGGCGAACTCTCCTTCGAGCGCCTCCACGGTGACGTAGTGGTCGAGGTGATCGGACTCCACGTTCAAGAGGCCCAGCGCGAAGGGCGCCAGCAGCGAAAACGTGCCGAAACTCTCGTCGACTTCGAGGACGAGCGATCCACTGCCAAAATGCCCGTTCTCGCCCAGTCCCGTTACCGCCGCGCCGAGCAGGCGCGAATCATCACGACCGGCCGCGTGCAGCACGAGGGTCAACATGGAGGTGGCGGTGGTCTTGCCGTGCGTGCCCGTCAGGCCAATCACGGGCTGGCGCTGGGCCAGCGACGCCAACACTTGGGCGCGAGTCAGCAACGTTGCCCCACGGTTTCTCGCCGCGACCAGCTCGACGTTGTTCTCTGGTATTGCGGGTGACCACACAACAATCTGCGCGTCTGCACCCTGTGACGCATCATGGCCGGCGTGAATCGCAACGCCCGCGTCGCGCAGCGAGACGAGCACCACCGAATCAACCGTGTCACTGCCGCTCACGTCACAGCCCATCTCGACGAGCAGCCGGGCGAGTCCGCTCATGCCCGCGCCGCCGACACCCACGATGTGGACCCTGGCCCCCGGCGCGAGCGACGTCACGATTGCCCACTGACGTCAAGGACCGCGCGCGCGATGGCCGTCGCGCCGTCACGACGCCCGAGCGCGCCCGAGGCAGTCTCCATTGCCGCCAGCGTGCCGGGCTGCAATATTTCGTCGAGCACGGTCGCCAGGACCGGACCCGTACACTGCGCGTCGCTCACTATCCGAGCCCCGCCCGCACTCGCCACGGCGAGCGCATTCTTTGTTTGGTGATCACCCGGAGCCCCCGGCAGCGGCACCAGCACCGAAGGGATGGCGAGCGCGGTTAACTCACCAATTGTGATCGCACCGCCGCGACAGAGCGCCACGTCACAGAGCGCCCACAGTTGGGTCATGTCGCCAAACTCAACAATTCGATAGTCGAGCCCATCGGTCTGGGGTCGCGCCGCCGTCATCTCGGCAAAATCACGTCGACCGGTGACGTGCACGAGGGTCCGGTCCCGGCGACTCGCCCACAGCAATGCCAGCGCGCTCACGGCGCTGTTGACGCGATGCGCGCCCAAGGAGCCGGTCATGACGACCACGACCGATCGACCGGGTTCGATCGGTGGCGTGGCGTGTTCGCGAGCCGCGCGGCGTGCGACGTCGGAACGGTCGATCGCAATGATTGTCTCGCGCAGTGGCGTGCCCGTGGTCTCGCTGCGCGGCGCATCAGCGACAAAAGCGGTGCAACGACGGGCCGCGAATCGGCTCAAGATTCTCTGTGACGCGCCGGGCATTGCGTCGAACTCCACCAGCACGAGCGGACGGCGCCGCAACACCGCCGCGAGCGACGTCGCGAATGAGGCGTAGCCGCCCACCGACACCACCACGGATGGTCGCCACGCCCCCACCTTGATGAACGCACTCAGCACCGCGGCGCTCAGTCCCAGCACCGCTACGAAATTGCTCACCAGCGCGCGCGGCGTCAGGGAACGGCGAATGCCACGACCGGGTAGCAACGTCAAGGCAATCGGCCCCGCGGCGAGCAACGTCGCCTCCTGGCCGCGCCGGCTACCGACGTAGCGCAACTGGTCGCTCGTGACGCCGAGGGCTTGGAGTTGCTCGGCGACGGCCTGCATTGGAAATACGTGGCCGCCGGTCCCGCCACCCGTGATGACGATGGGCCCGCTCACGACTACCTGCGGCGTGGCGAACGCGCCGGCGGTATCGAGCGGGGTCGCGAAATCGGGCCCGATCGAGCGGGTGCTCGGCGCTCCATTGACGCGCGAAAGTCCGCTCGGACGTATTCGCGCAATGACACACCGTGCGAGCGACTCTGGTCGTGCGCGATGTTATAAAGCAGGCCGACCGCCGCGAGTTCCGTGATGAGGGCCGTGCCCCCGTAGGAGAAGAAGGGCAGCGGTATGCCCGTCACCGCCCACCATCCCACCACCGACGCGATGTTGATGATGGCCTCGAGTGTGATCCACGCCGCGATGCCCATGGCAACGAGTCGGTACACGTCGTTGGTGCACTTTTGGGCAATGCGAACGGCGGCGAAGAGAAAGGCAACAAACAGTGCGATGACGAAAAGCGTGCCGATGATACCGAGCTCTTCGCCGATGATCGTAAAGATGAAGTCGGTATGGGGATTGGGCAACAGGCCCCATTTTTCTCGGCTGTGTCCGAGTCCCAAACCGCTGAGCCCGCCCGCACCGAGGCCGATCTTGGACTGCAACAGCTGATAGCCGGTGCCCTGCAGATCACTGTTGGGGTGAAGGAAGGAAAAGAACCGGGCGTACGAGTAGGGATTGAACTTCATGTAGCCGTAGAAGCCCACCACACCCAGCGACACGATCATCGCCATGAGCCGCCCCGACAGCCCCGCGACACCCAGCATCACGAAGGCAATGATGGCCACGACCGACATGGTGCCGATGTCCGGCTCGACGAGAATTAAGCCGCAGCCCACCGCCACCGGCAACGTCCACATCGCCAGTTGCATCCAGTTGTTCAGTTCGTCGTGGTGTTGTTCGACCAGCCACGCCACGAAGAGAACCGTGAAGAGCTTGAACATCTCCGAGGGCTGCAGATCGATCACGCGCAGGTTGAGCCACCGCTTGCCACCGTTCGCGGTCAGACCCACGGCCTTGACCGCGACGAGCAGTCCGAGTCCGCCCACCATCAGCAGCGGCGCCTTGCGCACCAACTGATCGATGCGGATGCGGCTCATCACGTACAGGGCAAAGATCCCGAAGCCCAGATAGATGACGTCGTGGATCATGATCGTCCACTGTGAACCACCGCTCGCCGCGGACTGTCCCTCACTGGCCGAGGCGACCGCGATCGTGCCGAAGGTCACGAGCAGGCCCGTCACGATCAAGAGCGCGCGGCCATTGAAGTTGCCGCGCGGAAACGCTTGCAGGTAGCCACGAGGCCGTTTGACCGGCGGCGCTACTGGTGGCTCGCTGACGTGCTCTCGTTCCAGTCGTCGCAGCGCGGCCCGGGGGGTGTGGGTGAGTGTCATTACACGACCTTCGCAATCTTGAGGAAGTCTCCGTAGAAGATGCCCAGCCCGAGCATGGCGCAGAGCCCGGCGACGATCCAGAAGCGAATGAGCACCGTGGTCTCGGGCCAGTCCCGCATTTCAAAGTGGTGGTGGAACGGCGCTATTAGAAAAACCCGGCGACCGAAGACCCGAAAGCTCACGACTTGCAAGATCACTGACGCCGTCTCGGCCACGAAGAGACCACCAATCACGATCAGCAGCAGGTCAAGATTCATCAAGAGACACAACGCGCCCAGTCCCGTGCCGATGGCGAGCGAGCCGGTGTCGCCCATGATGATCTTGGCCGGCGCCGCGTTCCACCAGAGGANNAGGCCGTCGAGGCCGTCGGTCAAGTTGACGGCGTTAGACGACGCCACAATGACCAGGACAGCGAGCAGGATCCAACCCACGCCGGTCAAGTTCCATCCGGGAAGTGAGAGACGGGTGAAGGAGAGGTTCGTCGACGTGCGTACCCAGTAGACGGCGAGCATGGCGAAGATCGCCGCAATCGCGAGCAGCCCGATGAACTTCGCCGCCTTGTTGAGACCGAGGTTGCGGGCGTTTCTAATCGCGACATAGTCGTCGCAGAAACCGAGCAGTCCGGACGCGACCGTCACGCACAGGGCGAGCACGCCAGCGCGAGTGAAGACAATCGACGTACCAACGTGGCCCATCAGGTAGCCGAGCACCGCCGAGCAAACAATAATGACGCCGCCCATCGTGGGCGTACCCGCCTTGGCGAGGTGAGAGGACGGAACGTCCTCATGAATCAGTTGGCCCAGGGAGCGCGCCCGTAAAAAGCGGATCCAGATGGGCGTGACAAAGAGCGCGAAGAGAAAGCCCACCCCGCCCGATTCCATCAGACTCAACACGAGGCTCTCCGCAACATCTCCATCGCAACCTCACGATCGTCGAAGGAGATGGTTTCATCACCGATCGTCTGGGTCGTTTCGTGGCCCTTGCCTGCGAGCACGATGACGTCGCCGCGTTGGGCGTACTGAAACGCCCGGGCAATAGCTTCGCGTCGGTCCACAATTCGAGCGACCGTGGCGCCGGGCACGACTCCTGACATGACGGCGTCGATAATGTCCTCGGGCGCCTCGGACCGCGGATTATCCGACGTCACGATGGTGAAGTCGGACCATGTTGAGGCGACCAACCCCATCTCGGGACGCTTCGTTCGGTCTCGGTCCCCACCGCAGCCAAAGACCGTCACGATCCGCGCGTCGGGCGCCAAGGCGCGTACGTCAGCCAACACCCTTTGCAGTCCGTCAGGCGTATGGGCGTAGTCCACGATGACAGTCACGTCATCGCGGCTCACGACCTCGAATCGTCCGCGTACGTTGTGCACGTCCGACATCGCCCTGGCGATTGCCGCGTCATTGGCACCCAGCGCACTCAGAATTGTCATGGCCATCAGCGCGTTATCGACATTGAAGTCGCCCACCAATGGGGTGTTGATGACGTGACGGCGCCAAAAGAACGTCGTGCCGTGCAGGGTTCTCATCACATCGGTGGCGTCGGCGCGTCGAACCTCGCGCACACCCAGTGTGATCGACGAGGCCAACTTTTCACCGTAGACGTCGTCACACCAGATGACCGCGCACTGCGCGTGTTCGGGAGTGAACAATTGCGCCTTCGCGGCGAAGTATTCGTCCATCGAACCGTGGTAGTCGAGGTGGTCGTGGCTGAGATTGGTAAAGGCAACCACACTGAAGCGCAGTCCTTCAACGCGCTGCTGGACGAGCGCGTGACTGGACACTTCCAAGGCGACGACCGAGCGTTCCTTCGACGCGTCAAATCGGTCGACCAGTTGACGCAGGGTTCGAAATAGCTCCGGCGCCGGCGGTGTAGTCCGTTCGTTGGTCAGGGTCCCAATGTTGGCGCCGTTCCATCCCAGCGCCGCCGCGAGCGCACTCACGAGCGCCGTCACCGTGGTCTTGCCGTTGGTGCCCGTGACCCCCACCATCTCGACTTGTGCTTCGGGATGTCCCATGACGCTCGCGGCCGCGTGGGCCACGAGGGCAAGCAACTGCGATTTCGGCACCACCACGACCGGCACTGACAAACGCAACTCTTCACTCGCCACGACCGCGACCGCTCCCCTCGCGACTGCGTCGGCCCCAAACTTCGTACCGTTGGTCGCTTCGCCGTCCAGAGCGAAGAAGAGCGTGCCGGGCACGCATCGACGTGAATCGATCTCGACGTGCTCAATTTCAATGCTGCTCGTCTGCACGTCCAGACTGCAATCGTCGAGCACGTCGCCCAGCTGCATCACGTCACGTCCGATGCGATGTTGGCCCCCGCGCCCTTGAGAGGCTTCTGCATCGTGCCGTTCGAGGGAATGTTGTAGTGGTGCAACGCGTAGGACATCACTTCTTGGAAGACGGGCGCGGCCGCCGATCCGCCGTAGATGGTGGTCTGGGGCCGTTCAATGACCACAATCATCGACAGCACCGGCGCATTCGCGGGCGCGAAACCAACGAAGCTGGCGTTGTAGTCGCCAGTCAAGAGTTCGTCGCGCCCGGGATAGGGCATAGACGCCGTGCCGGTCTTTCCCGCAACGCTGTAGCCGGGAATTATGGCGTTGGTGCCGGTACCGTCGAGCACCACCTGCTGGAGCATGTTGTTCATGGTCTGGTCGACGGACGGTGAAATGACTTCGTGCGTGGCGCTCTTGGGCGTGGCCTTGACGGTGCCGTTGGCGTAGACGTAACCGCGCACCAGCTTGGGCTCAACGAAGACGCCGTCATTGGCGATTGAGTTGTAGGCGTCAAGAACCTCGATTGGTGGGATGGCGTCGACCTGTCCGATAGGCAGGGCTACCTCGTCGCTGGTGTACCAGTTTGAAGTATCAACTAGGAGGCCCTGCGACTCACCGGGAAAATTGACCGCGGTCATCTGACCGAAACCTAGTCGCTGAACCTGGGACAGGAGTCCGTGCTCCCCCACCCGCAAGCCAATTTCGTAGGTGCCAATATTGGACGACTCGGCCAAAACCTGTGTGGCGCTTAGGTGTTCGAGGCCGTGATTCTCCGCATCGTGGAAGTAACGCCCACCCACGACCACGGAGTTTGGCACCGTGACTTCGGTCGTTGGCGTGATCAGTCCGGCCTGTAGGGCCGCCGAAAACGTGACGACCTTGAACACGGAACCGGGCTCGTAATTCTGCGTGAATGCCAGGTTGTTGACGCTCTGCTCGATGCCCGGCTCGCCCACTGATTTTCCCCACGCGGAAATTGGTCCCAGCACACCGGCGCTCGTCTTGGTGTTAACCAGCGACGCGTCCGCCAAGATTTCTCCGGTCTTCACGTCCATCACGACCGCCACGCCGGTGAGTCCGCCCGTGGCCGCCAACTGGCGAGCCAGGTCGCGCTCGGTGACAAACTGCAGCGATGTGTCAAGGGTCAGTTCGAGACCCACGCCGGGCTTGGCCTTGCGGATGACGGTGCTGTGCGAGCTCGGCAGATTGACGCCGCCCGAGGAGACGAATTCACGGGTAATGCCCTTTTGGCCGGCCAAGAGCTTTTGGTACTCGTACTCCAACCCGGCTGAGCCCGCGCCGGCCGCATTGGTGCCACCGAGCACCGAGGTTGCCAGGGAACCGTTGGGATAACTGCGCACCGAAGAGTTCTGGACCACAACGCCGGGAAAACCGAGTACGGAGAGCTTGTGACCGTCGGAGAGATCGAGCGCGCTGTTGATGATGACGTGGCCGTTTTTCTCAGACAGCAGGGCCGTCAACTGACCAACTGGCACGCCGACGATGGGACTCATCGCGGCAGCCTCTTTTGTCGGATTAGTGATCTGGAAGTCATCAGCGACCACCAATGACGTCGGACGCGAGACGGCGAGAATTTCACCGTTGCGGTCATAAATGCCGGCGCGCAGTGCGCTCGTTGTCATAGGTTCACGAACCTGATTCACCGACATTTTTGCGTAGACGGAGTGGTCCTTAATCTGCAATGTAAAAAGCCGCGTGCCCAGCGCGAGGAAAACCAGGATGAATACCGCACGAAATAGCTTCATCCTGCGCGACATGGAAGAGATCGACCGCTGCGATGCGCTTGCTCGGGGACGGACGTGGGGTTGAATCGTGGTGTGTAGCGACGTCACCGAATCGTCCTTGACGTAGCCGGTGCGTAACCAGAAAATTTCGGTAGTGGCAAGGGCACATCAAGCGACGTGGACGGTACTTGCGTCACTGAGACCGGGTCAACCAAATGCAGCGCGCCTGCCTTCGTCGCGATCTGACTCGGCGCGGACATGACGGTCAATGTGCCCACTTGCTCGGCGTAGTTCGACTGGTCCTGGAGCAGCTGACTCTGGAGTTGATGTATCTCGATCTGACGACTGGCGTCGTACATGCTGCCAACGATGGTGAGGGTGAGCGCGACCACGACGACGATCGACGAACGACGAACCGCGCGCGACGCCAACCACAATGAACCGCGCGTACGGCGATGTGCCGCACGCTCTGGTCGGGTCGTGCGCTGGGCTGGGGGGCGTGGCGCACGGCGCGCGGGCTTAACGTCAACCCGGCGTGGAAATGTTATGACGCTCACGACGCCAGCTTTCGAGCGACTCGCAACCGCGCGGAACGGGAGCGAGGATTGCGCTCGATCTCGGTCACGCTGGCCAATCGCGCGCTTTGCTTCACGACCTGCACGCGCTTTATCGCGCCGCAGACGCAGCCCAACTCCACCGGGCAGTGACAGCCGCCGGTCGCCGCTTCGTGCAGTACCGACTTCACGACACGGTCTTCACCCGAGTGGTACGAAATGACGGCGAGCACGCCGCCAACGGCGAGGGTGTCGATCGCGGCCTCTAGTCCGTTAACCAATTGCTGTTCTTCGTCGTTAACCGCGATGCGCAGTGCCTGGAAGACACGGGTCGCCACGTGTCCGCGACGACGAGCGGCCATGGGCACGGCCCGTTCGACGGCTTCAGTGAGCTCGCTGGTCGTTTGGGGCTGACGGGTCAACACCGATTTGGCGATGGAACCGGCAAATCGATTCTCACCATTTGCCTTTAGGAGTCGGACGAACTCATGCTGGTCAATGCGCGAAAGCAGTTGGGCCGCCGTTTCACCCTTGGTGGGATCCATGCGCATATCAAGCGGAGCGTCAACTCGAAAGGAAAATCCCCGGCTGGACTCGTCGAGCTGGTGCGATGAGACGCCAAGGTCCATGAGCACACCCACCACGGGCTCACCGGCGACAAACGCGTCATGACGCGCGAGCACCGCGACCAGGTCAGCGAACGTCGCGTCGACGATGAGCACTCGACTGGCAAAGTTGACGAGTTGCTCGCTGGCTGCAACTCGAGCGTCGGGATCGCGGTCGATGCCCAACAAACGCAGTTGGGGAGCGACCCGCAGTATGGCGGCGGCGTGACCGCCGCCGCCCAACGTGGCGTCAACAAGTACGCCGGTGCTCTGTCCGGCGAACAGCTCGACAATTTCATCTTCGAGCACTGGTACGTGGTAGTTGTCCTGGGCCATCTGCAGCCTTTCAATCGTCAAGACGCAAGAGTGGGCGGAGGAGGGGTCCTCTCGCGTCTTGACGATTGCCAGGCTGCGCATGGTCCGCGGCCGACACTTCTGTTGCACTCCCATCACTAATTACTGCCCTGTTTGAAAATCGCTTCTGCCGGGTTCACTTTCTCGTCGTAGATGGTTGGGTCCCACAGCTCAATGTGGTCGAGCGATCCGACAATCAAGACATCACCGTCGAGTTGCCCGTAGTTGCGAATTGATGCGGGCAATGCGAAGCGGCCCTGCTTGTCGAACTCCGCTTCGAAGGAGTTGGCCGCCCAGTAGCGGGCCATACGAACTTCGTCAGCGCCACCGCTGCGCGCCTGTTGCAGACGCTCATCAGCTTGACGGGCAAATTCGCCCGGAGTCCAGAGCGCCACACAACCGTCGCTATTAGGGCTTAAGTGACCGCCGCGCTCGTATTCGCTGCGAAACTTTGCGGGGAGGATGAGTCGACCCTTTGCGTCCAGCGAGTGCTGNNCCCTCCCGCGGGTGCACCACAATTCACCACCCCGCGCCACTTTACACCACTTTGCACCACCTGTCGCCAATTTGACCCACCTCTTGATCTAAATCAGGGGTAGCGGGTTCAGCGGGACGCGAGGGTGACGCTTCCCGATGAAAGAATGAGAAAAAATTGGTCTTACGTTGTGAGAAAGAGTTGGCGTTCGAGCCAGGGGCCGCCCGCGTGGCGCAGGTCTACCAGTAACCCTTCGGGATTGTCGATGGCGAGCGAGGCCGTGACGTGGTGGTCCAGTGCCGCTNNCTACGACGGAACTCGAAGGACTCGCGTGCAACACCGACGTGAGAAAGCTCCCTTCGTGCACCCGCCACTGGGCGAGACCCACGGCCTTTCTGCCGTCCACGAACACCTCGCCCGGTCCGCGTCCGGCGAAACACACGACACGGTGA
>PMAL01000142.1:0-13580 GCA_003152555.1 Acidimicrobiaceae bacterium | reverse complement strand
TTGTTTCGGTCAAGGATCTTTACTGACTGGCTGGCACCGAGCACCAGCGTCGGTTCGCCGAGTCGCACAACAAACATGGTGGGCTCGCTGAGCGAACGCACCACGTCGTAGTCATACAGTTCTTCAACCTCTGGGCTCACGAGGCGCGAGGCAAGAACGGCGCCCACAAGGGGTCCGGGTCGGGCACGTGGCGCCATCGCCACCAGGGCCCATCGGGAGCGCGGGGCTCAAAATGCAGCCGCCATCCCAGCTCCTCGAGAAGTCGATCGCCCTTTTGCATGTTGTGACNNAGGCCGCCACCACGTTGGTCCACTCGTGACGGCCCCCGCGACTCCTCGGCACCACGTGGTCAATTGTGTCCGCGTGCTCCAAACAGTACGCACACCGATAGCTGTCTCTAAGTAACAACGAGCGTCGCGTGAGCGGCGGCGTTCGGACCTTGGTGGGTATTTTCACCATTTCGTGCAAGCGAACGATCGCTGGAATTTCGACAATCAACATCGCCGAACGACAGACCATTGGTTCGTCCGGAGTCACAATGGGCTCGGCTCGCCCCGCGAGCATCAACACCACCGCGCGACGCTCGCTCACCAATTGCAGCGGCTCGAAGGTGGCGTTGAGCAGTAGTACCCGTCCCACGGCGACTCCTAGCGCCCCGCCGGTTGGGACAGCGCCCAGACGGCCGCGTCGAACATTGTTTCGGGCGAAAGTGAACTCTGGCTGTCGCCGGCGTAGGTGGTCATGCGAAAGTGCCAATAGGCGTCGTCGGGCAACGGTAAATGCGGCGCGCGACGCCACCACCCATTGGCCCGGAGCCGCCAGCCCGCTCTCGCCAACGTCCATCCGGCGAACGGGTGGCGCGCGAGATAAGCGCCAAGACCGGGCGACCAGTACTTCTTCACGTCGATGCTCCGCGCCAGCCCACGAGCGCCGCACCGAGAATCGACCCGTCGCTGCCCAGGCCCGACCGACGCAGTTGCAGGTCGGCTGAATAGTCCATGGGCGCCATCGTGCGCGCGACGTCGTTGGCGATCGAAAAGAACTCGTCACCGAATCCGAGCGCCACCGATCCAGCGATGTAGCAGCGGTCGAAGTCGAGCACCGACGCGAGCATGCCCACGGCGCGGCCGACCAATTCGCTGGTGCGCCTGCGTGTGGCGTCGTCGGCCTCACTNNAGACAGCCGTAACTTCCGCAGCCACACTTTCGACCGTTGGGAACAACATTGACGTGTCCGACATGCCCCGAGTTGCCGGTCGCACCGTCAACGAGGCGACCGTCCATGACGAGTCCTCCCCCGATGCCGGTCGAGACAACCATCGAGAGGTACGAGTCGTCATCACGCGCGGCGCCGTAGGTCCCTTCGGCGAGCGCTAACGCGCGCGCGTCGCCGTCGATATATACGTCGATGTTGAGCCGCTCACGAAGTTGCGCTCGCAACGGAAAATTCCGCCACGAGACAATGTTGAGCGGCGAGACCAGTTCGCCCCCGCGCGTCATCGGGCCGGCGCAGCCGACGCCGAGCACGGTAGTGACCTCGTCGCCAGCAACACGCTTGAGCATGTCGGCGGTTGGGCCTATGAGATCAACACCAAGTTCGTGGACCAGCAACCGTTCGCGGCTCAGCACGGTGCCGTCGGTCTGTACCAGCGCTCCCTCAATCTTGGTTGCACCAATATCCAGGGCCAGACACGGAGCGGCGAGCAGCGCCACTCCGGCGCGGGTCATTCGCTTTTGCGGCGTTGACGCGACAACCAGTCGCGAAGCGAACTGGTGCGGGGACCAGAGTTCGCGTGGGCGTCGTCTCCATGTCCAGGACGGGTGATGTCCTGCCAGGAGGCGCGGCCCAGGAGTCGAGCATTCCGTTCAATCACGACGGCGGCGACAAACATCAGCGCGATGCCGACGAGTCCGAGAAGGATCGATTCGGAGAAAAAGAAAACGAGGATCAGCAGGCCGACAACAAATCCGAGGATTCCCCAACGCACCCGTCGACCGGCGTGGGAGTACACATTGGTTTCCCTGACATTCTTGGCGAACCTGGGATCTTGCTTCGAGAGCGACTCTTCCAACTCGGCAAGAATTCGCTGTTCGTGCTCTGATAGTGGCATCGCGTCTCCTTCCCGGGCTACTTCGACTTATTGTACCGTCTCACTGAATTGAACTGTACGTCAAACTTATACGCCGTCAGACCAGAACGCAGTAATTTTCTGGACTTCCTTGTGCTCCATATCACAATCTGAGGTGCCCTCATAGAGGTGTTTGGCGGCGTGGTGACAACCCCGACGAATCGGCGCGGACGGGCTGGCCGCGCTCCAAATCGTTCGTTGCGGCACCTGTTCGAAACGGCGGTGAGAAATCTCGTCGCACCTCTAAGGGGCCTTCTGGACTCGGTGTATGCCGGGACAAGTCGCTCATCCGCGGTCGCTATGTTGGGCAGCGGAGAAACTGTGAAAACCAAGCTCACCGAAATTCTTAGAATCGAACATCCCATCATGCTCGCCGGCATGGGCGGCGTCTCGTATAGCCAGCTCACGGCTGCGGTGTCCAACGCCGGGGGGTACGGGTGCCTCGGAGCTTCCACGATGTCCCGCGAACAGTTGGCGAGCGAAATCGCGGCCACGAAGTCGCTGACTGACTTTCCCTTTGGCGTTGACCTGCTGACCGCCTTTCCCGACACTCTCGTGTCGAACGTCGAGTTGCTCATCGAGGGCGGCGCCACGTCCTTCGTCGCGGGACTGGGAGTACCCAACCATGTTGTTGATTTATGCCACAAACACCAGGTGCTGGTCATTTCCATGTGCGGAAAAGTTGAACACGCCAAACGCGCGTTGGATGCGGGTTGTGATGTCGTGGTGGCCCAAGGCACGGAGGCGGGAGGTCACACCGGGACTGTCGCCACGTTGCCACTAGTGCCGCTCATCGTCGACGCCGTGAATGGCGCGATTCCCGTCGTCGCCGCCGGCGGCATCTTTGACGGACGCGGTCTCGCCGCCGCGCTCGCTCTTGGCGCTGACGGAGTCTGGATCGGAACACGCTTCATTGCGACGCCCGAGGCACGCGCGCTGCCCGGCTTTAAGGAGGGCATTTTGTCGTCACGCGAAGATGGCACCGTTGTCTCACGAGCGTTCAGTGGAAAAACCATGCGTGTACTTCGCAACGACACCACCGACCGCTACGAGGCGGACCCGTCACTGCTCAAGAAGTTCCCCGAACAACTGAAGGTCTCACTGAGCGAAGGGACGTTTCATCTAGGCGGTGACGAGAACACAACAGGCGTCGACCCGCGGCGCGAGGGTTACCCCGCTGGACAAGTCGTGGGCGCCATCAATTCGCTCGAACCGGCCGGCGACATCGTGCGCGCCATGGTCGCCCAGGCCGAACAAATTATCGCCAACCTGGCGTCGTAAGGACGTTCGACAAGACTCGTGAGGTGAGTGCACACGCTCGCATTTCAATGGCGGACCTATTCTGAAGGCATGGCGGATCCGCAAAACAGCGTCGACGAGATTCTCTCAACCGTGCGCGGCGGCGCCAGGCGAGTCACCGTCGCCAAGCGCACTGTGGCCGAAGTCCTGGTCGAGGCGAGTGGTCACCTCACCGTCGACGAAGTCACGCTCGCCGTTCAAGACCGGCGACCGGACGTGAGCCCTTCAACGGTGTACCGCATTCTCGAAGAGTTCGAGGAGTTAAAAATTGTGGTGCACACCCACCTTGGTCAGTCGGCCGCCGTCTACCACTTGAGCGGCGCGGTGCACGGTCACCTGACGTGCGAGGTGTGCAACTACACGATGCAGATTCCCGCGGCTCACTTTGATGTTTTGGGTAAGGACCTGCAAAAGACCTACGGATTCTTGTTGGACCGTCATCACGTGGCCATCTCGGGCACGTGCGCGCACTGTCAATCAGTTCGCCGACACAACACATAGCGAACCCGTAACCCTGGGAAACCCTTAAGGGTTGGCCAATGTTCAGCATCGGGGCAAATTCAAAGTTCAGTAGCATCATGCAAAGAACTCATGCTAAAAGTCGACCACTTAACCAAACGATACGGTGACACGCTCGCGGTCGATGATCTTCATTTCGACGTGAATCCGGGGGTCGTCACCGGGTTCCTCGGCCCCAACGGATCGGGCAAGTCCACGACAATGCGCGTGATCTTGGGCTTGGACCATCCGACCAAGGGTCGCGCCACCATCAATGGCGTTGCGTATCACGACTTGAAGGAACCCCTGCGTGAAGTGGGCGCGTTGCTCGACGCCAAAGCCGTGCACCCCGGACGCACCGCTCGCAATCATCTGCGCGCCTTGGCGGCGTCAAACAAGATCAAGCGTTCACGTGTGGACGACGTGCTCGAGTTCGTCGGCATCTCGTCGGTGGCGAACAAGAAGGTTGGTGGCTTTTCCCTCGGTATGAGCCAGCGCCTGGGCATCGCCGGCGCGTTGCTCGGCGATCCCGGCGTGTTGTTATTCGACGAGCCCGTCAACGGGCTCGACCCGGAGGGAATTCGTTGGATTCGTGATTTCTTTCGCTCCCTCGCCAATGAGGGCCGTACGGTTTTTGTCAGCTCGCACCTCATGAGCGAAATGGCCGTGACCGCCGATCAGATCATCGTCATTGGTCGCGGCAAGTTCATCACGCAGGGATCCGTGGACGACCTCACGGCGAACGCCAACGGTACGGTCCTCGTGCGCACGTCAGACAACGCGAAATTGACCTCCATCATCAAGAGCCTCAACGGCACCGTGCGCCAAGAGCACGATGACGAACTCACCGTGGGCCTGCTCACGAGCGATGAGATTGGCCAGGCGGCGTTCGGTGCGGGAATCACCGTGCTTGAACTCACGCCCCAGCGAGCGTCACTCGAGGACGTCTTCATGGAACTGACCGCGGGCGCAGTTGAGTTCGGCGGCGGACAGATCGAAGCAATGCGCCATGAGTAACGAGGTGACGTTGATGTCGGTGGCCAAATCGGAATGGATCAAGTTCCGCACCGTGCGATCAACCATCGTCGGCGTGTTCATCTTTGTCTTCCTCACTCTTGGCTTGGGCGTGCTGATTACCTGGTTGATCCGCAGCCACTGGGCCACCATGCCCATTGGCCAGCAATTGACCTTCGATCCCGTTTCGTCGAGCCTCGGCGGGACCGTGTTCGCGGAGTTCGCGGTGGGGGTGATCGGTGCACTCTTCATTTCGAGCGAGTACACGTCCGGCGCAATCCGCACTACTCTCGCGGCCGTACCCAACCGGGTCCGTCTGATCCTGGCCAAACTGTTCGTACTCGTGGTTTCGATGATCATCATCAGCGAGATCGTGGTTGTCTCCACCTTCCTCATTGGCATGAGGATCTTTTCGGGAGTGGTGCCCACTGACTCACTCGGCAATGGCGCGGTACTGCGTGCGGTGCTCTTATCGGGTGTCTACCTCACGCTCCTGGCCCTGTTCAGTTTCGCCCTGGGAATCATCCTGCGACAGAGCATTGCCAGCATCAGCGTCTTCGTGTCATTGTTGCTCATCGTTCCCCTGCTGGGATTTTTCTTTCCGCAGAGTTGGCAGAACCACTTTCAGAAGTTTGAGCCCATCAATTTGGGCGGCTCGATGATGTCGGTCACGACGAAACCGCTCAACTTCGCACCCTGGAGCGCGTTCGCCGTGCTGGTGATCTACGTCGCTTTCTTGCTCGTGCTGGGTATGACCATGTTCTCGCGCCGCGACGCGTAAGCGCCCGCATTTGCTTCGCCATAGGGTGTCGCCATGGACTTGACCGAAGCGCTGCGCACGACTGGTGCCGTCAGAGCGTTCACGGGCCAACCCGTCAGTGATGAACTTGTCTGGTCCATCCTCGACGACGCACGATTCGCGCCCTCGGGTGGAAATCGTCAGGCCTGGCACGTCATCGTGGTGCACGACGAAACAAAACGGACGGCGATTCGCGATCTCTACCTCGACGCGTGGCACGACTACGTGGGCCATCTTCTCGCGGGCCTGATTCCCTTTTCACCGCTCGCGAGCGAAGAAGATCGTGCGGCGGCGCTCGCTCAGCGCGGCGCCGCCGAAGCCGTCTCGCGACCGGACGGATTCGCCGAGACCCTAAACGAGGTGCCGGCCATGCTGGTGGTCTGCGCCGACCTCAACGTGCTCGCCGCTACCGATAGAGACCTCGATCGTTATTCAATAGTCGGCGGCGCTTCCATCTATCCCTTCGTCTGGAGTGTCCTCCTGGCGGCTCGAGGGCGCGGGCTCGCGGGCGTGCTCACCACCATCGCCACGCGCAATGAACAAGCGGTTCGCCAAGTCCTCGCCATACCCTCGAGCTACGCGGTGGCCTCCATCGTGGCGCTGGGTTATCCGACGAAACCACCCACCACGCTCTCGCGTCGGTCAGTCGAAGAGTTCACTTCAGTCGATCACTTCGGCGGCGAGGCGTTCAACCCCTCCTAGTCCGCCCGTGGGATATCAAATATTTCACGCGTGTCCTCACCCAATTTGCGGGGACCACTTCGAATCGCGGGTCGCACACCGTCTATGAGCAGCGGCGTACGCATGGCGGAAGTCTCGCCGTGGGGCGTGCCCATCACGCCGAGGAAATCGCCGCCGCGGATCTGGTCCTGGGCGAAGGCTCCCTCCACGTCAAGAATCGGCGCGTACGGAACTCCCGACTGGTCCAGTCGCTCCAACCAGTACGACGTTGGATGTAGCGCAAAAATTCGATCAAGAACCTGACGCAACGTACTGAGCGACGCAACCCGTTCCTCGTTGGTCAACCACTCGGAGTGGCTCGTCAAATCAGGATCGTCAAGTACGTGGACCAGTTTGGCGAACTGGGCGTCAGTCCCCACTGCCAGCAGCAAGAAGCCGTCGGACGTCGTGACCGGACCATACGGCGCAATGCTCGGATGATCATTGCCTAGGCGCTGGGGATTCACGCCAGTGGACAGATATCCCTGGGCTTGGTTGATGAGGGCACTCATGGTTGATTCGAGTAACGGCGCCTCAAAATGTCGGCCAGCGCGGCCCCGTATCTTGGCGAAGAGGCCGGCGAGTAGCCCAATGGCACCGTAGAGACCGGTCACCACGTCGGCCACGGGAGCCCCCACCTTGGTGGGTTGACCGTTGGTTTCGCCGGTAATCCCCATGAGCCCCGAGCGGGCCTGCGCTAACAAATCAAAGGCCGGCAAATCGGCGATTGGCCCACCGGTCGTCGCCGGCGTGATGCTGACCCATACGCAGTTGGGATTGGCCGCGCGCAAGCGGTCGATGCCCAAACGTTGGACCTGGCTCGGAAGAAAATTCTCGACCACCGCGTCGGCCTGACCAACGAGTTCAAGGACACGCGCGTAATCATCGGGGTCACGCAGGTCAGCGACAACATTACGGCGATGTCGATTAACCGCCAAATAGTACGTGGCGTCGTCACCCAAGAGCGGGGGCGCCAAGGCGCGCACGGGGTCGCCATCGGGACTTTCCACCTTGATCACGTCAGCTCCCAGGTCGCCGGCAATCATGGCGCAAAGTGGTCCCGCCAGCACGCGCGAGAAATCAAGAATTCGCACTCCCTCTAGGGGCAGACCGGTGTCGATGTTTTTTGGATCTATGTGCCAGGTCATGGATTGGCACCCAACGCGATGCTCGACGGGGCAACGTGGTTCGCATTCACGTGAGTCTGTTTACTACAAGAACCCCAAGTAACCATGTACAGAGATTGGCGAATCGTCGGGACATCGACGATCTAAACATCCGGCGAGTTATTCACTGCACTGAGCTCACGAGGTTGCGTCTTGCGGGAACCACCGTTGGGCAGGTACCGGAACACCGTCAACGCGACGACCGCGGTCACGACGGCCGCGACTAAACAGCCCCGGTGAAATCCTTCAATGAAGGCATTGATGAGACCCTTGTCCGAGAGTGCGCGAATAGTTGAAGGAAGGTGAGCGACGGTCGCTTGAGCGGCGGCCAATGAACTTCGCGCCACGATCAACTGGTGAGACGACAGCCCCAATTTTGACAAAGTGCTCAGTACCTGGGGACCAAAGAGCGAGGAAAAGACCGAACCAACCAAGGCCACGCCTAACGTTCCTCCGAGCTCCCGAGTGGTCTCGTTCACGGCCGCGCCAGCGCCAATCTGTTCTGGTGAGAGGGTTTCCATTAGTGCCGCTGTTGATGGGGCCGTAATGAGAGAGAATCCAACGGCCATGAGCGTCATGGCGCCAATAACGGGACCGAAGTACGCCGCGAACGCGCCGATCATGGTCACCCAGGCCATGGCCGCAGCCATCAGCAGCAGTCCCGCAGTGACCACGTACCGGGTACCGATTCGCAGCGCCAACGTCGCACCGAGCGGTGTCACGAACATGGTGACAATTGCGAATGGAAGCGTGTGCACGCCAGCCGACAACGCGCTGTAACCGCGGATCAATTGGAAATACTGGGTGACGAGAAATATGAATCCAAAGAGACAGAAATAACTGGCGGCGATGGTTCCGGCACCCGCCGAAAATACTCCATTCTTGAACACTCGGACGTCCAGCAACGGGGCCAGACGATTGAGTTCGTAACCGGTGAATACCACAGCGAGCACCGCGGCCAGCGCAAAGAGTGACAGCGTCAACATGGAAATCCATCCCCACGACGGTCCTTGAATGATGGCGAGCACGAGTGCTGAAACGCCGCAGGTGCCCAGGGCGAGGCCCCCCAGGTCCAACGCTTGAGCTCCCGGTCGCTTGGACTCAGGAACGACGATTTCCGACGCTACCAACGCGATGATCACCACGGGAATATTCACGAGGAAAATCGAACCGAACCAGAAATGAACCAGTAACGATCCGCCCACAACCGGTCCCACCGCGACCGCGACGCCGGTGGCGGCGCCCCAAATTCCAAAGGCCTTAGCCCGTTCGGAATTGTTCGAAAAGGACGTCGTCAGGATCGACAACGTGGCGGGAAAAATGAACGCCGCCAACGGCCCATCAACGCTCTCGCTGTAAGCAATTCTGGCACGCTGCTGGATCGCGCCGCAAGAAACGAGAAGATGCCAAATGCGACAATCGCAGTTTGCATCACCCGTTTACGTCCCCATAAATCAGACACGCCGGCCCCCGCAAGCAGTAGTCCCGCAAAGGGCAACGAGTAGCCGTCAACGATCCATTGAAGTGAGGAGTTAGACGCGTGCAACTGGCGCGCCAGGGTGGGAAGGGCAACGTTGACAATTGTGTTGTCAATAGTCACGAGAAACGCCGCAAGACAGAGAACGCACAAGATCTGCCATCGACGATCGTGCGTCGAGCATTTCACGGGTCTCCTATAGAACATTGTTCCATTCATGTGGAACAATGTTCTATAGTAGTACCTATGGCCCCTCGAGTGCTGCGTACACCATCGCTGAAAATCGGACCCGAAGTTTTGGGTGCAACCCTTCACATCCTTGATGAGGAAGGACCAGACGGGCTTACCGTTAGGGCTATCGCGAAGAGGGCAAAGGTCGCGCCAATGACCATCTATAACCACTTCAATGGCAAAAACGGCCTGTTGGAGATCATTTGGACCGAAGGATTCTCAACCCTCCAAAGGGCTCTCAGTATTGATGGTGGCGAACCAGCCCACGATCTCTTTGCATCGGCACTCGCCTATCGAACGTTCGCCTTAGAACACCGGGCGCACTACACCGTCATGTTCGTGCATCACTTCGAGGGATTTCAACCTTCGATAGAAGCGACCCAACTGGCGGTTCAAACCTTTCAAGTTTTGGTGAGCCATATCCAGCGTTGCCAAGCGGTGGGTCTCTTCGAGGGATACTCCGCCACCAACGCCGCGCAAATGATTTGGTCAGCATGCCATGGCTACGTGTCACTGGAAATCACGTCCGTTAACTTCTCGAGTGACTTTGAAGGAACCTTCCGTAGTTTGATTACGGGGCTGTTGCGGGGATTGGGACCCTCGGCGACGACGCCGGTATGAATGGAGCTGGCCAGCGACCTTTTCGCTGGAACCCAAGCAGCATGTCGGTTAGATCGTTGCGCAGATGATCCTGGCGCCACACCAATTGCTCTTGCGCCGCCGCCAATACGCGATCACTGTCTCGACATTCGGTGCGCCACGTGGGATCAGCTTGAAGGTCAAAGCACCGGAATGAACCATCACCGAACTGCACGTAACTCACGTCGTCGCTGACCGACACTGCAAGATTTTTGCCCGTGACTCTTTGATCCGCCGACCAGCCGGATGTGCTCTGTCGTATCCAATCGCCTCGATAGTCCCACTCATAGTGGGCCGCTGTCCGCCACTCAACTGTTTCTCCGGCCATCAGAGCACTGAGGGACCGCCCATCGCTTTGCGCGGATGGGCCCACTGACAGCGCGTCACAGAGCGTGGGCAATAGATCAACGTTTTCGGTGAATGCCGAAACGCAATGACCCGCCCACGCGGAGCGCGGGTCACGCCAGAGACCCAACACGTGATAACTCTGGGGAAAGAAACCCAACTTCTCAATGAGACCGTGATCACCCAGTTGCTCCCCGTGGTCCGAAGTGATCACGACCAATGTATCCTGCCACTCACCTCGTGCTTCGATTGCTTCGACGACCCGTCCGAGTTGGAAGTCAATCTCGCTAATCATCCCGTAGTACTGCGCACGAATGTGTCGCATCTTGTCGACGTCAGTTGGGGCGGCACGCCAGGTGATGCTCAGTGAGTATTCGTGGATGGGATGGCGGAGTTCCTTGTCGACGGGTGCTACGGGAAGTTCAACGTCAGCCGGGTCGTACATCGTGGAGAACTCCCCTGCTGCCGTGTAGGGCGGGTGAGGCCGCAAGTAACTGAGGTGCGCAAACCAACCGCTCTCTTGGTCGCCGAGCCACTCGACAAAACGGTTCGTGAGAAAGCCACTGAGCGAGTCCTCGGCCGGTCGGTCCGGTTCACCAATGAGCAGCGGTATCCAGCCATCTTGAACCTCGTAACCCTTGGCCCGTAAGTACTGCACCCATCCGGCCTGGCTTTCGGGTAGATAAAGGCCCACCGAGAATCCCGGCAGGATACCGTCGTAGTAATCTAGGCGCGGATCATCGAGACCCTCCGCTCGACCTGGATCAAGACCTTGGTCGGTGTAGCCAAACAGCGTCGGATTAAATCCAGCGCGCCGGGCTACCAACGCGATGTTGTCGAGTCCCGAGGGCAACGGCGTGCCGTTGGCCACCACACGATTGTTCATCTGATACGTGCCGGTATAGAGCGCAGCTCTACCCGGCGCGCAGGGCGCCGACTGCGAGAAGTGCCGCTCCAACCGGACGCCTTCACTGGCAATCCGGTCCAGGGTGGGCGTGCGCACGAGCGGGTGTCCGGCGGCCCCGTAGGAATCGCCCCGAAACTGATCGAGCGTAATAAAGAGAACGTTCACGACGAAGCGTGTTCGACGTAGCGGTGGAGATGAACCGCTAGGTCGTCAACTATTTCGAGTGTTTCGGGTACCAGCGCGCCTAGATCCAAGAAACCGTGGACCATGTCCTCGGCCTCGAGCAACTCCACTCGCACGCCGAAGTGCTCCAAGAGTCCGGCGTACGCGACGCCTTCGTCACGTAACGGGTCGAACTGGGCGACCACCACGATCGCCGGAGGTGCACCCGTGAGATCGTCAAACATGAGAGGGGTAACGCGCGGGTCCGTGTGGTCGTTCCAGTCCCCGAGGTACTGCATGTAGTCGTAGCGCAGGTGATCAATCTCAAGGAGGTAACCGGTGGCGTAGGTGTGCGACGACTGCGTCACGACTTCGGGGCCCAGGGTTGGATAAATCAATACCTGAGCGGCGATCGCCAGATTCTCGCAACGAGTGAGGGCGCACGCGACCGCTACTAACGCGGCACCGGCCGAATCGCCCATCACGATGAGCTCCGCGCCTGGACTGGCATACGTCGAAATGGACGCGGCAACCTGGCGCACCGAGTCCACCGCATCATTCACGCTCGCAGGAAAGGTGTGCTCCGGCGCCAGTCGATAGTTGACCGCGAGAAACCGCATCCCGGTGTCGGTACAGAGCCGTCGACAGAGCGCGTCGTGGGTCTCCAGGTCCCCGACGATGAAACTGCCGCCGTGGAAGAACAACACCAGTGCCTTGCCTTCGTCATTCTGCGGCACGTACATTCGAGATCCAAGGGTTCGACCTTCCAGCGAGATCTCACCATCAATGACCGACGCGACTGGTTGAATCTCGCCACGAAGTGACTGCGCCTCATCGCGAAAGGCCGACCTGCGATCCATGACGCTGACCGTTGAGGGGTGGGGCGAAGGGTTTTGCTTGGCGGCACGAACGAAGGGCTCGAGTGCTGGGTGAACCATAACCACCTCCTTGCGCGAAGCATAATGGTCCACCAAAGTTTGAGTCGGCGCTTTCACTTGACGGTTCCCCGGGCGCACACTTTCCGGCCATCGGTCATCCAATTATNNGTCGCCCGAAATCAGAAACCGTTCGCGTCGCGACGCATTGGTGTCATTGAGTTCGAGCACCACCGACAACAGCGCTTGCGCTTTAGGGTGATGCGGTGTTTCGTTCAGGTCGTCGGCGTCACCGAGCTCAACAGTCACAGCCAAGTACGTGACACCCACACAGTCCGACACGTGGCAAACCCCAACCGAGTACGCCGAACCTCAGACTCCAATTCGGTCTACGAGTAAGTCGTACAGTACCTGGTGTGCGTACGCCCACTGGCAACCAGAGACCTTTGACCGCGTGCTCATCGTGAGTTCGATCGACCGCGTTGCCTCGCTTCGAGATCAACTCGCGGACCACCCGTATGACATCGGCGCGGGAGAATTCGTCCGCTTTCACGTCGACAATAATGACGAAGCCGTCGCGGGGATCGTGCACGCAATCAGCGCGGAAGGCTCGGACGGTTGTGACGGGTTTCGCCACGGCCTCGGCGTCAGCGAGTCCGACACCCTGCGCCTCTTCGCGATGCGCCGCACCCTCCAAGGCCGTCGCCAGTCGTCACTAGGGCTGATCTACGACGCGCTCGATGGATTCGCACTCTTGCCCGAAGACGACGACGTGCCGTGGGACTCCTGGTTCAAGGCCACGCTGTTCGTTGCGCGCACACTAGGTATCAATCTCGATACCCTTGGTTCTCGATTTGAGGATATTGCGAGCGGCGACGTCGCGAATCGCTACTACGTCGCAGTCGAAGCCATGAACCGCATCGAAGAGTTCGCGCAGTGTCGCATGGCCGAGGTGTCGACGACACACGGTATTGGCTTTGTCGAGATTCTCGTATTCCGCGACACCAAATATCGAAGAGGTGCTAACCCTCCAAGATTGGGTGATAACCGGATTGACTATGAACCGTCGTCCAACCTGGCCCAGTTGACGGTGAACGTTGCGGACGCGCTCGACAAGTTGGGCACAGTGCTCACCAATCCGATCACGCAGGATCAGTTGGCCGCGACACTGTTCTCATTAACGGCATCAGGCTCATACCTGCCGTCCACGGGTTGTTTGAGTTTCGTCGCAGACCAAATCGACGGCAGTCGTTCGTTCACCGTGTTTGTGGCCGAACTCCCTGAAGACACTGACGTCGATTCGCTCGTCCAATCCGCGAT
>PMAL01000043.1 GCA_003152555.1 Acidimicrobiaceae bacterium | reverse complement strand
AGTTGCCGGCCATGCGCTTTGCGATCACGGTGGTCGCGCCCAGTAGTTAACACCAATACGCAGTTGCTTTAAGGCCTCGTCCCTCGCTCGTCCTCTAACGCGAGGGGCGAGGCCTTTACGCGCAGTACTCGAGCAACCGACTCGGGGAGCCACCAGTTCCACGTTCCGAGCAACGTCATCAGGCTCGGCATCAAGAGACCGCGAACGATNNGTTGCGTCAACGAGCACGCCGAGCGCCAGTCCGACTCCAAGTTCCTGCAGGCCCGCAACACGGCCGAGAATGAGTCCGAGCAGCGCGCCGACCATGATGACTGCGGCGGCGCTCACCACCCGTCCCGTGTGATTCATCCCGTCGATGATGGCGTCCTTCGTGTCGGCGCCGTGGTCCCACGCTTCGCGCNNCGAAGAAGACCTCGTAGTCCATGGAGAGACCGAAGAGCATCGCGAAGAGGAATACCGGCACCCAGCCTTCAATCTGGGACACGCTATAGAGGCCAATCGTGTTGGCTCCCACGCCGAAGCGAAACACCACTACGAGTAGTCCGTACGTCGACGCGATTGACAGCAAATTGAGCAACACCGCCATGAGGGCCAGCAGAATTGACCGAAAAGCTCGCAACAAGACGAGGTAGGCCAACAGCAAGACGAGCAGCATGATCCACACGAAGTTGCCGTAGACCCGGTGCAGAAAGTCAACGCCCTGGGCCGGTGCGCCGCCGACTGACACGTTGACGCCAGTCGGGAAACGAGCGTTAGCGATATCGTGTGCGCGGATTCGCTGGATTAGTTGCTGGGAAGATTCATCGCCGAAGTCGTGACGGCCAATGACGATAATCTGCCGGTAGCGCTGGGACGGGTCGACGTAGGGCGCGACCGTGCCGATTGAGACTACGAATACCTCCGGGTCCTTCGTGAGGGCGACCGCGAGACGCTGCGCCGCCGCCACCACCGCTGGATCGATTGCGCGACCGGCAGAACCGGCGTCGATCACGATCTGAGTCGGGGTCAGTACTCCTGGTCCACCCCGAGTGCGCAAGAGGGCGAGGCCCTTCGCCNNCGCCGCTGGAGAGTTTTGGGGAATAGCGCTGAGCGATCCCGGGGTGAGTTGGAACCAGAAGATCGACGAGGCCGCGATCACCAACAACGCCGTCGCCGTCAAGGCAACCGTGACGGGACGCTGAGTGACTCGTTGAGCGAGCCGGGCCCACGCTCCGGGTCGGTTGGTAGTGCGACCGACGCCGAGAGGGAGGGGAACTGCAACGACCCCACGCCGGCCAAGCAGGGATAGGAGCACTGGCTGCAGGGAAAGCGCGCTGAGCATCGAGACCAAAGGAACGACCAGCCCCGCGAAACCAAGGGACCGCACGAAGGGGACCGGAATGAGAAACAGCGTGGCGAGGCCGAGTGTCACGGCAAAGCCGGAAATGAGCACGGTCCGTCCTGCCGAGTGCATCGTCGCGACCACCGCGTCAATTGGCTCTGACGACTCGTCGGCCAGTTCCTCCTTGTAGCGGTGAACAATGAGCAGCGAGTAGTCAACCGCCAGTCCCAGTCCGATGAGTTCTACGAGATTGGGGATATAAAGGACCATCAAGAAGTGGTGAGCGAGCGCATAGATGATCGCGAGGGCGCCGGCCATCGTGCAACCGGCCACGATGAGCGGGATCAGTGCCGCCCACGAGAGCCCGAGCACGAGAATCAGCACCAACAGGGCGACCAGGACGGCGAGCAATTCTCCGTGGCGCAGGTCGGTCGTCAGCACGGGCGTGATGTCGTGTTGCAGGGCCGGCGCACCGGTGACCAAAGTGCCCTCAAGACCCGCGTTTGTCAGTGCGTGGCGCAAGGGCTCAGTGAATGAGGCAGCTCGCGCCAGGTTGAGCGAGGTCGTGACGGTGCCGTACAGCACGCCCTCGGTGAGCGAGAGTTTGCTCACGTGGCTCGTCGGCACTGACTTCGCCGCGGTGGCGAACTCGCGATCGAGTCTCACGAGTTCGATGGCGCTGGGTTTGGTCTGGTGCAGAATCACCGTGAAGCTGCCCTCAATGTTTTCGCCAAAGTGGTGGGCCAATATTCGGTTGGCCTGGGCCGAACTGGTGCCCGGCACTGTAAGTGAGGTGGTCAGCAGATCAGGCAGTTTGAAGGCGGAGAGGCCACCGAGCAGGATTATCGCGACCCAACACGCGATGACTACGACGCGCCAACGCACGACGGCGCGAGTCCAGCGTTCGAGCACTATTCCAGCGTACCTGTGGCCTGGAAAGAAGCCATTTCCTGCGGACCCTCATGGAAGACAGGTCACCGGATCCCGCGGCGACACTCTTCACGGCGCTTGGTGTTGGCGTGGCTGCAGTGCGAGAGTGTCTCATCGTGCGTCCTGAGAGCCGCGAATCATTTTCAATTCCTGTTTTTTCGTAGACTTCGCCTATGACAATTCACCCCACGCCTCGAAGCAACGTCGTCACTATTGGCAAGGGTCGCGCGCCGGCACGCGCGATGTTGCGCGCCATGGGACTTAACGACGAGGACATGGTCAAGCCCCAGATTGGCGTGGCGTCGAGCTGGAACGAAGTGACACCTTGCAACTTGCCCTTGGACCGTTTGGCGAAGCGGGCCAAGGTGGCCGTGCGTGATGCGGGCGGCGTGCCCTTCGAATTCGTCACGATCGCGGTTTCCGATGGCATCTCCATGGGTCACGAAGGGATGCGCGCGTCGCTGGTGTCGCGCGAAATCATCTGCGATTCGGTTGAAACCGTAATGCACGCGGAATGTTTTGATGCCATGGTGACACTCGCGGGCTGTGACAAGTCTCTGCCCGGGATGTTGATGGCCGCCGCTCGCCTCGACGTGCCGAGCGTGTTCCTCTACGGTGGAACGATCTTGCCCGGCGAACTTGATGGCGAAGCACTCGACATCGTCTCGGTCTTCGAAGCGGTGGGCGCCAACGCCGTGGGGGCGATTAGTGACGAGCGATTGCGTGCGATTGAGTGTGCGGCCTGTCCGGGCGAGGGCAGTTGCGCGGGAATGTTCACGGCCAACACCATGGCCAGCGTCGGCGAGGCGCTCGGCATGTCGCCGCTGGGCAGCGCCTCGGTGCCCTCCGTTGACCCACGCCGTGACCAGTTCGCGTACGACTCGGGCATCGCAGTACTCAACTTGCTCGACCAGGGCATTACGGCACGCATGATCATGACCAAGCCGGCCTTCGAAAACGCCATCGCCGTCGTGATGGCCCTCGGTGGTTCAACCAACGCGGTGCTGCACCTGCTCGCGATTGCCCACGAAGCGCGCGTGCCGCTGGAACTCGACGACTTCAACAGGATTGCCAAGCGCGTGCCCCACCTCGCCGACATGAAGCCTCACGGCAAATTTCACATGAGTGACCTCGACCGGATCGGTGGCGTGCCGGTGGTGATGGCGCACCTCTTAGAGAACGGCTTGCTACACGGTGACGTGTTGACCGTGAGTGGCAAGACCATGGCCGAGAATCTCGCGGAACTTGGTGCGCCCAAGCCCGACGGCAAAGTCGTCTACGACCTCCAACACCCCATTCACGACCGCGGCGGTATTGCCGTGCTGACGGGCACGCTTGCTCCCAAGGGGGCAGTTGTCAAGGTGGCGGGCCTGGACGCCTTCACGTTTACTGGCACCGCGCGAGTCTTTGACGGAGAAGACGCCGCCATGACGGCGATCATGGCCGACGAAATCGAGCCAGCGACCGTCGTCGTCATTCGCTACGAGGGCCCCCGTTCAGGTCCGGGCATGCGCGAGATGCTTGCGGTCACCGGCGCCATGACGGGTGTCGGTCGCGGTAGCGACTGCGCGTTGATCACTGACGGCCGCTTCAGCGGGGGCACGCACGGCTTCTGTGTCGGTCACGTGGCGCCCGAGGCCCTCGATGGCGGACCCATTGCCCTCGTCGAAGACGGCGACCAGATTCGCATCGACGTGACGACCAACAGCATTGACCTGCTCGTGAGTGCGGATGAATTGGCCGAGCGCACGTCGCGCGTGAAGCCATTTACTCCCCGGTACAGCACTGGTGTGCTGGAAAAATTCGCGCGCTTGGTGCAAGGGGCGGAGAAGGGTGCGGTCACGTCGGCGTAGTTCTGCTTGTGTCGACGTCTCACGTGTGCTTAGATAAAGGGCGTGACGTCCATTCGTGCCATTCCGGTAGTAGTAGGCAATAGCCGCCGGTAGACACACGAGTGCGTTATCGGAGGCCTCCCAAAAAAGGGAGGCCTTTTTGTTTATCTGGATAAAAAAGGAACATTGTGCAACTCACTGGAGCCGAAGCACTCATCAAGAGTTTGGAACAACAGGGCGTCGATACCGTATTCGGGCTGCCCGGCGGCGCGATTCTGCCCGTCTATGACCCTCTGCTGGACTCCAGCATTCGCCACATTCTTGTACGCCACGAGCAGGGTGCCGGCCACATGGCCGAAGGCTACGCATTGGCGACTGGCCGTCCCGGTGTTGCCATTGTCACCAGTGGACCGGGAGCAACCAATATCGTCACGCCGATTGGCAACGCGCACATGGACTCAACGCCGATCGTCGTCATCACTGGTCAAGTAGCGACCGGTTCCATCGGCACTGACGCGTTTCAGGAGTGCGACATCACCGGCATCACGATGGGCATCACCAAGCACAATTTCTTGGTGCAGTCGGCACAAGAGTTGCCACGCGCCGTCGCGGCCGCCTTCCACCTGGCGACCACGGGCCGCCCCGGACCAGTGTTGATCGACGTGCCCAAGGACGTCAGCCAGTCCAAGATGGAGTGGTGGTACCCCTCGACGATTGAAGAGTTCGACCTTCCCGGCTACCACCCCGAAGTGTTACTCGACGAAGAGGCCGTCGCGCGAGCCGTCGAGCTCATCAGCCAGTCGCAGCGACCGGTGCTCTACGTGGGCGGCGGTACCTTGAAGTCAAAAGCCTCGCCCGAGCTGCTTGCCTTCGCGGAACGCACCAACATGCCGGTCGTGACCACCTTGATGGCGCGCGGCGCCTTTCCCGACTCGCACGACCTGCACCTCGGCATGCCCGGCATGCACGGCATGTACCCGGCCGTCACTGCGATTCAACGTTGCGACCTGCTGATCTCACTGGGCGCGCGTTTTGACGACCGCGTCACCGGCAAGATCAGCACCTTTGCCGCGAACGCCAAGGTCATTCATGTCGACATTGACCCGGCCGAATTCAACAAGGTCCGCCGGGCGGACGTCGCGATCCAAAGCAATGTCGCGGCCGTGCTGCGAGCCCTCGACGCGTCGAGCGCGACGCCCAAGTCACTCGACGCCTGGTGGAAGGAACTGCACGGATGGCAGGAGCAGTATCCGCTCGCCTTCGCCGAACCGGAACTCACGGGTCCACTGCGTCCCCAGCACGTGATTGAGTCAATTGCCAAGCGCGCTGAGCCGGGCACCATCGTGACCGCGGGTGTGGGTCAGCACCAGATGTGGGCGGCGCAGCACTGGAAATTTGAAGAGCCCGGCACCTTCATCAATTCGGGCGGTGCCGGCACGATGGGCTTTGGTGTGCCAGCAGCAATTGGCGCCAAGGTGGGACGGCCCGACAAGACCGTGTGGTGCATCGACGGCGATGGCTGCTTCCAGATGACGGCTCAAGAGATGGTCACGGCCCGCTCGCAAGGCGTTCCGATCAAGGTCGCGATTCTGAACAACGCCAACCTGGGCATGGTGCGCCAGTGGCAGGAGATGTTCTACGACGAGCGCTACAGCCAGGTGTACCTTTCGGCCGACTTGCCCGACTACGTCAAGTGGGCCGAAGCCATGGGCTGCGCGGGACTGCGCGCAACGAATCCCAAGGAGATGGACGACGTCATTGACGAAGCGAACAAGATCAATGACGTGCCGGTCGTGATTGATTTCCGTACCGACGCGTCAGAGAAGGTCTTTCCCATGGTCGCGGCCGGTGCCAGCAACGACGACATCATGACCTACCAGTCCTATAGAGACGCGCAGTGACGCCTCCTGAGCCGTATCTCGGCGTTACCGACCACACGCCCATTCGCCTGCACATCTTGTCGGTGCTGGTCGAGAACAAACCGGGCGTGCTGGCGCGCGTGGCCGGACTGTTCGCCCGTCGAGGTTTCAATATCTACTCGTTAGCGGTGGCCCCGGCGGAGAGTGACGCGCGATTCTCGCGGGTCACGATTGTGGTGGACGCGGAGTCAACGCCGCTGGAGCAGATCGTCGGTCAGTTGGACAAGCTGGTGAACGTGGTCGCCATCACCGATCTCGCGCCGAAGAACGCGGTCGAGCGCGAGTTGTTGCTCGCGACTATCAAGACTGACGTTGACAATCGGACCACCTTGCTCGACGTCATTGCCAACGCGGGCGCCGCGATCATTGACGTCGACGCGACGTCGGTCACCGTGATGCTGGCGGGCACGCCCGGGGGCTGTGACGATCTCGAACGCGCCCTCGAGAGCTACTCGAAGTTAGAACTGCACCGGACCGGTCGTGTGGCACTCCCTAGACTTGGAAAAATCGCTTCAGCCACCTAGTCGAACAATTAGAAAGATGACCACATGACCAAGATGTACTACGAAAAAGACGCCCAGCCCGACCTACTGAAGGCCAAGAAGATCGCGATCTTGGGTTACGGGTCCCAGGGCCACGCGCACGCGCTCAACCTGCACGACGGCGGCTACGACGTGCGGGTGGGACTTCGTGCGGAGTCCAAGTCCGTGATCAAGGCCGAAGACGCGGGACTACGCGTGTTGAGCATCGCCGACGCCTGCGCCGAGGCGGACGTCATCATGGTGTTGGTGCCCGACACCGAACAGAAGCGCACCTACGACGTCGACATCGCGCCGCAGCTGAGCGCGGGCAAGTGTCTCCTGTTCGCGCACGGATTTAACATCCGTTTCAATCTCATCAACCCACCCGACGATGTCGACGTCGCGATGGTCGCGCCCAAGGGTCCGGGCCACCTCGTTCGCCGCACGTACCTAGAGGGCGGGGGCGTTCCTTCGTTGATCGCGGTCCACCACGACGCCACCGGTCACGCACACGACATCGCGCTGGCATACGCGCACGGCATCGGCGCGACCCGGGCCGGCGTGCTCGAAACGACCTTCACCGAGGAAACGGAAACCGACCTCTTCGGCGAGCAGGCCGTGCTGTGCGGAGGCGTAACGGCCTTGGTGCGAGCCGGTTACGAGACCCTTGTCGAAGCCGGCTACCAGCCCGAAAGCGCGTACTTCGAATGCTTGCACGAACTGAAGCTGATAGTCGACCTGATGTACGAAGAGGGCATCACCGGCATGCGCTTCAGTGTCTCGGACACCGCCGAATACGGTGACCTCACTCGTGGCCCTCGTGTCATCAACGCCGACGTGAAGGCAGAGATGAAGAAGATTCTCACCGAAATTCAGGACGGCTCGTTCGCCGCCGAATGGGTGAAGGAAAATGAGATCGGCCGTCCCCGCTACCGCGAGCTCCGCGACGCCGGCAAGAAACACCCCATCGAAGAGATCGGCAAGAATCTTCGTGAAATGATGCCCTTCGTTTCCGCAGGCAAGCAGAAGGTCAGTGATATCTCGGGTGGCGACACCGACTAGCGGACGGGCGCCCAGAGTTGCTTCGAGAATGTCAGGTGCGGTCGTGACGTTGAAAGAGACACCACGTGACTAGTGGACCAGTGATCATCGGCAGCGAACGCAGTGAGGCCGGTCTGGCGCTCGGGATGGATCTCCTGCGCCAGGGCGCGAGCGCGCTCGACGCGGTCGAGGTAACACTGCGCGCCTGCGAAGACAATCTGGACGACCACTACATCGGTACCGGTGGACTGCCCAATGCACGGGGCGAAGTGGAACTCGATGCGTCGATCATGGTGGGCTCCAGTCGGGCCTTCGGTGCGGTCGGCGCCGTGCGCAATTTTCCGAATCCCATTTCGATTGCGCGCGCCGTGTTGGAGAAACTACCGCAGCACTCATTACTGGTGGGCGAGGGGGCGGAGCTATTCGCGGAGGAACAGGGCTTCGTGCGCGCGGAGCTATTGACCGATGAAGCCATGCAGATTTTTCGCGCGGCGTTAGTGGCGTCGAGCGAATCAGTGGAGGGTGAGAATACTGACGCCGTTCCGGGTGATGACCGCTACCGCATCGCCGCGACGGAGATGGTCAGGCGCTTCCTCCCGTTCGACGGCCCGTGGGGCACCGTGAATGTAATTGCCCTCGACGAGGACGGTGAGATGGTGGTCGGCGTGTCGACGAGCGGTTACCCGTGGAAGTATCCGGGTCGAGTTGGTGACTCCGCGCTGCCCGGTAGTGGCAACTACTGCGACCTTCGCTACGGTGGCGCCGCTTGCACGGGCCGGGGCGAGTTGAGCATGCGGATTGTGGGGGCGAAAATGGTCGTCGACAGTCTCGCGCACGGCGAGGAACCGGCGGAGGCGTGCGGCTTGATGCTGAGAGAAGCCTCGCTGCTGCCCGATATCTATCGATCGGAGTTGCGCACCCTGTGCTTGACGCCCGATGGTCGCCACGCGGGCGCGGCAACCCAGGGCGGTTCGACGTACAACGTCATGACGACCAACAGCACCGAGCCAGAGATTTACGCTCGAACTCAGTTCGCAAGTTAACTCGTTAGAGATTGCCCACGATGAAGTTGATGCACGCGCACAGTGAGGCGACGTCGTCGGGGTCGACGCTCGGAAACATCGCGACGCGCAGTTGGTTCCGACCCAATTTGCGGTAGGGGTCGGTGTCAACGATGCCGTTGGCCCGAAGTATCGTGGCGATGGCGTTGGCGTCTACGTCGTCGGCGAAGTCAATGGTGCCCACCACGTTCGACCGATGCTGGGGGTTCGCCACAAATGGCGTCGCGAATCCCGAGGCTTCAGCCCACGTATAGAGGATCTGCGCGGATCGCTGGGACCGGCCCGCGGAGAATTCCAGTCCGCCATTGTCGTTCATCCACTTGACTTGCGAGGAAAGCATGTGGATGGTCGCCAACGCCGGGGTGTTGTACGTCTGATTGAGCCGCGAGTTGTCGAGCGCGATCTTGAGGTCGAAGAAGGCCGGCGTCCAACGGTCCGACGCTGAGATCTGCTCAATGCGCTCAATGGCGGCGGGCGAGCAGATGGCCAGCCACAACCCTCCGTCGGATGCGAATGACTTCTGGGGCGCGAAGTAGTAGCAGTCAAATTGTGTCGGATCGACCATCAGACCGCCCGCGCCCGACGTGGCGTCGACGGCCACGAGGCCCGTGGCGCCTGAGGGACGTTCGATCTCCATCATCACGCCGGTCGACGTCTCGTTGTGGGTCAGCGCGTAGAGGTCGACAGAGTCATCGGCCTGGGCAGTGGGGTGACTGCCCACGTCACTGGTGATGATCTGGGGGTCCTTCAGATGGGGCGCTTGCTTTACCGCGGAGGCGAATTTAGAAGAGAACTCGCCGAAACTGAGGTGCTGACTTTGGCTCTCAATCAGGTGAAAGGTCGCGGCGTCCCAGAAGCAGGTCGTGCCGCCATTGCCGAGCAATACTTCGTAGCCCTCGGGCAAATTGAACAGTGCGCTCAGTCCGTCGCGGACCTCACCCACTTTGTTGCGCACGGTNNGAGCCGAAGCGTCCATCACGTGGCAAAAGATTCTCGGGTATACGTAGGGTCTCGAGGGAGGTCATAGAATTACATTCTTGCGGAAAACGAACGGAGTCAAGCAATGAGCCCAAGAGTAAGTGACCTACTGACGGGCCTCCCCCCCAGTGCAACGCTTGCCGTGGACGCAAAAGCCAAGGCTCTCAAGGCCGCCGGTGAGCCGGTGATTGGCTACGGCGCGGGGGAGCCGGACTTTCCGACCCCCGAACACATCGTGGAAGCGGCCGCCAAGGCCTGCTACGACCCGCGCAATTACAAGTACACCCCGACGGCGGGCATACTCGAACTTCGCGAGGCAATTGTCGCCAAAACCAAGCGCGATAGTGGTCTAGAGATCAAGGTCAACCAGGTCCTAGTAACCAATGGCGGCAAGCACGCCGTGATCACCACGCTCATGACGCTGCTCAACCCGGGTGACGAAGTCCTGATTCCGGCGCCCTACTGGACGACTTACCCCGAAGCCGTGTATCTGACTGGCGCTACCGCGGTGCCCGTCATGACCAGCCAGGCCAACGGCTACCGGGTGACGGTGGACGAATTGGAAAAGGCACGAACGCCAAAGACGAAGCTGCTGATCTTTGTGTCGCCGTCGAACCCGACGGGCGCCGTGGTGCGTCCCGACGAGGTCGCGGCCATTGGCCGTTGGGCGGCCGAGCACGATATCTGGGTGATGAGCGACGAGATCTACGAACACCTGGTGTACGGTGACGCGACGTTTTCCTCGTTGCCCGTTGTCGCACCGGAGATCGGCGACCACTGGGTGGTGGTTAATGGTGTCGCTAAGACTTACGCGATGACGGGATGGCGCGTGGGATGGATGATCGGCGCACCCGACGTCATGGATGCCGCCGTCAACTACCAGAGTCAGACCACGTCAAACATTTCGAACATCTCCCAGTGTGCGGCGATTGCGGCCCTCACGGGCGATCTCAGCGCGGTCGCACGGATGCGCACTGCCTTTGAACGCCGAGGCACGACCATGACCTCGATGCTCAACGCCATTGATGGCGTGAGCTGTCCGCAGCCCGAGGGCGCCTTCTACTGTTTTCCCAATGTCCAGGGCCTGCTCGGTCGGTCATTGGATGGCGACGTGGCGACGACGACGGTTGAATTGGCAGCCACCTTGCTCGAAAAAATAAAGATTGCGGTTGTGCCCGGCGAGGCGTTCGGGGCTCCCGGTTTCTTCCGACTCAGTTGTGCGCTCGGCGACGAGGACCTCGCGGAAGGCCTCGAGCGGTTCGCCAAATTCGTTGCGGCGGGCTGATAAATCCTCAGCTCCTCTAGTGTTAGATGACAAAACGAAAGGTGTAGCGGTGGCCCGTGTACTTGTATCTGAAGAGATTGCTGAGACTGGGCTCGAAGAACTACGCAACGCCGGCCACGACGTCGATGTCCGCTTAGGGCTGTCGCCCGAAGAGTTGATCGCTGCGGTTGAGGGGGCGCAGGCGCTGATTATCCGTTCGGCCACCAAGGTTGACGCACCCACCCTCGAAGCGGCCAAGGATCTCGTCGTTGTCGGTCGCGCTGGCATTGGATTGGACAACGTCGACGTGGCCCGAGCCACGGAATTAGGCGTGATGGTGGTCAATGCGCCCCAGTCGAACATCCTGTCGGCGGCCGAGCAGACCATGGCGCTGCTGCTGGCCCAAGCTCGCAATATCCCTCAAGCCCACTCGGCGCTCAAGAATGGCAAGTGGGAACGCAGCAAGTGGGAGGGCGTCGAACTCTACGGCAAGACCTTGGGCGTCGTTGGCCTGGGCAAGATCGGCGCGCTGGTGGCCCAACGAGCGATGTCCTTTGGCATGCGTCTGATTGCCTACGACCCGTACATCAGCGAAGAGCGCGCTCGGCACATGGGTGTCGAACTCATGGACTTAGAGACCCTCTTACAGCAGAGCGATTTCATCACCATTCACCTACCGAAGAACAAAGAGACGACGAACCTGCTGAACGCCGATTCGTTGAAGAAGACCAAGCAGGGNNGACGGTCACGTCCAGGGCGCCGCCCTCGACGTCTTTGAAAAAGAACCGACGACGGCGTCGCCGCTCTTTGAACTTCCTTCCGTCGTGGTCGTGCCGCACCTGGGGGCTTCAACCGCTGAAGCACAGGACAAGGCCGGCATCACGATTGCCGAGCAAGTGCAGTTGGCGCTCGCGGGCGACTTTGTGCCCTACGCCGTGAACGTCTCCGCGGGCGAGGTGTCCAACGTCGTGCGTCCCTTCATGGGGCTCGCCGAAGTGCTCGGTCGCTTCATCGGCGGATTGCTCGATGGTGAGCCGGCGGACCTCGAAGTCATCTACCAGGGCGAGCTCGCCGGATCGGGCACCAAGATCTTGACTTTATGCGCGCTCAAGGGCCTGCTCCTCTCGACCGGTCACGACGGCGTCTCGTTCGTGAATGCGCCCCAACTCGCAGCGGAACACCACCTCACCTACAGCGAGATCTCTACGGTGGAGTCGCCCGAGTACGTGAACCTCATCACTGTGAGGTCTGGTGACCACGCGGTGTCGGGAACGTTGATGACTATTGGCAGCCGCCTCGAAACACGAATCGTGAGCGTTGACGCACACAGCGTTGAGATTCCGCCCGCCGCCTCCATGCTGGTCGTGCGTAATGACGACCGCCCAGGAATGGTCGGTATCGTCGGAGTAGCTCTGGGCGAAGCCAACGTCTCGATTGCTTCTATGGCCGTTGGTCCCGACGCAATGTCTGAGACCGCGTTGATGGTGCTCTCCACCTCGACACCAACGCCGGCAGAGGTCGTGAGTCGTCTTCGTGATACTGACGGCATTGTCGATATTCATCTCATCACGCTTCGCTAGCGCCTTCGTTCGATTCCGTCATCGCCGAGCACCGTGGTGAACCATTCGTCTTTCGCAAGGGACTGAGCACTTTGCCCGTCAGGACCGAAAAACTAACGCTGTTGTCAGCGTTACTGTTTGTGTATGTCTGATCTCTCGCCCGAAGTCGCATCCCCAGTCGAACCCACGGGCGAACCAACTCCAACAACAACGAAGTCACGCAGGAGGGCCTTCACCGAATGGGTCGTCATCCTCATTGCGGCGGTACTGGTATCGCTCATCCTGCGCACGTTCGTCTTCGAGACGTACTTTGTGCCGTCGGGCTCGATGTATCCTACATTGCACGTCGGCGATCGCATCATCGTCAACAAATTGAGCGTCGACTTTGGCACCATTAACCGAGGCGACATCGTCGTGTTCAAAGCACCCAAGACTGTGGTGTCCGAGTGCGGTGATGACGTCGCAGACTTGGTGAAGCGCGTGATCGGCCTGCCCGGCGACTATCTCACGTCCAAGGGCAATACGATCTACGTCAACGGCAAAGCATTAGAAGAGAATTGGCCGCATACGGAACCATTGGGTACGGCGATTGGCAAGGTTCACGTCCCCGCCGGTGACTACTTCATGATGGGGGATCACCACGCTCCATCGTGCGACAGTCGACTGTGGGGATTCGTTCCGAAGTCCAGCATCATTGGAAAGGTGTTCCTGAGGATTTGGCCGCTCTCAAGGATCCACTGGTTCTAAACAGGTCGTGCTCGCGAATCTAAAAGAAACTGATGATGTCGACTCGGTCCATGATCTCTTTGGTGATCAGTGGCATCACGTCCAGAGCCTTCATGTTCTCGCGGACTTGGTCCGCATTGGAAGCACCAGTGATGACCGTCGAGACGTGGGGGTTCTTGGCGCACCAGGCCAACGCGAATTGCGCGAGCGTCACGCCTAATTCATCGGCAATCACCTTGAGGTCCGCCACCTTCTTGTTACGCCCCTCGTCGGTCAACATGCCCTTCAGCCATTCGTAACCGGGCAACGTGGCCCGTGAACCCTCGGGAATGCCGTTCATGTACTTTCCCGTCAAGAGACCTGACGACAAGGGCGACCAAATCGTGGTGCCCAGTCCAATGTCCTCGTAGAGCCGTGCGTACTCTTTTTCCACGCGTTCGCGCCACAAGATGTTGTACTGCGGCTGTTCCATGAGGGGCTTGTGCAAGTTGTGCCGGTCGGCAATGTCGTAGGCGGCGCGAATCTCATCGGCGGTCCACTCTGACGTGCCCCAATAGAGGGCCTTGCCCTGGGTGATCATGTCGCTCATGGCCCAGACCGTTTCTTCGATGGGGGTCTTGGGGTCGGCGCGGTGACAGTAGACGAGGTCAACGAAGTCCAGTCCGAAACGCTCGAGCGACGCGTCGATGGCCTGGCTCAGGTACTTGCGGTTGAGCGTGTTCTTCATGTTGATCTCGTCGTGGATGCCCCAGAACAACTTGGTCGAGACAATGTACTCGTGACGCTTCCAGCCGAGGTCGCGAAAAGCCTGGCCCATGACTCGCTCGGACTCACCCGCCGAGTACGCCTCGGCATTGTCGAAGAAGTTGACACCGGCGTCTTTGGCCGCACTCAAGCATTCGGCCGCTTCCTTCGCCGTCTCGAGTTGGTCCTTCTTGCCAAAGGTGACCCAGGAACCGAATGACAACACACTGACCTGAAGGCCCGAACGGCCTAGGCGTCGATATTCCATCTCTGACATGATTTCTCCTTTTGAATACAGCGGGTGCGGTGTAGGTGGCTAGACAGAAGGGTTTTGAGGCACGGGTGGCCATTCGTCGAAGTTGACGGGGTCTGAGTTCTTGGGCTTCTTTACAAGCACCGCGACGCCCGTCAGTGAGGCAACGAGTACGGCAACAAACAGAATTTTGACGATTGTCTTGAGAAAGCCCATCGACGTCCAGGTTAGTGGTCTATTGGACATTCGTCTTCAGTGAGATAGAGTAAGAATGTGAAGACTATCCAGAGTGCCGAGTTACTACTTCAATAGGGCGAGCGTGAGTTCGTCTGACCCCCCGCATATGCGGGGGTTTTTTGTTTCTCGCACAATGGCGGTAAGGAAAGGATGGACATGGCGTATCGAGACCAGCAGCCGAGCCCCATGGCGTTCGCCAAGTATCAGCCCACGATCCCCGTTGACCTGCCCGACCGCACTTGGCCCAATAACCGGCTAACCAAGGCGCCGCGCTGGTGCAGCGTCGACCTGCGCGACGGCAACCAGGCGTTGATCGATCCCATGGACATGGACCGCAAGAACGCAATGTTTGCCCAATTGATTCTGATGGGATTTAAGGAGATTGAGGTTGGTTTCCCCAGCGCCAGCCAGCCCGATTTCGACTTCGTTCGCCACATCATCGAGAACGACCTCATACCCGAGGACGTCACTATCCAGGTATTGACCCAGTGCCGCGAGGACCTGATTCGCCGAACCTACGAGTCGCTGCACGGCGCGAAGCGGGCCATCGTGCACTTTTACAATTCAACCTCGACGCTGCAACGGCGGGTCGTCTTTGGCCTTGATACCGCGGGCATCACCAAGATCGCAACGGATGCGGCCGCCATCTGTCGTTCACTCGAAGACACGTCGCCCGAGACGGCCTTCTTCTACGAATACTCGCCAGAGAGTTTCACGGGCACTGAACTGGAGTACGCGCTCGAGATCTGCAACGCGGTGATCGAAGTGATCGATCCCACGCCGCAGCGAGCGTTGATTCTCAACCTGCCCGCCACGGTCGAGATGTACACGCCCAATCTCTACGCCGACTCCATTGAGTGGTTCCTGCGCCACGTACACCGACGCGAGAGCGTGATCCTGTCACTGCACCCGCACAACGACCGCGGCACAGGAGTTGCGGCGGCCGAACTGGGCGTATTGGCGGGTGCCGACCGCGTGGAGGGAACACTCTTTGGCAATGGTGAGCGCACCGGCAACGTGGACGTCGTGAACCTGGCGCTGAACCTCTTTTCCCAAGGTGTCGATCCTGAACTCGACATCCGTGACATTGACAAAGCTCGTCACGTCGCCGAATACGCCAACCGCCTGCCGGTGCACATGCGCCACCCCTACGTGGGCGAGCTGGTCTACACGGCATTTTCCGGGTCGCACCAAGACGCGATCAAGAAGGGCATGAGCGCGATTGGCGACGTCTACGACGTGTGGGAGGTTCCGTATCTACCCATAGACCCCAAGCACACCGGTCGCACGTACGAAGCAATCATCAGAGTCAACTCGCAGTCGGGCAAGGGCGGCGTGGCCTACCTACTCAGCGCCGAGCATGGCTTGGACCTGCCGCGGGCAATGCAGGTGGAGTTCTCCAAGCACGTGCAAGAACTCACCGAAACGTCGGGCACCGAGATCTCACCGGCGCAGATATGGGACGTCTTTACGACGACCTACTTGCCGGAGAATCCGAAAATTCAACTGCTCTCGAGCGAAGTCTCGGCTGACAACCACAACACGCGCATCTTCGCCCAGGTCGTGGTCAACGGTCAGCACGTGACGATCAAGGGTGAGGGCAATGGTCCCATTGACGCTCTGATGGCGGGACTGCGCAACGAAATGGATGTCCATTTCTCCGTTCGCGACTACCACGAGCACGCGTTGACCTCGGGGTCCGAAGCGTCGGCGGTCGCCTACGTGGAAGCCGAGGGCGACGACGGCACGACGTGGTGGGGCGTGGGAATGAGTTCGTCGATTCTCGACGCATCGCTCGAAGCCGTTATTTCGGCCGCTAATCGCCGTCGCTGACGAAAGTCAGGGATAGCCTGGAGAAATGTCTTTTCACGCCTGCAGCACGGTCTTGGGCTGGTTTGCGGTCTCTCTGGGCGTTGGCTCTACCGTCGCGCAGCACCGCCGGGCGAAAATTATTGGCATTGAGGGCGTGTCGTTGGCGACCTGGGTCATGTTTATCCTGCTCGGACTTTTCTGGATCAGTTATGGCATTGCGGTGCATTCGCTGATCATCGTGCTGGGCAGTCTGTTGGTACTGCCCCTCCAGTTGGTTATCGTGTTCCGTCTTCAACCGTGGCTGCGTTGGAACGTGTCCGTACGATGTCTGATGTTCTTCGTCCTGTGTTGTGTGTTGCCAACGGTCCTCTGGGGCTGGGCGGCCGGGGTCTTGGGCGCGGGGGTTGCGATGGTGGGCAACCGGGCGCCACAGATCATTGAGCTGGTCAAGTACCGCGGCGCCTCGGGCGTGTCGGTCGGGGGATGGACGTTGTCCGTGTGTTGCGCCACGCTGTGGGCCGGTTACTACATTGGCTTTCATATGTGGGCGGCCCTCACCGCTACCAGTTTCGCCGGCGCGGCGAATATCTCAATTGCGCTACTCGCGACGTGGCGTCATCGCCAGAACCGCGATGACCTCATTCGCAACGTGGTCTTCGCGACGTAGTTCTCCTGGTCGCGCGCTTTGTGCGACTTGACTACTTAGCTTTCAATTGTTCGTTAAAGAAATCGAGCACTTGCGCTAGTGCCAATCGCGTGGGAGAACCTTCTTGATTCCCGTATTCTTGGGTCAACACCGAGTGCGCGTTCTGGGGGTATCCCCACGGGTTCGACGGCGAGGAGTCAATTTCAACCCCAATGAAGTGGTCGCCTAACTCCTGGCGAAGTCGCGCGAACCGTTCGCCCGGAGACTTCTTGTCGCCCGTAAAACGGTACGCGAGGACGCACGCTCCCGCTTCACACCGATCCTTCACGACAGCAAGATCACGCGCGCTCATTCCGAGTTCGGATTTAGAACCGGGGCCCAGGGGCAGGCTGGGTTGTGAGAGCACGGGCGCGACGACTACCGGATCGACCATCATTGCGAGCGCAAAGCCTCCGGTGAGGCACATCCCAACCACGCCAACGCCCGGACCGCCATTGCGTTCGTGCTCGACGTGCGCCAAGTCACGCAACCACGACGTCACCGGGCTCGCCCGGCCTTTGGCGAACAAGAGAATCTCACGAGATACACATATCTTGGGAAAGGTCGACAGCACTTCCTTTACCGTTGGGGGCGCCCCGTCGTGGCCGAAGAGGCTGGGCATCACCACGCGCAGATTTCGCGCCGCTACCCGTCGGCTGAACTCGGCGACGTCGGGAGTGATGCCGGGCATTTCACTGATGACCAGCACCGCGGGACCGTGGCCCATTCGATAGACGTCGCGCGTGACACCGCGAGTGGTGAATGTGTCGCGATCAAAGTCCGACAGCACTTCGGCATTGTCCTTAAGGCTCACTTTGCCTCCAGTTCATATTCGTCCACGGAAAGGTTCTCAGTCTTCTGCTGCATTATGACTGAGTTGCCGCGGCGCTGGCCGCGCTTAAGAGCAACGATGAGTCTGATCCCACGGCGTTGAACGTGAATCCCTGGTCCACCAACCACTGGGCGCGGACCGGGTCGGGTTCGCCCTGCATAATTCCCGCGGCAATGTTGGCGGTCCGGCACGCGTCGGCGACTCGAGATAAGGCATCAAGAAACTGGGGCGCCTCGAACTGACCGGGGATGCCTAGTGAGGCCGACAGATCGCTTGGACCGACGAACAGGACATCCACGCCCGGGATGACGGCAATTTTCTCTACGTTGTTGAGTGCCGCCAACGTCTCGATCTGCACCACGCTCAAGATTGACGCGTTGACCTCCTGGGGGTTCCGTCGGTCACGGCCAAATTCGCGGGCGCGATTAAAGCCCGCGATGCCGCGGTCGCCGTGCGGTGGGTAGGAGAGATGACGGACGGCATCGGAAACGTCCTCGGGGGTCTCGAGCCTCGGGAACATAACCCCGTACGCGCCGAGGTCGAGCACGTGACCAGCGCGAATTCGTTCGGCCGACCCGGTGCGTACGAGCACGGGCACCCCGTGCGCGGCGCCCGCGAGGATTTGACCGACCAACGCCTCTTCGCCACCGGCCCCGTGTTCGAGATCTACCAGCAACCAATCGAAGCCACTGAGCGCACAGACTTCGGCCGCCAGTGTTGAACCGAGATTAAGAAACGTCCCGCGGGTGGGCGTGCCGGCGCGCACGCGTTCGAGCAATGTAGTCATAGCAACTCAATGTAATTGATTGTCGAGCGCACCTCTCGAGGCACCTTTCACCATCGTCGGACGAATTATCCTGCGTTACTCTTTAAACGCGGGCTGGCGAATCGTCGCGCGCACCAGACATGACAGTGAGGCCGCTGGTTGAGTTCCACCCGCATTGACACAGTGACCATCACGCCGGCGTGCACGACAAGATCGAGTTCGCACAGTGGAGCAATGCCGCGGAGGAACTGCTGTCGNNCTCGGCGTGGATGTCGATGAGTTGGCACGTCGCGTGCGTGTGGGCGTGAACGGCAGCGCCACCTCCCTTGACATGGCGCTCGGTGATGAATTCAGTGATCAGGTCGCCATATTTCGATCTCACAGCGTTGGTCGATTTCGTGGGGAGATTGTTGAAAGGGTTCGCGACGTGCAGTCTGATGCCATCGTCACCATGCACGTATCGGCCAACCATTGGGCTACGGGATCATTTCCGGGCTCGTTCGATGACGAGTCGTTCTCCGGCGTCGCGACCGTCGTCGCGAACTGCTGGGAGGGCGCAACGGGAGAGTGGGAACTGCAGCGACTGCGCGCACTGGTCAGCGATCGACGACGCGTGGGTGCCTACCTGCGCCTCGACCGAGGATGGGACGATGGCTCGCAAATTGTCAACACCGTCAGTCGCTACGTCAGGTCCGGCATGGACGAGATGCACCTGTATCACCTAGGACTCGTCACACAGTCGGGACTTGACGTCGGACGTCGTCTCATCGAAGCCAGCGCAGCGCACGCGAGCGATCATTGGACCCGGGCCAACACGCCCGCATGGCAAGAGGAGCGACTGCGATGACCCAGGAGATCCTTATTACTGGGGCCGCCGGCGAAATCGGATCGTGGCTGCGCCTCTCACTGCGTCAACCGGATCTTCATATTCGTTTGCTGGACGTCACTGGGCAAAACGCGCTGGAACCGGATGAGTCCGCGCGACTGATTACCGCGTCGATCACCGATCAAGGCGCTTTGACTGAAGCCTGTGAGGGCGTCGACGCGGTACTCCATCTGGGTGGTCTCTCCACGGTGGGTTACTCCTGGGACGAGTACCTGGACGTCAATATCAACGGCACCCGTTGCGTGCTTGAAGCGGCACGACTCTGCGGCGTGCCTCGCGTCGTATACGCCAGCAGCCACCACGCCGTGGGATTCCATTCCAATACGCCCGGTCGCACCGTTCCCGATTACCTCTACTCGCGTCCCGACAGCCTCTACGGAGTCTCCAAGGCTGCCGGTGAAAGTCTGTGCAGCCTTTATCACGACAGATACGGTCTTGACGCCATCTGCATCCGCATTGGTTCCTTTCGTACTCGTCCCACGGACCTGCGAACGCTGTGGAATTGGTTGTCGCCGGGGGACTGCACTCGACTCTTCGAAGCGGCGCTGGAAACCACTAATCCTGGCTTCCGACTCGTCTGGGGCGTCTCGGCCAATGAACGGGGCATCATGTCATTGGAGGAAGGGCGTGCCATTGGCTACGTGCCCCTGGATAACGCGGAAGAGTTCATCAACGATGTCGGTGTGGACGCTCAGACTGAAATGGTCCAGGGTGCTGACCTCATCGGTGGACCCTTCACTTCGCCAACTATTGATTAGAGAAGGGCTCGCTTAAGAACACAAGCGTTGGTCGTGTCTTAAAGCAAACGGGAAATGCCGCGCTGCGCTCGACCCGTGAGGACAATGAGGCATCTACGTCCAACCCAACTCTTCGAGTCGGGGATCGCTAATGCCAAAGTGGTGGGCTACCTCGTGGATGACCGTCTTGCGGACTTGCGCCTTTACTTCTTCTTCATTGTTGCAGTAGCGACAGATTGCGGCCTGGTACAGCGTGATCCGGTCGGGCAGCACGCCGGTGTAGCTCATTGGGCCGCGCTTCGTGAGCGGAATGCCCTCGTAGAGACCGAAAAGGTTGCGACCCTGCGCCTCATCTTCGACGATGATGGCCACGTTTTCCATTACCGAAGAGAGTGAAGCCGGCAACGACGCGAGGCCCTGGGCGGCCAGCTCCTCGAATCGTTCGTTGGTCACAATGAACATCACCGCAGCGTACCGTTCAGCCAATTCGCCTCAAACGCGACGAATCATACTGTATTGCTCGACGCATTATCCGTGGTTCGAGAGGGCCGTTCGACTTCGTGGTAGACGTATTTTCCTCCGCGCAGCCACGAGCATCCGGCGGCGAGCAGACAAAAGGCCACGGCCGAATCACAGGCCAAGTGCAGCCCAGTGCGAAACGGAGCCAGGATTATGGATGGGAAAAACTTTCGCCCGAGTACGGCGTGGCGAGCGGCCGGTGAGAGTTCGGCGAGCACGTGGGATCCCAGTAAATGACGGATGGGGTTGTCGCCTAAGAACGACGCGAACAGTGTGGAGACGGGTGGCAAATTGGCTGCACTTCGCGCCGCACTCAGCGGTACGCCCTCGTTGCTCAATCCGTGCAACAGTGCCGCAGGTAATCCTCTAGAAAGTCCCAGGATCATCAGCGTGAAGAAGACGCCGATAGAGAGCACCTGACCTGAGTTCTGAAAAGTGGAGTTCATTCCTGAGCCGACGCCGCGGTGCTGCGAGGGCAAGCTATTCATGACGCCCGCGCGGTTGGGCGCCGCGAACGCTCCCATCGCTAGTCCGTTGAGCAAGAGCAAGGCACCAAATCCCCAATAGCTGAAATCGACGGGTAGTACCTCAAGCAGGCCGAACGACGCCGCCGCTACGAGCATTCCGCCGGTGGCGAAGGGTCGCGATCCGTAGCGATCCGAGAGAAAGCCCGAGAGCGGGCCAGCGATCAAAAAACCAGCGGTGAGCGGCAGCATGGCGATACCGGCCCACAGGGGTGTTCTCGCGAAGTCGTAGCCGTGCAGTGGCAGCCAAATTCCTTGCAGCCATATCACCAGCATGAACATGAGTCCACCTCGACCGAGCGACGCCAGAAAGCTGGAAAAGCTACCCGCCGTGAACGCGCGGATTCGAAAGAGGGACAATCGAAACATCGGATCCGGCGAGCGCACTTCCACGCGACAGAATATTGTGAGCAGCACCACCCCGAGCGCGAAGCTGACAAGGACGAGCGGACTCAGCCAGCCCATGGAGTGCCCTCCGTTTGGCTGAATCCCGTACGTGACCGCCACCAAAATCGCGATCAGCCCGAGGGCGAAGGTGATGTTGCCGGGCCAGTCAATGCTTCTATCAACCTTGCGAGGAATCTCCTTGAGCATCTTGTAGGCCCACACGGTGCCAAAAAGACCAATGGGCACGGAGACCAGGAAGATCAGTCGCCACTGAATTGGCGCGAGCACTCCGCCTAGAACCAGTCCTATGAATGATCCGCTGATACCGGCGATTTGATTGATGCCCAGCGCCATGCCGCGTTGATTTTCGGGAAATGCGTCCGTCAGGATCGCAGTGGAATTGGCTATCAAGAGGGCCGCCCCTACGCCCTGGAACAGTCTCATGATGACAAGCCACAGCGCGGCCGCGGTACCCGACATCCAGGTGATGGTGAGCAACAGGGAGAAAAACGTATACACCACGAAGCCCAGGTTGTACATGCGTACACGACCGAACATGTCGCCGAGACGACCGAAACTCACGACCAGCACGCTGGTCACCACCATGAAGCCCAGGATCATCCACAGCAGATAAAAGCTGTTCGCCGGCGACAACGGATTGATGTGAATACCGCGAAAGATGTCCGGTAATGCGATCAACATGATGGAGATATCGATGGTCGCCATCAACATGCCGAGGGTCGTATTCGATAGCACCACCCACTTGTACCGATCTGTGTTGGTGGTCAAGAGTTCCGATGTGGGTTCTTCACGCTGTGCGGCATCGACCATTACGTAATTGGCCCCGCGATCATCGGACTTGTACCAAAATTATCGAGAACAGCACGATCTATTCGATGCCCTCTAAACCCTGACGCTCACGCTCGATGAGGCGCGCCTTGGACATGTCGTTCTCGGGGTTGGCCTGTACTTCACGCACCAGGGTGGCGGTGGGATCACCGACCGCTTGATGCATGCGGCTGCCTAAGTAGCTGAAGTGCGGCCGCGGGCCTTCGGTCATTATCTGAATCTGAGTCTTAGGATCCGAGGCGGTACGCGAGAAGTGTTGGGACAGCAGGTAACCGTATGCGCCGGCGGCGAACAGCCCAATCGCGAAGATGACAAACCCAGCGGCTTCTAAGGCCTTGCCGGGAGTGTTGGAGGATTTTTCAATGACGAAGCCGACCAAAAAGACTGCGGCACCCAACGCCATGACGCCCTCTGAGATGTAGAGACCGCGGTCGAGGCGGCGCCGATGGGCAATCTTTTGCTCGGACATGGCGACTGCCTTTCTTTCCGGACGTGCGAGAATCCAGAACAGATGAACTCCCTCCATTCTAGGTGCGGTTGGCGAAATTGTGGTGAAGTAGTGAGGACAGAAAGTCCGCGCGTGCTCACGAAATTTGGCCCCGTTTTTGCCCGTCGGTTGAAGATCGCCCATGCGATCATCAAGGTCGAACAACTTCGCATCGAGCCACTACCGGTCACGAATCATCCGTCGCGGCGCTCTCTTCCAAGGTCAATCCACGCGTCTCTCGTCCGAACACGAGCACGACACAGGCGCTCACGAGTGCCACGGATCCCACGAGCACGTACACGGCGCCCACGCCGAAACTCGACAGCACAAACGGGATGAACGACGGACCGATAACACCCGAGATAAGCCGTCCGAATCCCTCGGTGGTCGCCACCCCCCACGCGCGGATCTCGGTCGGAAAGCTTTCGGAGGTGTAGGTCTTCACTGCCGGGTCCACGCCGATGCCGAAGAATGACATCAGGCAGCCGAGCACCAATATCGGCACGGCGCCGCGCACGAAACCAAAGAGCAGCGACGCCGCGGCGGCGAGCACAGTGAAACTAACGATGACGGGCTTTCGTCCCCACCGTTCGATGACCCACGACTCGAGCAGTTTGCCGGGAATCGATATGCCGACTATCACCGCGGTGAATGCGAAGGCGGAAGTGAGGGTGTAACCCATTTTGGTTACCGCAGTTGGCATGAAAATCTGAATCGAGTAGAAGATGAAGAAGGTGCCGCCGAACGTTATCCAGAGTGTGGCTGCCCGTCGGCGAAGTGGGCGGCGAAACACGGCGCGCAGCGGATGTGCCGACGGCCTCGACGTGATGGTGTTGTCGGGTGCCAGGGGCGCCAACGGATGACCAGTCGATAGCTCCGCACGTTTTTCCATGATTGACAGTGTCGCTTCGCACTCGGCCCAACGGCCCTTTGATTCGTACCAACGCGGCGACTCGGGTAGGTAGCGCCATGCCAGCAGCGCAAAGAAAACCGGTAGTCCACCTATCAGGAACATGATGCGCCAGCCCGAACTGTTCTCGACGTTGGGAATGAGTACCAACGCGAGCAAGGGGGACAAGAAGTATCCGAACGAGAGGAAGGAGTCGGCCCATCCGGTGTAGCGACCACGGCGATTAGGTGGGCAGAGTTCGCAGGCGTAGATGTACGGGATCGGAAAGACCGCGCCCATGGCCATGCCGTCGGCAATGCGCAACGCGATGACCGAGCCGATATCGGGCGCGAGACCGGTCGCGAACGTGAGGATGGCGTAGGCGAACGTGCCCACGATGAGAATCTTTCGCCGACCAAATCGGTCCGCCAGATGGCCCGCGGGAACGATGCCGATGACGATGCCGATGTTGGCGGCGATCGCGACGAACGAGCGCATCGACGTCGTGAGCGTGAACTGGTGGGTGAGTGACGGCAGCACCGAACCGGTGAGGCCGATGTCGTAGGACTCCACGAGCCAGCTCAGAAAGAGCAGTGACATGATGGCGCCGAGCCAGCGCGTTGACGGCAGACGGTCTAGTCGTTCGGCGGCCCGTGGCCGTGACGCCCCCGTGGCCGCGGTGCTCGAGTGAACGGCTACGGGTGGCGGATTGGGATCCTGGGTATGTACGGTCATCATTCGAGGGCGGTGGCGCACGAGTGCTTTTCTGACTCTCCTCCGCACAATTTGGCGAAAACTGCCGAAATCTAGAGCAGCCAGTGTCGAGGCAGATGCGTGGCCCCGACCAATTTCACGCTATCAGCGATCGCCATTTTTCTGGCCCGTCGTCGTGGGCACGAAGACACCTTTTGCCGAGACTCATCCGAGCGCCTACTACGAGCCTGTACAGATTGTCTAGAACTTGGCCGTTCCCTGGGCGTAGTCGCCTTCAACGGTGTCGCGCACGGTGTTGACCACCGCTGTTACGGCGGTGATGACGCCCAACTCGCGGTTGTAGTCCAGCGACGACGTAGAAAAGTTCTCACTGCCGACGAACACTGTGCCGCCACTTCGGGTGCAGTCGGCGCAAATGACCTTCGCATGTATGTACACCTGACTCTCTTTTAACGTGTGCACGTGCACGCCCGCGCTGGCCAACTCTGAAAGCGCGGAATGCCACTCGGAGTCATAGGTCATCACAACCTCGACGTCGACACCGCGATTAGCGTCCGCTTCTAAGGCCGATTCAATGGTGTACGAGTCCATCTCCTCGTTCTCCACCAACAGTGAGCGTTTGGCCGACTGGATCAGGTCAACGAGCGCGTTGGTGGAACCCGGACTCCAGATGAGGTCACCACTGCCGGTACTGAGCGCCGCGCTGCGGTGGGCGAAATCGGCCGAGAACGTGGCTTGGGCCGCGGCGATGTCGGCATGGTTGCGGTCAAGAATCCAGAAATCGCGTGTTGACGAGTAGTACCGCGCCTGGAAATTGGCGGTGCCAATGTAGAGCGAGGTGCCATCAATGACGAGGTACTTCGCGTGGAATATTTGATCGTCGGGCGCGAAGACGACGTGTGCCCCGCCGCGTTCCAGTGTCGTGGCCGCCGGTTCGTTGTCACTCGCGATGCCGTACTCCGAATCGAGCACCACTCGTACGTCAACACCCGCGCGGGCGCTCGTGACGAGCTCGGACTCGATAGTGGGGTCTTCAAGTTCGTACATCGACAGGTCGATCGTGTGCTTGGCGCCCAAGATCGCGTGGCCCAAGAATCCGAAGCCAGCCGCTGGTTCGACGAAGGTTGAGAGTTGACTCGGTGAAGCTGCCGCCGACGCGTGGCTGGCCGCAACTCCGAGCGACACCAGCGCGACGGCGAGCATCGAGAGCGCTAGTGGGGCCAGTCGGGGATGTCTGCCTTCACGAATTGACGTGTCGGAAGCGGCGTAACGCCCGAATGACTTAACGAACGTGGCCCGCATCGTCAAAGATGCCCTCCAGCGTCGGGGCGACATTCGAAGCTTCGTAGGTGATGATCGCATCCTCGCGACGTTCGGTCAGGCCAATGTCGTCCCAGCCGTTGAGCAAGCGCTGCTGGGTCATCGGGTCGAGGGTGAAGTTACGCTGCCATCCCGCCTCGGGCACCTCAACGCGCAGGTGCACGACGTCGACGACCACCAAACGGGTGGGCTCTAGTTTGACCAGGCTTGTCAACTCGTCAACGTCGTCGGCGCCCAGCTGCACGATCACCAATCCCTGCTTGGCGGCGTTGTTCTGAAAGATGTCGCCGAAGGAAGGCGCGATGATTGCTTGAAACCCAAAATCCATGAGGGCCCACACCGCATGCTCGCGCGATGAGCCAATGCCAAAGCGCGGCCCGGCGCTCATGATGGTCGCGCCCACGTAATCCGGTCGATTGAGTACAAAATCTGGATCGTCACGCCACTCGCTAAAGAGTCCGCGCCCGAAGCCCGTGCGCTCCACCCGTTTGAGCCAGTCAGACGGAATGATCTGGTCGGTGTCGACGTCGGAGCGTTCGAGCGGAACGCAACGACCTTCGACGACATTGACCGGTTTCATGAACCGAGTTCTCCGGGCGAAGAGAAGTGGCCCTGGATGGCGGTCGCGGCGGCGACGACCGGGGAGACGAGATGGGTGCGACCGCCGCGTCCCTGGCGCCCCTCAAAATTTCGGTTTGACGTGGAGGCGCAGCGCTGCCCAGGTTTCAAGGTGTCGGGATTCATGCCCAGGCACATCGAGCAGCCCGGTTCTCGCCACTCAAATCCAGCGTCAGTGAAAATTTGGTCGAGCCCCTCGTCTTCGGCCTGCTTCTTCACGCGATGCGATCCGGGAACGACGAGGGCTCGTACGTGGTCGGCAACGTGATGCCCGCTGGCCACCGCGGCGGCGGCCCGTAGGTCTTCAATGCGCGAGTTGGTGCACGATCCAATGAAGACCACGTCGACAGGAATGTCGCGCACGGCGGTGCCGGGTTCCAGGTCCATGTAGGTGAGGGCGCGCTCGGTGGCCTCGCGTTGGTCGGGGTCGCTGATGGCCTCGGGCGTGGGCACGACACCATTGAGCGCGACGACCTGGGCGGGATTAGTGCCCCAGGTGACGAAGGGTACCAAGTCAGCAGCGTCGAGCTCGACCTCGACGTCAAAGTGAGCGTCGTCGTCGCTCGTAAAGGTGCGCCAGCGTGTCGCCGCGATTTCGAATTCGTCACCCTCGGGCACGCCGGGACGACCGCGCAGGTAGTCAATCGTGGTTTCGTCGACCGCTACGAGTCCCGCGCGCGCGCCGGCCTCGATGCTCATGTTGCATACGGTCATGCGACCTTCCATACTCAGCGCACGAATGGCGTCACCGCGGTACTCAATGACGTGNNTGCTGGGGCAGTGTTTGGGTCGCCAGGACGTGCTCAACCTCACTGGTACCAATGCCGAAGGCCAGTGATCCGAAGGCCCCGTGGGTTGACGTGTGCGAGTCACCGCACACAATCGTCATGCCCGGCTGGGTGACGCCCAACTCGGGTCCAATGACGTGGACGATTCCCTGGTTCTCGTGACCACGAGGAAACAGCGTGATGCCGAACTGCGCACAGTTCTCGTCCAGCGCTTCGAGCTGGCGACGCGAGATGGGGTCGTTCACGGGAGTGCTGAGTGGATCTGTCGGCACGTTGTGGTCGGCTGTCGCGAGCGTCCGGTCGGGTCGACGCACCGTGCGTCCGTTAAGACGAAGCCCGTCAAAGGCTTGCGGGCTGGTGACTTCGTGCACCAAGTGCAGGTCTATGTAGAGCAGCGTGGGCTCGCCTTCGGGAGAGGCCACCACGTGCCCTTCCCAGATCTTGTCAAAAACGGTGCGACCGGCCACGATTTAGCGCAGACCCACGATCTTCACCCGAAGAATGCCTGACGGTGCCTCGTATTCGACGACCTCGCCAATTGAGTGGTGCAACAATGCCTCGCCGAGTGGCGAAGTGGGTGAGGCCACCAGCACATCGTCGGGCCGCTCCTCAATGGATCCAATGAAGAACTCTTGGAAATCATCGTCACTGTCGCCTTCGTAGACCACCTGGACAATCGAGGCGAACTGTACGGCGTCAGCGTGTTCGTCGCGCTCGACAATCTCGTGGTTGCGGATCACGTTGTCGATCTGGCGAATTCTTGATTCCATCTTGCCCTGGGCGTCCTTGGCGGCATGGTAGTCACCGTTCTCCGACAGGTCGCCCATCAATCGAGCGGACTCAATCGTGCGCGCGATCGACGTGCGCCCCGCGGTTGTCAGTTCGAGATACTCGGCTTCGAGTTTGTCCAAGGTTTCTTGGGTGATGCGGTGAATTTCGCCGGCCATGGCCCAACCTTTGTCGAGGAGAAGTCCCAATTCTACCCCTCGATGTGACAGATTCTTCCGCGAGTTTGCCCCTGTGAGCACTCGGCGACCAAACTAGTAGTACCAAAGGGGGCCCAGATCATGAGTAACGAGCGCACGTATCGCGTGGCCGTGCTCGGCGGCGACGGCATTGGACCCGAGGTTACGGAGGCGGCCCTCGACGTCGTGCGAGCGACTGGAGTGGTCCTCGCGACCACCTACTTCGAATTAGGCGCAGCGCGATATTTGCGTGACGGCTTTGTGCTTGATGAGGCGACTTTGGAGTCTCTGCGAGGTTTTGACGCGATTCTCTTGGGCGCCGTGGGCCCGGCGATTGGTGATACCAGAATTCCCGGGGGCGTGCTGGAACGCGGACTGCTGCTGCGCATGCGATTTGGGCTCGATCTCTATATCAACTACCGACCCTTTCGCGGCGTGGCGGGATCGATTGCCGAGGGCTGCCAGTTCGCGATCGTGCGCGAGAACACCGAGGGACCCTACGCCGGCGAGGGCGGCGTGCTGCGTTTGGGCACGTCCCACGAAGTCGCGACGCAGGGATCGGTCAACACCCGCTTTGGTGTCGAGCGTTGCGTGCGCTACGCCTTTGAGCGTGCGGCGTCACTGCCCACGCCGAAGTTGACCTTGGTGCACAAGACCAACGTGCTCACCTTCGCCGGCGACCTGTGGGCTCGGGTGGTGAAGGAGGTAGGCCGCGAATTCGCCGACGTCGAAGTGGACTACAACCACGTCGACGCCGCGTGCATCTACTTGGTCGAAAGTCCGCAGCGCTACGGCATCATCGTGACGGACAACCTCTTTGGTGACATCCTTTCGGACCTCGCCGGCGCGGTGACCGGTGGCATTGGCTACGCTGCGAGCGCGAACTTGAATCCCGCACGCACGGGCGCGTCGCTGTTTGAACCGGTGCACGGGGCCGCGCACGACCTTGTGGGCACGGGTCTGGCCAATCCGTTGGCGGCCGTTTCCTCGGCGGCGCTGATGCTCGAGCACCTCGGAGAGTTGGAGGCGGCCGAGCGCGTCACGCTCGCCGTGCAAGACTTTGACGGTGACGTGAAGACGCTGGGAACGCTCGGCGTGACGAAGCAACTACTAGAGAGGTTGTAGACATGGCCATTACTCCCACCAAGAAGATCTGGATGGACGGCGAGCTAGTTGCTTGGGAGAAGGCCACGGTCCACGTACTCACCCACACGCTGCACTACGGCACCGGCGCCTTTGAGGGCATTCGGGCCTATCCCACGTCAAAGGGACCGGCCATCTTCCGCCTGCGCGATCATTTGGAGCGTCTCTTGCGCAGTTGCAAAATCCTGATGATCGACGTGCCCTACACGTTGAACGAACTCTGTGAAGCATCTGTCGAAGTCGTGCGCGTGAACAAGATGGACGACGGTTGCTACCTGCGGCCCTTGGTGTATCTGGGCTACGGCGAAATGGGTGTCAACCCGCTGCCCGCGCCGGTGAACGTCGCCATTGCCTGCTGGCCGTGGGGCGCGTACCTGGGTGACGAGGGCGTCGAGAACGGCGTGCGAATGAAGATTTCCTCGTGGGTGCGCCACGGTCCTAACGCAATGCCCACCGCGTCTAAGACCGTGGGCGGCTACGTCAACTCGAGTCTGGCCAAGGTCGAAGCGGTCAAGGCCGGCTACGACGAGGCAATCATGCTCGGACCCGACGGGCGAATCTCGGAATGCACGGGTGAGAACCTCTTCATTGTTCGCGACGGCCTGATCGTTAGCCCGCCGCCGTCAGAAGCCGGCGCGCTACGCGGCGTCACGCAGGCGAGCGTGGTGCGCATCGCTAACGACCACGGCTATTCAGTGAGTTTTGAGGCGATGCGCCGTGACGACCTGTACATAGCCGATGAGGCCTTCCTCACCGGCACCGCGGCCGAGATCGTGCCCATTGCCTCGGTTGATGATCGTGTGGTGGGCGAGGGCCACCCCGGTCCCATTACCAAGGTCCTCCAGGCGACCTACCACCAGGCGGTGCGCGGAGAATTGGCGCAATACGAAACTTGGCTAACCAGGATTTAGTGGGACCTTTCAGGGGTAGTGTCGAAGTGTGACTCAACCCACGTTTTCTCCCGTTCCCGCGTCCGGCGAAGTGCGCCCGACCATGCTCACGCAGACACCCGAGATTGGCCGTACGCCCAAGCCCGGACTGCAGCATTCGCTGAACCCCACCTCGGGCAAGGGGTACGGCACCCCGGCGCCCGGCGAGGGATTTGCCCTCACGATCGCGCAGCGCCAGTGCGCCAAACTGCACTTCGCCCACCCCCAGGACCGCCACGACGTGGAACTGGGCGTCGCGCTCGTCGCGGCCAAACGCGCCAGCCTCGTGGGGCGCGGCCCGATCCCCGAGGACGTGCACGTGGCGCTGGACCACTTCGGACTTCGTACGTCGCCACTTATCGAACGTGACCAGACGGCGCAATTCGCGGGTCTGGCGCACGGTTACGCGTTGCAGCGCCGTTTTGTTGACGGCGTCACGAGGGAAGATTTGCTGATTAGCGTTGCCCACGTCGGTCACTAGCACTACGAAAGAATTGCCATGAGTTTCGATCTCAACGACGAGCAGCGCGCCTTTCGCGACGTGATGCACGGATTCGTCGATAGTCGCATTACCCCGCACGCCGCGCACTACGACCGCGAGCAGATCTACCCCCAGGAGAGTTGGGACGCCTGTCGCGAGATAGAGCTGCCATCGGTGTGGGTGCCTGAGAAGTACGGCGGATCCGGTGGCGACATGGTGACCCAGGCAATCATGATCGAAGAGATCGCCCGGGGCTGCGCGTCAACCTCGGTGACCATGCTGATCTCCAAACTGGCGATGCTGCCCGTCATGAACTTCGCCTCCGAAGAGATCAAGCAGCAGTACCTGCCGCGATTTGCGACCGGCGAGATTCAAGGCTCCTACTGTCTATCCGAAGCCGACGCCGGCTCCGACGTGGCCTCCATGCGCTGTCGCGCGGTGCGCGACGGGGACGACTACGTGCTCAACGGCTCAAAGTTCTGGATTACCAACGCCGGCGTATCGGACACCTACACGGTTTTCGCCTCGACCAATTTGGATCTGAAGAGTCGCGGGATCACCTGCTTCCTCGTCGAAAAGGGTCCGGGTGTGGAGTTTCCCAAGTTTGAGGACAAGCTCGGCCTGCGCGCGTCGCCCACGGGAGAGGTTGTCTTTGACAACGTGCGGGTCCCACTGTCGCATCGAATTGGCGAGGAGGGCGACGGCTTCAAGATTGCGATGCACACGCTGGCGCGTTCGCGGCCCACTATTGGCGCCCAGGCCGTCGGCATCTCTCAGGGCGCGATCGACTTCGCCGGCAATTACATGCAGGGGAGGAAGGCCTTCGGCGCACCCATCAGTGACCTGCAGGGGCTGCGCTTCATGCTGGCCGACATGGCGATTCGCAATGAGGCGGCGAGGGCGCTGGTCTATCGCGCTTGTGCCATCATCGACGCTGGCGACCCCGACGGGGAGTTGGGCTATATCGGCGCGGCGGCGAAGTCCTTCGCGTCCGACACCGCGATGAGCGTCACGACCGACGCCGTGCAGTTGCTCGGCGGCTACGGATTCACCAAGGAGTTCCCGGTCGAGCGCTTTATGCGCGACGCCAAGATCACGCAGATCTACGAGGGCACCAACCAGGTCCAGCGGATCGTGGTCGCCAAGCATCTCTTAAAGTAGGTCGTCGTGACGCCGTCCACTTCCAGTCCGGTGCACTACGTGCGCCGAGGTCTCTTAAAGATCGACGACGCCACCGTGTTGGAGGCGGTTGATTCGCTCGACCTACGCGGCAACGCCAAGATCAGCGCCGTCGTGGGCATGCCGTTACGCAGCCTTCAGCAACGACGTGACGTCACCGCCTTCGCCATCGGGGCGCCGATCGCGGCGGTCAAGGGTCTCTTAGAGCTGCTTGCGATGGAACCGCTAGAGAAGATCGTCACCGCGCTCGGTGATCACGCGGACTCGCCCTCCTACGAGCAACTGTCCGCCGCCATTGATCAACTCATCGCTAACGGCGCTACGGATGATGAGATCGTGGCGTTGCTCACCTTCGCGATTGGAGAGGAGTTTCCCGCGGCTGCGCACTGTCGACAGTTGCTCGACGAACGGCCCCAGTTTGCATTGCCGGAGCTGCCCGAGATCGCGCCAAGTTCGGCATTGCTGGCGCCCAAGCAGATTGACCCCGAGGTTCGCGAGCAACGCAAGGCTCGCCGCGAAGAGGAGAAACGCCGCCGCCGCAATAGCGCTCCGGTGCATCCGGCGCGCCCGGTACGTGTGAAGAGCGACAAAAAGGTGGCGCCGGTGGAGCCAGCGCCCGTGAACGTTGAACCGGTGCCGACGATTGAGCGTCGACGGCTGTTGCTGACCCCGGCCGAATCAGAGCGGTTTAGTGCTGAGCATCCTTTCGTGGCTACCGTCGTGCTCGCCGAGATCCCCTTTGATGCGGTTGATCCCGTCATCCCCGAGCAGCGCGCCAAACTTCGTCCCGCCTTGGTCGTAGCGGCGGGCGAATCGGGCGTGCTGGTGCGCGGCATCTATTCGAGCGCCTCGACAACGCGCTCACTCTTTCAGCCCTGGCGTCGCCTGGGGTTTGACCGTATTTCCTACATCGACGACGCGCGAACGGCGTTGACGCTGACCAGCCTCGACGAGCTGGAACGTTTAGGCCGCCTGAGCGACGATGAGTGGAACGCCGTCAACTAGGAATCTGGTGAATACTGTCGGGACTGTCGATTTTGTTGATTCCCGTTCGTCGGTATTGGTGAGGTCCGAGGTGCGGACCCAACTGCAAGGAGACCACACATGTCTGAATACTTAGTCCTAATCTACGAAAACGAAGCCTCGTGGGCGAACGCCGATGGCGAGACTGCGGGCAAGATGATGGCCGAGCACGAAACCTTTGGTAAAAATAATGCGTCGAAGCTTCGCGGTGGCAACGCGCTGCACCCGACGTCAAGCGCCACGTCGCTGCGACGTGACGCCTCGGGCAAACTGCTCATCACCGACGGCGCATTTGCCGAGACCAAAGAGGCGCTGGGCGGCTACTACGTCATTGAAGCGGCCGACCTGGACGAGGCGATCGCGATCGCGGGACAGGTGCCGGCGCCATTCGGCGGCGTTGAAGTTCGTCCCATCCGGGTTTTCGACTGATCAACCAGCACCCGTCCGTCGAGGTTGAGGCTGCGGTCGCGCTCGCCTATCAGAGCGAGTGGGCCTTCGTGCTCGCCGCGACGATACGGGTAGCGGGTGACATTGACGTGGCCGAGGAGTGCGTGCAGGAGGCTTTTTCTAGGGCCCTGATTACGTGGCCAAAGCTCGGAGTGCCCGCGAAGCCGGGTGCCTGGCTGACGACGGTCGCGCGGCGTCGGGCCATTGACATCCTGCGACGACAGTCCGCGCACGATCGGTTGCTCACTGACGTGGTGCACAAAGACGGTGAGCCGGAGGCGATTACCGGGGGAAATCCACTCATTGCCGATGACCGCCTTCGGCTCATCTTCACGTGCTGTCACCCGTCGCTGTCCATCGAGACGCAAGTAGCGCTCACGTTGCGATTGCTCTGCGGGCTCACCACCGCCGAAGTGGCTCGAGCCTTTCTCGTGAGTGAGCCAACGATGGCGGCGCGCCTCACGCGAGCCAAAAAGAAGATCAAGACTTCGAACATTCCGTATCGAGTGCCGACGCAAGCCGATCTGCCCGAACGCATCGAGGCGGTCCTTGCCGCGGTACACCTCGTCTTCACGACTGGTCACACCGCGCCGTCGGGCGCAGGCCTTATGCGTCGCGACCTTGTGGAGCGCTCGCTCGAACTCGCGCGCATGCTGCGAGTGTTGCTAGCCAATGATGCCGGAGTCGCGGGGTTGTTGGCGCTGATTGTGCTCACCGACGCACGACACAAGACCCGTACGGGCCCCGATGGTACGTTGCTGCTCTTATCGGAGCAGGATCGCGACCAGTGGGACGCCAAGGCCATCAGGGAGGGTGTTGGCCTGGTGCGCGAGGCGCTTCGACAATCTCCGCCGGGGCGCTTCGCGTTGATGGCCGCCGTCGCGGCCGTGCACGCCGAAGCGTCGTCGTGGGAAGAAACCGATTGGAACCAGATCATTGCCCTCTATGACCTGCTTTTGGTGTCGTGGCCCTCACCAGTCGTCGCGCTCAATCGCGCCGTCGCCCTGGGCATCGCGCAGGGCCCGGAAGTTGGCCTCGAGGCTCTCGCGCAGCTGGCGCCGGAATCACAACTGAGCGACTACAACTATCTCGCCAGCGCACGCGCAGACTTTCTGCGACAGTTGGACCGCCGTGACGAAGCCCGTGTGGCCTATCTCGAGGCGCTGACCCAGTGTGAGAATGAAGTTGAGCGCGCCTTCCTCGAACGGCGATTGGCGGAACTTGATCCGTGAAGTTGAACCTTCACGTTCGACTTTGTCATCACCACGTAACCAGAACGACGCATTCCACAAAGTAAGGTAAATGGGTGAAATTATCCTCGCGCTGGCTACTTCGCCGAGGCACCGTGATCTCGGTTGGTCTCAGCGGCGTGTTGGTTGCCACATTGGTCGTGGTTACGCCAGAGATCGCCCGGTCGTCGACCACCACGACGACCACGAGCACGTCGACGACCACCACGACGCCCACGTCGACTACGACGACGTTGCCAGGAACTGCTACGACGTCAACCTCCACGACCACAACGACGTTTCCCGCAGTGATTCCTGCGAGGCTCAAACTTCCGTGGCCCAGGCAGGGTAGCGCCGCGATAGCCGTTCCCGCGCTCTCGATTGCGGCGGCGTCGCCATCGCAACCCCAGCAGCCAATCGCCAGCCTCACCAAGATGATGACGACGTGGGTAGTGCTGCAACATCTGCCCCTGACGTATTCGCAACGTGGACCCTGCTTGAGTGTCACCGCGAACGAAGTCAAGATGTACCACTTCGACGTCGAGACCGATCAATCCAACGCCGCGATTGCCAATGGCGAGACGCTCTGCGAAGGAACGCTGTTGCGCGGGTTACTAGTGCACTCGGCCGGCGACTACGCCGAACTACTCGTGACGATGTTGGGCATGACCCAGGCGCAGTTCGTCAGTGAGATGAACCGGGACGCGAAGGCCTTCGGTATGACGCACACTCACTACGTTGACTACACCGGGATCTCCCCGTACGACCGATCAACGGCGCAGGACCAAACGATCATTGCGGTGGCGTTGATGACTAATGAGCCCATCGTGCGCAACATCGTGGTGCTGCCGAGAGTGAAATTACCGGTTGCCGGTGTGGTTATCTCTTACACGCCGCTCGTGGGCGAGGATGGCGTCGTGGGCGTGAAGTCCGGATACACCAATTTGGCCGGCGGGTGCGACGTGATGGCCATCAATTATGACTTGAATGGCACCGTTATTACGACGTACGCCGTCGACCTCGGCCAGCATGGCTGGGACGCCCTTGATATTGCCGGCGAGGCAAATCTTCTGCTCTCACACACTCTGCGCGCACAGTTCGCGCGTGTTGTGGGGCCCGAGGGCACCGGTGTCGAGTGGGAAGGCTGGCCCGGTTACGTCGTCGCGCCCACGACGACGTCGACGACCTCTACGACCTCTACGACGTCAACGACGTCCACCACGTCAACGACGTCCACCACGTCCACCACTACCACGACAATCCCGTAGTTTCAACGCGAGCCCCGCGCTCGTCGCCGATATACGAAGTACGCGCGGTCAGACTCGTCCGTCGGTGCCGCGCCTGTGGTGTCTGTCTCTTCTAACAAGTCGAAGTCTCGGGCCAGCGCGTCTCGTAGCTGTGGCAGCGTGACGCCCAGTTCGACAATGACTTCGTGGTGCAGCACAAAATTCTTGTCCTCGCGATGCTCAAATACTCGAATGTCCCACTCTGAGTGGACGCCGTCGAACTCGACGTTCATGATGAGGGTGTGACCGTCAAAATCGTGGACCCACGGCGCCATTTCGGCGAGCCGACGGAACCTACCAATCGTATTGATGTCAAAGACGAAGATCCCGTCGTCCACGAGATGCGTCGACACTCGCTCGAACATTGATATCCAACCGTCAAACGTTGGCACGTGATTGAGGGTGTCAAAGACGCACAGCACCACGTCAAATCGCGTGGGCAGCGTAATAGTTGTCATGTCATCCAGGTGTAGATCCGCGCCGGGACATCGGCGTATGGCGATCTCCAACATTTCGGGCGAGAGATCGACACCGGTTAAGGCAAGCCCCGATCCGAGCCCGGCGAGGATTGCGCCAGTACCGCAACCGAGTTCGAGCACCGAGTCTGCCTGCGGGCGGTAGCGCTCGATATGACTCAGTATCTTGAGACTCGTTTCGACTGGGTCGCCGTTGATCGCGTCGTAGTAGCGAGCGAACTCTCGGTATGCGGCCATCAACCTATCTTGTCATTGCTCGAGGATTGCGACGCCGCGTTGCAATGCGATGACGTTGGGCCTAGTAACCCAGGTCGGCGTCGACGAGACCAACGAGTTCTTCACCCGCCCCGAGGCGTCGCACGTTTTCCGTAATTCGCTTAGCGAGCAGCGGAAAAATCATTTCCCTGGTATCGGCAGTGTGCGGCGTGATGAGACAGTTCTTTAGTTTCCAGAGCGGATGACCAGACGGCAATGGTTCAGGATCAGTCACGTCGAGAGCCGCGCCACCGATGGAACCTCGGCGCAGAGCCTCGACCAATGCCGTGGTGTTCACGAGTCCTCCGCGACCCACGTTAACCAACCACGCGTCACCCCTCATGGCGTCCAACTCGTCCCGACCAATCATGTGATACGTCTGCGCCGTCAGCGCGGGTGCCAGCACCACGACGCGCGCACTCGCCAGCGCATCGTTTAGATGTTCACTGTCGACCGTCAGCTCGGCACCCTCGAGAGGTTCCGGTCGAGGGCGAACGACAGTGACGTGGGCACGGAACGGTGCCAACAATTTGAGCAGCGAGACGGTGATACCGCCCGCGCCGACAATAGTGACGGGCTCGTCAAAGAGACTTACGCCGGCCGGTTTTCCCCACGAGCGTGCCCGCGCCCTAGTTGGTAGTTGTCGCAGCCCCGCCAACATGAGCAACAGCGCGTGCTCGGCAACGGGTTCGGCGTAAGCCCCCTTCGCTGACGTCCACTGTTGGTCGTGGGTGATGACGCCGGCCGCAAATACGTCCTCCACGCCCGCGAGCGGCAACTGCACCCAACCAATGCCTGGATGGGCGCCGAGATAGTTTTTGAGATCTTGGGCCGCCCGGAACTGAATCCAGATCAGTCCGTCGGGGTGATCGTCGATCGAGACCGTCTCGCCGCCGCCCTGGCGGATTGCTTCGTCAGCCCAATACGCTCCTTCGGGACCTACCGCGATGCGTGGTTTCACGCTGACTCGACAACCGCATGGTTGGCAGCCCCGCTCGTGCACTCCGTGTGTTGTCGTGGGAGTGTGAGGTGCCGATGATCGAGTGACGCGTCCGGACTCATCGCTGGTCCCAGTTGATAGCGGACAAGGACCCCAGCGCACGAATGAGCGATTGGGTGCCGTCGAGACCGCCGCCTTGGGCTTGTAGTGCCACGTAGAGCTGATGGGCGAGCGCGAGTCCGGGCAGTGACAGGTGCATGCGACTGGCTTCGCTCAGCGCAATGCCCATGTCCTTGACAAAATGATCAACGTAGAATCCGGGCGCCATATTGCCCGCAATGGCGCGCGGAGCAAGGTTGGACAGCGACCAACTGCCCGCGGCGCCGCCGCTGACCGACGTCAGCACGGTCTCGAGATCGAGGCCAGCCCGGTAGGCGTAGAGCAATGCCTCGCACACGCCCACCATGTTGCTCGCGATGAGCACTTGGTTCATCATCTTGGTGTGCTGGCCCGCCCCGTGATCACCTTGGCGCACAATGGTGGCGCCCATCACCTTGAGGCACGGCTCCAAGGCGAGAAAGACATCCTCCGGGCCGCCGACCATGATCGAGAGGGTGGCGTTCTTCGCCCCGACATCGCCGCCCGACACGGGGGCGTCCAGGCTGTGTACGCCGCGTGCTGTGGCCCGCTCGGCGATCTCAACCGCGAGCGCCGGCTCACTCGTCGACATGTCCACCACGACCGAACCTTCGTGGGCCGCGTCGAGCAGACCGTTCACACCGAAGACCACCTCACGCACGTCGGCGGGAAAACCCACCATGGTGAAGATCACGTCACTCTTCTTGGCGACGTCGCGCGGCGTGTCGGCCCAGGTTGCCCCGGCCGCCACGAGCGCGTCGGTCTTTGATCGCGTACGCGATGAAACTGTCATCGTGTAGCCGGCATCCTGTAGGTGAGCGCACATGGTTGAACCCATGACACCCGTGCCGATCCAGCCGACTCTGGTCGTTGCGGGAGAGACTTCTTTGATTTCTTCCATGGACCGAATGTAGTCCGCTCGCTTCAGATCGGCGTGACGCGAATGTGATTACAGCTGGGCGAGACCCTCGGTAGCGATCTTTTCGAACGTCGTCATGTCGAAGTCGAACAACGAGTCCGGTTCGGGCCAGTGGATGACGAGTTCGGTGATGCCGAGCGTTTCGTAGCGACCGGCCCAGTCAACGAATGCGTCAACTGAGACTAGGGGCCGCTCAGTATTGAGTCCGTCGAGCAGGACTCGTTCGATGCTGTCCAGTGGCCGATTCACTTCGTCCATGGCCGCCCGTAGTCGGTGCAACTGCGCACGGACGGCGTCGAAACAGGACTCGTCAGCGTTGGCGGAACGTCCGGTCGATACCCAACCCTGGCCGTAACGAGTGACCATGCGGAGACCGCGTTTTCCCGCGGCCGCCACGTAAAAGGGGGGTCGCGGCTGCTGGAGTGTGCCCGGCAACATGCGAGCGTCGGTGGCGCTGTAAAAGGGACCGGTCTTGGTCGTGAGGGGTTGGGTTAACAACTCGTCGAGGAGTTCCACGAAATTGACAAATCGGTCCATTCGTTCGTGCGCTGACCATTCCTCATGGCCCAGCACTGTCGCGTCGTTGCCGAGTCCGCCCGAGCCAATGCCGATAATGAGTCGACCACCCGACATGTCGTCGAGGCTCAGCAGGTCTTTCGCGAGCGGCACCGGATGTCGAAAGTTTGGTGTGGTCACCAATGTGCCGAGCTGCATCGTCGACGTGGCGAGGGAGGCGGCCGTCAGTGTCGGGACGGCACCGAACCAGGGTCGATCCTGCAGGCGACCCCACGAGAGGTGGTCGTAGGTGTAGGCCGCGTAGAACCCCAACTCCTCGGCTCTACTCCATTTCTCCCTCGATTCTGGCCAGCGCTCGAGGGGAAGAATGACGGTGCTCAGTCTCATCTTTCAACTTTACTTTGAGTGCATGTAGTGGCGACATGACGACTGAAGAACGCTCGAGTGACGCGATGAGAACCTCACGGGTCGTCGATGAGGAAGCTTGCTGAATCGCGACGACTTTGACGTGCGACTTGTTAGACCGCGGTCGAACGCCTTATTTAAGTAGGGAGACTCTTCCAATGTTCGTGTGCTTCTTACCGAGGTTGTCAGTGACTTCGAGCAAGCCGTAATCGCGAGGGCGGCCAGGATTGCCAGCGAGGTAGCGGCGCACCACTGGGCTCAGTTGCACATTGACAGTTTTGGATGTACGGGGATTTAGTCGATATGCAATGGCGGGGAGTTTGACGACGAGCTCGAGGGTGCCGCCGCCGGCCTTCCTCTCTTGGAGTCGCGCGACGACGCTCAGGGTGCCACTGCAGACCACGGCACCGCAAGAAACGCGGATGGGCAGATTCTTGGCGCTACTCGTGAGCACTACGTCTCGACTTACCAACTTGAGCGCACTCGCCCCCGTTGACATCGATACGTTGGTTGGCCCCGAAGAGACCGGCAGATACGTGGAATCGCCCGCCTTGGTCGCGACCACGAGACACGTACCCCCGCTTGTGGCGATTAACGAACTGCCCGAGATCGTGCAGCCCGCGGCGGTGCCGTTGGTGACGGTGAACGTAACGGCGCCCGTGCTGGAACCGCCGCTCGTGGTCAAGGACAGCGACTTTCCTACCGTGCCCGTGACGCTGGTGATTGTCAGTGCGCTCTGGGCCGTGCCCACGCCAAGGGCGTAGGTCCAGGTACCTGAATCTCCGGAGGTATCTGAATCCGTGCCCGAGATCACGTAACTGCCGGCGGCCAAGCTGGCCGAGGTACTCAGCAACCCTGATGACGACACGGTCAGTCCCGCCACGGCCGGTGACGACGTCACGAAAGTCACGGCGCCGGAGTTGCCCGACACGTTGAGTTGCTCACTGTAGGCGGCCCCCGGTGGGGTCGATCCAGACAGTGGCGCAATCTGTGTTATTGGACCGAGCGCATCGGTGAAGGAGAATGACGCGTCGATCCAGCTTGCTCCGCCGGGTGCGGGACCGCAATCGACGGCGGCGTTGAGGTCATTGCTCGGATAGGGCGTGACGTTGAGTTCGCATAGGTATCCGGTATAGGTCGACCCGATTTTGAGCGTGGACGGCACCGGAATCGTGCCACTCAACACCGGCGCATGCAGCGTGGTTCCGTCATAGCAGTCATTAGAAATTGACACGCTGGCGGCGCTGCCCGGAATCGCGGTCGCGCTGCCGGTGGCGAACCAGTTCACTTCGAGGAACGGAGGAGGAACGGTGCCGTAGCTGCCGCTGGCAGCGCACGTACTTGGTGGCGGGGTCGGCGTAGTGCCGAGCGCACTGGCCTGGGTTGCCTGAACGGCGTTCGCCCACCAGAATCCCGTATTGGCCGCGGCGTCGCTCACCTTGACGCTGCTACCGGCTACACCGGTGGACGGACTTACAGCGATGGATGGAGGGTTCGGCGCGGTTGTTTGACTTGCGAACGTCATCAAGTATTCCGCGCCCGAAACTGGAGTGGCCAGCGCAGTGGCCACCGCGACTGCGCATCCAAACAGACCTTCGTTGATTTGTGTCTGCGAGGGAGGACAGGTGGCCTTGGCGTCGGACGCAGTAAACGTGGCCGGCACGGTAAACGTGGCCACCGTGCAGGAACCTGCCGCCGCGGCCGGGCATCCGGTATCCGTGGAACTCGCAGTGAAAGCGCCAAACGCGCTGGTGTCAGCCTCGCCCGATTGGGATACAGAAGTTGTACCGATGGCACTCAGCAGCGATGCCTCAGCAACAATGGCGGCACTCGTTGCGTCATTGCAGTCGAACGTAATTTTCGTCGTGCCGGGAGTGACGCCAATGATGAGTCCATTTGCGATCGTTCCCGTACCAGCCGACACGCTGACGTTGCAAACGGCACTTACGAACGGTGCCTTAAGTGCGGCGTCGGCGGAAGTTGACATTAATGACAGGCCCGATAGGGCGATGATCATCGATGTCCCGATCGCAAGAACCGGTTTCACGATCGATCGATTTATCCGGTGATTGATTCGTACGGTTTTTAGGCTCATCATTAGCGATGCCATCCTCTTCTCGTCAATCAATTGGAAGGGAGCGCAATTGCTCTTGCGACCGGTCTACCACATCAAAAAAGACCGACGCCACCGCATCAATAAACGAACGTTCAGTCCGCAATGCGAACGTAGTGAATCACTGGCGAAATCGCATCATTACTACTTCACCAACTTGTTCGATCTGACTTTTCTGGTGCGATGATCACGGATGTTGAAACGTGTTATCGTGAACTTTTCTCTCAGCTGACATCGATTACACTCACGACTCGTGATAATCAGACAAGCGAATGAAGACGACTGGGATCACATTTTTCCATTTTTTAGTGTCATCGTTGATGCGGGTGAGACGTACGCCTATCCGCAAGGTCCTTCCAAGGAAATCGCTCATTCGCTGTGGATGGTCCAGCCACCGGGATTCACCGTCGTCGCTGAGAAAGAGGGTGTTGTGCTGGGCTCAGCGACAATGGGCCCTAACCGTCCGGGGCGTGGTGCTCACGTCGCCACCGCGAGTTTCATGGTGAGTCCCGATCATCAGGGCCACGGCGTGGGCACTGCGCTGGGAAAGTACGTTGTCAATTGGGCGCGCGAGAATGGCTTTCACAGTATTCAATTCAACGCCGTTGTTGCGACGAATCACGCCGCCGTGCACTTGTGGCAGTCCTTGGGCTTTGAAATCCTCGCGACGGTGCCCGAGGCCTTCGATCATCCCGATCACGGACTGGTTGGTCTACACGTGATGTATCTGTCGCTGTAGGCGCTCCGCGACCGGCAATTAACGTGCGAATTATCGGTGGAAGGATGAAGCCATGCGAGTAGTCGTGTACGGCGCCGGCGCCGTTGGCGGAGTCATCGGCGCGAAACTATTTCAACACGGCCATGAGGTCACGTTCATCGCGCGCGGCCGGCACTTTGAAGCGCTGTCGAAGAACGGAGTTCGTCTTGAAACTCCCGACGAAACGGTTACATTGCGCGTACCTGTCGTCGACGATCCATTGGCCTTATCCCCCCAGCGGAGCGACATCGTCATCTTGACGGTCAAGAGTCAAGATTCCCTGACGGCCCTTCAGCGCCTGGCGCGCGTGGCATCGCCCGATACGGCGATAGTTTGCGGACAAAATGGCGTGGAGAACGAACGAGTCGCCCTTCGTCTGTTCAAGAATGTCTACGGCATGTGCGTGATGACACCGGCCACGTATCTCGTGCCGGGCGTGGTGCAGGTGTACGCGTCACCAATTTCGGGCTTATTGGACGTGGGACGTTGGCCCGCGGGAACGGACAGCACTATTAAAGAACTGGCGAGAATGCTCGGCGCATCATCCTTCGATTCAGTCGCGCGAGAGGATATCGCGCGTTGGAAGTGGGGCAAGTTACTGATGAACCTGGGCAACGCCGTCGAGGCGGTCTGCGGACCCCAGGCGAGGCCTGGATCGTTGTGGCAGCGCGCCGCAGAGGAAGGTGCGGCCGTGATGGACGCCGCGGGAATTGACTACGTGCAACATGACGAAGACGCGAAGCGGCGAGGGACGCTGCTCAACTACGGGCTCGTGGGCGATAGCGAGCGCGGCGGAGGTTCAACCTGGCAGAGTCTCACTAGGTCCACGGGTTCAATTGAAACCGACTACTTGACCGGCGAAATCGTGATGCAGGGCCGACTGCACGGTGTCGCGACGCCGGTCAACGAAGTACTGCAAAGACTCGCCAATCAGTTGGCCGCGCAACATCAATCTCCGGGCTTCTGGAGCGAGGACGAGGTGCTTGCGATGTTGCTTGACGCCTCAGGTACTACTGACCCGGTAGAAAGTCGTTAAGCAGCATGATCACCTTGCCTCGCGGAGGTGGCGGCATCAATGTGTTCCGTCGTTTCGATGGTCACGTCGAACTTCTTGTCCAGTCAGTCGCCTGCGCGATGTGCTGTTCCGACCTCGAATTGAATGATGGCACCATTGACCTCGATTACGTGCGTTATCCGCTCACGCTCGGTCACGAGCGGGTTGGTCGTCTCATAGGTGCTGTCAACCAACCCGCAGACGGTCTTGTCGTAGTTGAGGGCATCAATCCCTGCGGGCGACTGGCCAGCCGAGCAGTTCGTTGGCTCCGACGATCGAGTACGCGATGCCAACGCGGCCGGGCGACTTCACGACGAGTGCCTTCATTGGAGACGAACGTTTCCAATGAGCGCGGAGATTTTTTCAGAATACGCGAGCACGGTCGTGCACAGGGGACCGATGACGCGTTGCGTGATGTCGACTTTCAAACCGGTCACGCTCACGGCGCCGGCGCAGTGGCCGTTGTAGCTAAAGATTGGAGCGCCGACGCAGATGATTCCCTCGGCCCCTTCTTCGTTGTCAATCGCGTAACCCACCAGTTGCACGTGCTTGAGATCGCTCAACACGGCGTCGATGGTGGTGAGCGAATTAGCGGTGTGGGCCACCAGGTCATCCGGATTGACAATGCGACGCACCTGTTCTTCACCCAGTTGGGCCAATATCGCCTTTCCCGCTCCGGTGCTGTGCGGAGATTCTCGCTGTCCTAGCGGGGTATGAAAGCGTACTGAACCCCGGCCATCGACGCGCTCGATGAAGACGGGATAGCCCTCTTCATTGATTGCTAGACGCGACGTGAGTCCGGTCTCTTCGGTTAGTTCGTGTAGCAGTGGCAGGGCGATCTTCCCCAATGACGTCATCTGCGCGACAAGATCGCCGTAGCGCAGCAGCGCGAAACCCAAGTGATAGCGCGGACCAGGAGCCTCGATGCGCAAGAACCCGAAGGAGGCGAGCGTTCGAGCGGCTGCCATCGTCGAACTTTTTGCCATGTCGAGTCGCTGGGCCATTTCAGTGAGCGAGAGGCCACTCTCGCCACTCTCGCCCACCGCTTCGAGCATCTCGAGCGCTCGCGCGACGCTGCGTACTTGGTAGCGGTCAGAAGTAACAAGATTCGGCATTAACGAACACAATACAGAATCTAAAATTTCAATTTGAAATCTGTTGTGGGGAACGGTTCAATATGGTTAGATATCGTAAACATAGACGAACGGAGTTCTGTGATACCGAACGCGAGAGATTATCGACGGGCGCGGGTACTTCACGCCCGAGAGAAGCTCGACGCGATTCGAAGTGCGCACGCCGACGCGCCGTTGATATTGGGTTCGGTAGGAAACGTCGCCTGGGCAACTGGTGGCGTGTCACAGCCGATTGATCGCACGGCCGCATTCGACACCGTGTGGCTCGTGGACGCCAAGGAGCCAACGCTGCTCGTGAGCTCGGTCGAAATGCCCCGATTCACTGCGGAGGCTGAACTCGAAGAGTTGGGTTTCAAGGTTGTTGGCGTGCCGTGGTACGAAGCGGACGGATCTCAACGCGCGGCGCTTCGCGAGGCGCACTGTGACGAGAGCCTCGTCCTGAGCGACACCGGAATGGGAATCGATGTCTCGATCGAGCTCATTGAACAACGCATGGTGCTCTCGGGCGGAGAACGCGAACTGCTTCGCTCCCTCGGTGAATCGGCGGCGCGCGTCGTGGAGTCGGCTGTACGCTCGTGGCAGCCCGGTATTTCGGCCGATTTCTCCATTGCCGCGGAAATTGCGTTCGGACTTGAAACCATTGGCGCCGAAGCGGTCTGTCTCATTGTTGGCGGCGATGATCGCGTGAAAACGTTTCGCCATCCCATGATGAGTGGCGCGGTGGTGAACGAACTGCTCATGGCGGTCGCGGTGGTGCGATGGAGTGGTCTGCACGTTGCGCTTACCCGTGTTGCGACAACCGTCAATGATGAACGACTGACTGATGATTACAACCTGGTGAACTCGGTTGCTCGCTCGACGTTGGCGGCTACCGTTCCCGGTGCAACCTGGGGGGACGTCTATGGCACCCTCGCTCGTGCGTACCGCGACGTGGGCCATGGCCAGGGCTGGCGCGACTACTTTCAAGGCGGTCCCATTGGCTACGCGCAGCGGGAGTTTGAACTCTCCCCGGACGCAACGGATTCACCTTTCTGGTCTCGAGAAATCGAGAAAAACGTGGCCGTGGCCTGGAATCCCAGCTTGCACGGCGGGGCCAAAGTCGAGGACACCTTTCTGATCGGCGAATCTGGTAGGGAGTGTGTAACAACAACTGGCGAGTGGCCGCGATGTGATCCCGACGATCCGTCAAGTGCCGCAGGTATTTTGTTGATTGGTTCATAAGTGAGCAAGACAACAACCTCAAACGAAAAGGAGTCTTGTCATCAGCGTACGCGTGGTCCGCTCGGCTACATCACGGATGACGAAACTCGAGACGAAGTCGACGGTCTCTTTGAACTAGTGCGGTTGGCCTCTCAGATCAGCTAAGACGATCGGCGTCGCCTTCTCGATTCGGCAATACCGCAGTACGGTGTAGCGAATGAAAAATGCGTCCCGATTTGGTTATCCACCTAAGTTGGCGCCGGGCGATCAGGTGGCCATTGTGTCGCCGTCGTGGGCCGGCGCCGGTGTGTTCCCACTGGTGCATGAGCGTGGTCTGACGGCGTTACGCGACGAGCTCGGTCTTATTCCGGTTGAGTTTCCAACCACGCGCCACGTGAGAGCGAGCGCCCAAGAGCGGGCGAGAGATCTGAACGCCGCGTTCGCGGACCCCGAAATAAAAGCCGTGATGGCGGTAATCGGAGGCGACGATCAGCTTACGGTGTTGCCGTATCTTGATGCCGACATCATCGGGGCGAACCCCAAGGCGTACTTCGGATATTCGGACAACACGAATCTGCTGAACTATCTGTGGAATCTCGGCATCGTTAGCTATCACGGTGGGTCGACGCTGGTGCACTTCGCCCGACCGGGCGGAGTGCACCCAGTGTTCATCTCGTCAATGCGCCACGCACTCTTTGACAGCGTCGTCGTCGACATCGGGCCAGTCGCCCGCTTCACCGATTTTCAAGCCGACTGGGAGGATCTCTCGACACTGGATAATCCGCTGCCGACGACGGACGAGCCAGGATGGCACTGGCATAACGCGACACGAGTCGTCACCGGTCCCACGTGGGGCGGCAATCTGGAGATTCTTCATTGGAACCTCGCCGCGGGTCGTTGGGTTCAGCCGAACGATCGGTATCGCGGTTGCGTATTGATGCTCGAAACCTCTGAGGAGATGCCGGCCGCCGATGAGGTGTTTCGCATGCTGCGAAATATCGGGGAGCGCGGATTGCTGGCGGAGTTTGCCGCCGTGGTATTTGCCAAGCCAAAGGCGTGGCACGGACATGCCCCTCTCAATGAAGCCGAACGCGCTGTATTTCGCGCCGAACAAGAAGCGGCGGTACTACGAGCGCTCGCGATCTACAACCCTGATGCGGTGTTTGTGTTTGGACCCGACTTTGGTCACACGGATCCCCAATACGTGCTTCCTTACGGTGGCCTGATGACCGTTGACGGCCCCGAGAAACGGATCTCTGTCCAGTACTAGAAGTTGATTTGACCTCGGTGCCTGGTACCGCCGTCCAGGCGTGGCGCTACGCCGTGACACGCACGAACCGTTGTCTCGTCGCATAAAATGTGTCTGGAACCGTCAACTTCTTGATGGTTGAGTAGAGTAATTTCTCCGCTCGTGCCCGGAGACGGGCACTGACTGTCCACCAAACTCTACAAATGCGAATTTATGATACAATGGGTCATGACCAAAAAACCTTCAAAAAAGAACCGCGAGTTGCCAGTCTCCGAAGAAGCTTTCGGGAAGATTACTGCACTGACGGACATTTATAACAGCCGCCTGACGATCGAACAGGAAGAGATTTCGATCGAACTCAATGTGGAAGTCGCTCGCTCGCGTGGAGCGACGTGGCAAGAACTGGGCGAAGTGCTCGGAATTAGTCGCAGCGCCGCGCAGAAGCGATTCGGCAGTTACCTGGACGAAGCAATGCGTCCCCTCCAGCAGATGCTGGTCCAGCAAATCAAGGAGGCCGAGCGGGCAATGGAGCCCGTCAGGCAGTTGATTGCTCAGCAGTTAAAAGATGCGGAGCGCGCGATCGAGCCGGCCAAGCAGATGATTGCCCAACAGCTGAAAGAGGCCGAAAAGGCTATCCGCCCAATCCAGCAGGACCTCGCCAAGCACTTCGAGGCCGCCAAAAAGGCCGCCAAGAAGAACCTCGGCAAGGACAAGGACGAGGCCGACGTCGAAGTGGACGTCGAAGAAGAGGACTAACTGTTCGCTTCGTGATGTGCAGTGACGATTCGTGTTTGACGCTCCGCGCGTGGACCTCGGGCGCTGGCTAATACTTCGTCATCGGTAGAGTCGAAGGGTGTTGGTAAACACCGTGATCGTCGCGAACGAACAGAGTACGTATTAACTCCGAATCTCGAAATCAGACAATCGGTCTTGGCGGTTCCGTTTTGGCGGCGGTCTTGTGGGGCTTCGGTGGGATTCTTGTGGCGCTGACCTCCGCGCCGGGACTCGTAGTGACGTTCTACCGATTGTGGCTCGGTTCGGCGTTGCTGGTGATCATCAACTACGCCATCGGGCGGCGTCTCAGCTGGGCCACGTTTCGTGCGTCGTGGCTGGGCGGCATCTTTCTCGCGGGTGACATGGCGCTCTTTTATAGCGCGATCAAACTCGCGAGCGTCGTTGACGTCACTGTGATCGGCGCGTTCCAACCAGTACTCGTCATCCTTGCCGCGCGCCGCCTGTTCGGCGAACGTTTGGCGCGTTGGGATGTGATGTGGATCACACTCGCCATGCTCGGCGTTGTGGCGACGGTGTTGGGCCCCGGTGTGAAGACCCAGCACCAATTACTCGGTGACCTCTTAGCGGTCGGATCATTGCTGTGTTGGTCGGCTTATTGGTTGGTCACCAAGCACACTCGTGAGTTGCACGGAGCGCTCGAATATACGGTGGCCGTCACGGTAATGTCCGCCGTGGTCGTCACGCCAATCGTGTTGCTGTCGGGACAGTCGCTCGCAGACGTGAAGCTTGGCGACTCGACGTGGATCATCCTGCTCGCGGTAGTGCCCGGCGGCGGACATCTCATTATGAACTGGTCGCACCGCTACGTTGACGCGTCAATTTCTTCAATACTGGGCAATCTCAGCCCTCTCGTGGCGGCGGTATTGGCCATCCCCATACTCAACCAGTCGTTGACAATTTCTCAAGTGCTGGGCGTACTGGTTGGCCTCGGCGCGATTGCCGCGGTGGCCCAGCAACACCGCCAGCCCACGGCTTCGCAATTGGAATAGGTCGTCAATTTCGGGACACGCCCATCGCCACTGTTTTCGGTAACGTCGCGACATGGCCCCGAACCCTTCTTTTGATCGAAGAGAATTTCTTCGACAGGGTGTGAAAATTGGCACGCTCGCCGCCGGCGCGGTAGTGGCGTCCGCGCTGCTTGAGGGATGTGGCGAGCACAGTGCCGCGCCTCCAACCTCAACAACGTCGTCATCAACGTCGACTACTACGACACTGGGACCTCCCACGTCGTCGGATTGGTCAACGCTCGCCAGTGCAATGAGTGGATCGTTGGTGTTGCCGACCAGCGCGGGCTACGCCATGGACCGGCTGCTCTACAACTCCAAGTTTGTTGACCTTCGCCCCCAGGCCATTGCGTACTGTGCGTCGAGCGATGACGTTGCGCGGTGCGTAGATTTCGTCACGTCGCACGGAATCGACGTGGCGGCCCGATCGGGCGGGCACAGTTATGGCGGTTACTCGAACTCGAGCGGCGTCGTGATTGATGTCAGCCGGATGGCGTCAGTCTCGGTCGATACGCAAGCAAACACGGCCACCGTTGGCGCCGGCGCACAGTTGATTGACGTCTATAACGTGATTGGCAAAAGTGACCGATTGCTTCCCGGGGGATCATGTCCAACGGTGGGGATTGCGGGACTGACCTTGGGCGGCGGCATCGGAGTATTTGGACGCAAGTACGGACTCACGTGTGACAACTTGCAGTCGATCGGCATCGTCACCGCGGACGCGAAGTACTTGACCGCCGACGCCCAGAACAATTCGGATCTCCTGTGGGCCTGTCAAGGCGGCGGCGGAGGTAATTTCGGCGTCGCGACGTCATTCCAATTTGGCGTCCACGTGATGCCGGAAATCAGTTTGTTCACCCTGCAGTACCCGTGGTCAGTGGCCTCCGACATGCTCGGCGCGTGGCAGGAGTGGATTGTTTCCATGCCCGATGAGATCTGGTCTAACTGTCAATTACTCAGTGAAGGGACGTCGGGGTACTTAGCGCAGATGAGCGGCGTCTTTTGCGGGTCGTTAGCGGAACTCAACAGTCTGTTAGCACCGCTCAAGTCCGCCATGGCTACGCCACCGATCGGAAATTTTGTAGGGTCCAACGATTACGTTTCAGCGATGGAAATCGAAGCCAGCTGCTCGGGACTAACAGTCGCGTCGTGCCATCTGCCGTCGCAAAATCCCGATGGTCGCTTGGGTCGCTCCGCCTATTCGGCGAAATCGAGTTACGTGAACGGGCCAATGACGACGGTGCAGCTCGCCCAGATTGTCGAGGCCGTTGTCAATCTAAAAACGCACGCGCCAACCATTGGCGGTGGACTGGCCTTTGACGCGTACGGCGGAGCCATTAACCGGATCGCGAGCGACCAGACAGCCTTTGTGCATCGCGACAAATTGGCGTGCATCCAAGCCACGTACTCTTGGTCCACCTATGCGCCGACGTCGGTCATTGCTGCGGGTCAGACGTGGCTCACCTGGCTCGGCAGTAATATCTTTGACCCTCTGACGGGTGCCTACCAGAATTACATTGACCCAACGTTGGTTGACTGGCAAACGGCGTACTACGGCGACAATTTGGCGCACCTTGAGAGGGTGAAATCGAAGTACGATCCCGCGAACGTCTTTTCTTTTGCGCAGTCCATTCCCGTTTGGTCGTGATGAATTCCCCGGATTCGCGTGGCGCAATTACGAGTGGCGTCGCCTCATAATAAAGATATTGCGATGCATGACAGCTCCAAAACTGGCAACTGAGGATTGGCACGGCGATCACTCCACTCGCCTGACATCATTCACAAAAGAATTATCAGTGGCCAGGATTTTCCGTAGATAAACTCGCGACGAACGGGACCTCGTTGCTGCATCTGAGCGTGACGTGAGACCGCGAACATGTGAGAGGGGGCGTACATGAGCGGTGTACGTGTGTTGGTAGGAACTCGCAAGGGCGCATTCATTTTGACGTCGGACGCCAAGCGCGAGAAGTGGGACGTGAACGGACCGTTCTTCGGGGGTTGGGAGATTTACCACGTGAAGGGATCGCCCGTTGACTCGAATCGAATTTTTGCGTCGCAGTCAACTGGTTGGTTTGGTCAGCTGATCCAGCGTTCCGACGACGGCGGTGCGACGTGGGAGCCCGTGGGCAATCAATTCAAGTACGACGGAGTGCCGGGCACGCACCAGTGGTACGACGNNCGCCGCACCCGTGGGAGTTCGCCCGAGTCTGGCACCTAGAGCCCTCGCTCACTGACCCTGATGACGTGCTCGCCGGGGTTGAAGACGCGGCGCTGTTCCACTCATCTGACGGTGGCGAGAACTGGCAGGAACTCTCGGGGCTTCGAACGCACG
>PMAL01000127.1 GCA_003152555.1 Acidimicrobiaceae bacterium | reverse complement strand
GGCTCTCGCAACGACGTAAACAACTCGCTATTGGTCCACACGTCACTAAAACCGGCGGCCCGCACGTTGCCGGCCTTGAACTGCTCGTGGATGACAAAGGGGCAGGCGTAGACGTCACCCACGGGGTCTATGAGACACACGACGCGACCGGCGCCGCAAAGGTTAAGGCCCTCGAGCGACTCGCCGAGTGCTGAGAGATGAAAGAACGAGTCGCCCGTCAACACATTTGGTCGCTGCAGCAGCCACGTATACAGATCACGGTTCTGGAGCAGCGTTGGGTGGAGGACGTCCCATTGCTCGACGGCGCGGCCCGATGGACGCAGCCGCGTGAGGCGCAACTGTGCACCGTACGTCGATGCGAGTTCTTCAAATTCATCGAGCTGCTCAATGCTCTCGCGAGTCATCACGACGGAGATCTTGAAGGGTCCGAAGTTGACTTGCTTCAAGTGGTCCATGGCGCGGCGCGCGGCGTCATAACTTCCCACACCGCGCACTCGATCACTCGTGACGGCGTCCGCACCGTCAATGGAAATCTGTATATCGAGGTAGTCAATGCCCGCGAGCCGCTGCGCCGCGGACCGGTCAATACGCGTGCCATTCGTAGAGAACTTCACACCAACCTTTTGGTTTACCGCGTGCTCGATCAGTTCAAAAAAATCTCGGCGCATCATGGGCTCGCCGCCACCGACGTTGATGTAGAAAATCTGCATTCGAGCGATCTCGTCGATCAAGGACTTCGCTTCGACCGTGCTCAGTTCATCGGGGTCGCGTCGACCCGATGATGAGAGACAGTGCGTGCACGCGAGGTTGCACGCGTACGTCAATTCCCACGTGAGACAAATCGGCGCGGAAAGTCCACGCTCGAACCGATTTCTGAGTGAAAAGTTAGCGCTCACAGATGATCTCCGATTTGGCTAATGACAGGAGCGCCGTCGCGTAACGATCAAGTTGGCCGCTCGCCACCACGGCCTCCATGGCTTGGTGCGCACTTTCATAGCGTTCGAGCGATCGTACGAGTTCGACGAGTTCTGGTGACTTAAGGAAAACCAGGCGTCGAGTTCCGTGGTGGTAGGCCATAGCGCCGAAGGCTTCGTCTCGAAGCGACACCTGGGTGTTGATGCGCCACGGCGCCAAAGAATCGAATGCGACGTGCGGCTCCGCTAACACGATCTAGTAGACCCCGCAGAGCCCGTCAATCGACACTTCTTCGACTAGTAACTCCTCAACTTCTCCGATCTCAACAACCTCTTCTTCAGCGATAATCGACTCCGTCGACATGGTTCCTCCTCGAACGGTTCCATTCTGGCTGGTCCGCGACACCCAGGGGTTACCAACCGTGTCAAACTTCGCACGTGACCGACCTCATACCCGTCGCGCCCGAGCCCGTGGACGCACCCATTTTGATGGGCACCACAGTGATCCTCGACAGCGAGGCGAAATTCCTGGATCGTGACCTGCTTGCCGGAGGCGCTCCATGGCGCTTGCTGCACCTGCCGGGAGGTTCACGATCGGTTGCCGAACGATGGATCGGCGGCGGCGTCGTGGGCGCCGGTGAAGAACGATTTGCGCGCACGCTCGTCCAACAGGGACTGCTCCACCCGCTCTACCACGGCGATGTCAACATTGATGACATCGACGTCATTATTCCCGTGCGCGACGACGTGGCGTCCTTGCGCTCTCTCTTGGCACAACTCGTGGGGTTTCACGTCACGGTCATCGACGACGGTTCGACGCATTCGGGGCTCGTGAGTGAATGCGCGGGCCAGTTCAGCGTCGAGCTCATTCGACTCGAAGAGAATCGGGGACCCTCCGGGGCCCGTAACGCCGGATTTCTCGCCACTTCGAGGGCGCTGCTCTGGTTCATCGACGTCGACGTACTGGTTGATAACGCGGCGGACGTCCTGGGGCGCCTGGGCGCGCAATTTGCTGATCCGCTGCTGGGCGCCATTGCGCCACGGGTGTGCGGCGGTGCCGGGTCCACCATGCGCGACGATTTCGAACGCAGATTCGGCCCACTCGATATGGGTCCAAGAGGCGGCCTGGTGATTCCGGGCGGACCCATTGGCTACGTACCGAGTGCCTGTTTGTTGGTGCGTCGCAGCGCGTTCGGAGACGGCTATGACGAAATGATGCGCGTCGGCGAAGACGTTGACCTGGTGTGGCGGCTTTCTGACCAGGGCTGGTTGGTCCGCTATGTCTGCGACGTCGTCGTGGTCCATCGTGCCCGCGGTACGTGGCGAGACTGGTGGAATCAGCGAGTCAGTTACGGCGCCTCGTCGAGCGATCTGGCCCAGCGCTACGGGACCCGTGTCGCGCCCCTGCGAACCGACACATGGACACTGCTCGCGTGGTTGAGCGTGTTGGCGTCCAGGCCCGCGATTGGCGCACGCATAATTCGCGTTGCCCGCCGTACGCTACGCGAGCGTTTGACGTCCAACACTGATGACCCAGATCACGTCTCGAGCGAAGTGGTGACCAAGGGCATATTGCGAGCGGGCGGGCCGCTCGCCCGTGCCGTCGTGCGCACCTTCGGCCCTCTCGTTATTTTAGCGGCCCTGCACCCACGGCTTCGCCGCAAGGCACTCATAGTTTTTTTGTTGGGGACGGCCTGGCGCTGGCGACGAACTGAATTCCACGCCAGTGACGTACCGCTCGCGATGGCCGACGACCTGGCCTACAGCGTGGGCGTTGGTCGAGGAGCATGGCGCAACAAATCCTTAAAGGCCCTGACGCCGCACATCGTCAAGTCATCACTCAGCGTTCGCGCGTTGCTGGGACTTAACAGCAGCGAGCGGTCTAACTAGAAGCGCACTACCCCGCGAACATTCTTGCCCGCTTCGAGGTCGAGGTATCCCTGGTTGACTTCGTCGATCGTGTACTCGCGAGTCACCAACTCGTCGACAAAAAATTTGCCTTCGTGATGGAGCTTGAGCAATTTCGGAATCTGCACTCGTGGAGCAACGGAACCAAAAATGGTGCCACGCAGTTCCTGGTTATACAGCGAGAACATAGCGAGATTAAGGTCCACTTGCGTCTGGGCGAACGGTGCGAGAGCGGTCGCAACAATGACGCCGCCCTTGGCGGTGATGGAGCGGGCCTCTTCAATGAGTTCACCCGTCAACCGGCCCGGGGTCAAGACCACGACATCGCAGTTCTTGCCTGACGTGAGTTCGCCGAGGAATGTAAACGCCGCGTCGAGTGTCGAACTCGCACCGTGCGTGGCGCCAATCTTCATCGCCCGGTCGACCTTGGACCGATTGGTGTCAATGGCAATCACTGCACGGGCCCCGGCGTGCACGGCGCCCTGGATGGCGCCCGAACCAACGCCGCCGCAGCCAACCACAGCCACGACATCACCGGGCTTCACCCCTCCGCGCGTGACCGACGAACCGAATCCCGTCGCCAAGCCGCACGAGATAAGCGCCGCGGCGCGCAAGTCGTACCAGGGGTCGATCTTGATGAGAGAGGCTTCGTGGACCACGATGCACTCTGAGAACGTGCCCAGCTGCGCGAAACGATTGAGGTGCAAATCGCCATAGTGATGTCGCCACGTACCGTCAGAGATCATGGGACCGGCCAGCGTCGAGGCACCCAGGTCGCAAATGTAGGGACGGCCAGAGGCGCAGTACTCGCACTTGCCACACGAGGGCACGAAGGAGACCGACACGTGGTCCCCTGGCGCAAGATCACTGACGTTCTCGCCCACGGATTCAACAATCCCGGAACCTTCGTGTCCGCCAACGAAAGGGAACATGGAGTCAACGCCCAAGAATGGCAGCACTTCCGGCGGCACCGCAATATCACCCACACGAGTGTGTTCGTCCGAATGGCACATGCCGGCGAAGGACATCTTGACCTTGACTTCATGCGCGTGCGGCTCATCAATTTCAATGAGCTCCGTGTGCCACGGTCCGTTGAGTTCAGTAACGATGGCGGCTTTAACTTGCATGCTTCCCCCAGTCAAAAACATGGACGCGACGTGTCTTAAGCCGTACTCTACCGTGAGCGCTCGCTGCTTTTTAAATGGCTACATCTGCTCGGGCGCGTGGATACCCAGCAGCGACAAACCCAGGCTCAACGTGTGCGAGGTGAGTTCACAGAGAGCCAAACGTTCATCACGAAGTTGACCTTCCGACGACAGCACGGGACAGGCTTCATAGAAGGAAGTAAATCGTTGCGCCAGGTCAAACAGGTAGTTGCACAACCGGTGGGGCTGCAATGAAACGAGCGCCATGTCGAATGC
>PMAL01000177.1:19663-19910 GCA_003152555.1 Acidimicrobiaceae bacterium | reverse complement strand
CGCTCCAGAGATTTCACGTTTGTCTTTCTCAAGAGTTTTCTAATCGTTCCGTTTAATTAGCTCAGATACTCACGCACTCGAATCTAATTTTTATTCTATTACAACGTTTTGAAGGAAATTGGGTTCTCCAGCCGAAGGGACAAGAGGTGACGGCCTAACGTGTACACCTATTATCCAACCCTCCTGCCCCCAAAACGCTTCGCCGCGACGTCGGCGCATCTCAGTGCCGTGCAAAACAGAAGCCAGT
>PMAL01000177.1:10326-19622 GCA_003152555.1 Acidimicrobiaceae bacterium | reverse complement strand
TGCCGTGGTATGAGGCTTTCTTCTACGAAGTCGCTAAGCCCGACTCACGTTGAATCGAAGTTGCAAACTCGAATCTGCAACCAGGACTCAAGCGTTGTCTGAACTACGTACGCGATCACTCGGTCGTCCGACTAACAGACCAGGCTCGGTGTGCGATCGCACTTCTTGAGGAGCACGAGCTTCACGATCACGCACACTCCAAAACATCAATCGCAGCGCGAATGGTATGTCGTGGACGATGTAACGAGAGAAAAGTCGCCGGGGCTCTTGGACGAGGCGACAAAGCCACTCAAGGCCCATTGTCTGCATCCATTTAGGAGCGCGCCGTACGTCACCCGCCGCCATGGCTAAACTGGCTCCGCATCCGACCAACCATGTATCGGGGAAGCGACTGGCAAGTATTGCCATCAGTCGCTCTTGCTTCGGGAACCCAAGTCCGCAAAAGATCACCCCTGGCGAGGTCAATTCGATCCTGGAGACAATCTCTTGGATCTGGTCGCTGTCGTCTTCGAAACCGAGCGGGGGACAGTGCGTTCCCGCTAATTTCAGACCGGGATATCTATCGGTGATCGCGACACCAGCACGTTCTGCAACGCCGGTGGCCCCACCCAACAAGAACACTGGAACGTCACGATCACTGGCGGCCCCACTCAGGCTCCAAATCAACTGAGCTCCCGTGACTCTCTCGGCAAGAGGGGTCTTCAGAATGCGGCTCGCCCAAATCAACGGCATTCCATCCGCAATGACGAGGTCCGACTCGCTTACGAGCGATTGTAAATCGATGTCGGCATATATCTGGCGCAAATGGTCGACATTGGGAGTGACGATCCGTCCGCCACGTCCGGCGGCATGTTCATTAAGGACGTGATTAACTACACCCATCTCGTCCAAGTTGTCAATCCGCACTCCTGCGAGAACTACGTTGCTCACCGACATACTCTTATGCGGCTCCTAACTGCCTTGGCGACAGATTCTACTCACTTGCATTGTGTGAGGAATTATGCAGTTGTGCGAAAAATTGTGCAGTTCATTCGAGGGTGCTGAGAAACGAGTGCCCTTCTCACGAATCCTCGTCCGCTTTTAGGTACGACGAAGATAAGTCCCGCAAGGTGCAGTTATCGGCGGGAGCTCGTGCTCAATGACGTCTTGACTATGACGTCACCGTCGATGCGTCGGTTCGCGTATTAGTAGACACTTTTACGACCAAGTGGACTCTCCCGCGACTCGATATGAGGCGGACGATCGAGTACGCCCGGACCTTTGCCAGCCTCGCATCGCGATACGAGCGACCCACGACCGTGAGAGTGGCGTCCTCGCTGAGGTCCTTAGTGAGTGCCACAAGGCTGTCCCTCGAGGACGCCGTGATGGACGCACTTGAACCGGTGAAATGCACCGACACGGCCGGCTTGAGCGCCGTCTTATTGAGCGCGTTCGCTATCGCCGTACGGGATCCAAAATCGGCGACCGCGGCGGCGAAACTGTTCGGGTTCTCAGTTGAACTGATGGCACTTTGATCTACATCCCAAAGTGTCGCCTCCAAGACGTGGTGGGCGGTGATCCAGCCCGCCATGTCATTGATAAAGGTTGGGTTGTCTCCACCGGACGTCTCGGTCCCGGGATCGGAGACTGGCGCGCCGTCGTCGCTGTCGCCCCAGCCCAGTCCCCACTCGGGGAGTGTCATAGGTTTTCCATGCTGCGAAGCGAATGACGCCAGCCAGTTGAGACCGTAAGGCTCTGTCAACATTGTCGAGAACAATGTCGCCGCGCCAGGATAGCTGCCCCAAGAGATGTCATACACATCGAGGCCAATGAGGTTGACGTAATCGTTGCCCGGGTAGTAGGCGGCCAAATTGCCCGCACTTTGAGCACCGATGTTCGGGTTCCATTCGAACTCAAAATTTGCTCCAGGGACTGAACGCATGGAGGTGACGATCTGTTGCCAGTAGGCAACGAAGTTTGCGGCCTGCCCGGAAGCCGCCCAGGGCATCCAGCCTCCATTGAATTCCCAGCCCATGCGAATGATGGAATTGGCTTGGCCTCCAGACACTAAACCCTGGGCCAACGTGACAAAATACTGGTCATAAGCGCCCGTCGCCCCCGCGGCAAGTGTGTAATTGCCGGTGTTCGGGAGCATAGGAACGCCCCAAATCATGGAATACTTCGTGCCAGCGAACTGGGAGATGAACCATGAAGGGTTTTCCATCTTCTGCCATGACGTGTCGTCCAAGAAGGACATGGCATAACCGCATTGCGGCCCAGTGGACTGACAAAGTGCATTGTCTGCACTCGGCCCATCTCCGCCGTAGACGCCAAGAGAACTAATCATATTTGTGCTAGCAGACGCCGCTGTTGCGGCGCTGAGGGTCATCGTCGAAAGCACCATCGCGGCCGAGAAACCGAGGGCCAACGCACACTTCTGCGTCCTGCGTGATATTCGTGATTTATTCATTTGTCCCTTGCATTTTATGGACTCCCCGGCGCAAGAATGGATTCAAACGAGTACCATTTCGGCGGCCCGGCTAACTCTGGGAGTTCCGTAGCTTTGCGTCCCCCCCTCACGAGGGGTTTGCCCTTTTCGACTGCTAGTGACATTTTATGCAGACCTAGTACAAAAAAAGAATGTGATAATCACAACGTCCGCACAACTTGAACCGAAATCTAGATTGTTGGTTGATCTCGGACAGTCGACCTGCCATTGGTGCCGGGGCTCTCAACGTGACACTCGAAGTGCCGCTCCCCAAAACGTTATGCGGCTGCAGGGAGAAATGGGCAGGCCGGTAGCGTTTCGACAGTCGATCACAGTCGCCTGTGGATATCCTGGCTTAATCTTCACCTAACTGTCCGGTCCGACCCATGAAGGAAGATGAAAGTGAATTCTCCTCCCGTCAGTGTCGTGATCCCGACGTTCAATCGAAGGCAGTCTCTAGCGAAGGTCATCTCGCCACTGCTCGACGATCCGACAACAGGCGAGATCGTCGTTGTCATCGACGGCGCTGTCGATGACACGTTCGAGTTTCTCACCGACTGGTCTAGTTCCGAACCACGGATCCGCGCGATCTATCAGGAGAACTCGGGCGAGGCACTCGCGCGGCGTAGAGGAATTAATGAAGCGAGGTTCGACTTAGTGCTGCTCATAGATGACGACGTCGAAGCCGGACCGGGACTGGTGACCGGTCACGCGCGGCTGCACTCAGGAAGTGATCATTTGGTCGTGCTTGGATATATGCCGGTCATCCTCTCTTCGCGACGAAAGGCCGGCCAGGCAGCAACCATTCTCTACGCCCAGGAGTACGAGAAAATCTGCAAACTCTACGAGAAGGACCACACCGAAATCTTTCGCCATTTGTGGGGAGGCAATATGTCAATACGGCGCGCCGACGCGCTGAGAGTGGGCGGCGAAAACGAGGTTCGCCTGGATTATCACGCAGATCTGCGATTCGGGTTGCAATGCGAAACGGCCGGGCTGACCGCGGTATTTGATCGTTCACTCGTTTCGCGACATTGGCATGAACGCAGTCTCCGCAAATTCGCCGTGGACGCTGGTCGAAGTGGAATAGCTCGCGCGGAGATCATGTGGGAATATCCCGATTTGGCTCCGACACTGAATCCGCTGCTCGATAAATCATCGAGGGGGAAACTCGTTGCACGCTACTTGAGCCCGCCGTGGATTCGCCCGCTCGCTTCGCCCATCGCGATGGCTCTGAGCTATTGGTCGGGACGATTCAAAGCATGGAGACTTGAGATCGCGCTAGCTCGCGCACTGCGCAGGATTGAGACGGCCCACGCTTTTCGAAAATTCAGCAAAATCGTCGCCCGCAGATCCACGGTTTCGTAATCAGAAACCAATTAAACCCCGTCCCTAGTCCCGTTTCCCGCCACCAGGGAACAGAATTGGCTCGTAGAGGTGTTGAGTCTGATCCAGAAAGTGACGTGGTCCATTGAGTGAAATCGAATCGGGTGTTGTGGTACTGGCGTGGACCAAAATCTCAGGGCGGCAAGTGGATTTGGCCTACCAACTTTCTGGGGAAGCCAAGATCGTGTTTCCGGATCGAGTGACCAACAACACAATTGTGCGTTTTTTGCTTTCCGCGGTACAAACCATCATTTTTTTGCGACGGGGCTCGTATCGCGTTCTGATTGTGACGGCGCCACCCATCGAGACGGCGCTCATCTGTGCAGCTTTTCGCCGGAGAGGAAAACCACTCATACTCGACAGCCATCCAGGAGCATTTGGACTAATGGGCAATGCCCGTTCAAGAAAGATGCAATTCCTCCATCGCTGGCTTTGGCGTCGAGCCGCTCTGGTACTCGTGACGACTGAAGAACTGGTGAAAACAGTGAACGCCGGGGGAGGTCACGCGTTGGTCTTCCACGAGCCCTTCGCCCGCTGGCAAGAACTCGAAGAACCACCTGTTCCGACCGACTTCCCAGGCGCAACGCGTCCCATCCGAGTGTGCGTTCCATTTATTTTTGCCCGAGACGAGCCTGTGGGCGTGCTTTTTTCCGTCGCTCGACGTCTTCGAGACTTTGAATTCCGCGTAACGGGAAATCCNNCGAAATGAAAAAGTCGGACATCGTCATTGTGTTGAGCACTGAACGCGAGTCGGTGATGCGCACTGCCTATGAAGCGATTCGGCTGGGAAGGTCCCTTGTCGTCTCAAAATCGGAGGCCACGCTTAAATATTTCCCTTACGCGCTACACGCGGAAAATACCGAAACCTCGATTATTGCTGCTCTGATGGGTGTTATTGAAGAGGACAACAGTCTGAGCCTTCAGAGAAGGGAGGCGGCGATCGAAACGAGTAGAAAGATAACAAATATTCAAACTGAAGTACTCCGTACCCGAATAACGGAACTGTCACACCCCTGAATTAACCCTTCTGACATCCTTTTGACGTTAAATTCTGACTAGGTTTTAGGAAAATTGCAGGTCGGGTGGATTGTGAGTGCGTGTTCGCGTGCTCACACCTTCCGTCTGACCCGCATCGGCACTGCGACAATCTAGGAGAGGAATAGGTCAACGACGTTGTGTCGGACCCACACCCAATGGCAATGACAAAGCGGCTTCGGAGTCACGCCTTGAGGCGACTCGTCATCTCGGACTGCGTTGGGCTGATCACGTCGGCGTTTGCCGGTCCGCTCATCGCCTCGGCCGTCCTGGGCAATCCCCGGGACTCATTCAATCATCTCGGCCCGATTTACGTCTTCAATCTGGCAGTAATCCCCGTGTTCCTCGCCTCGTTCTCAATGTATGGCCTTTATCGTGGGGCGACCCGACGCATCTCGGTGAACGTCTTCTTCGATCTTTTGCACACGCTGCACGCTCTTTTGATTAGCGGTGTTCTCTACGCCTTCGCGACGTACGTAGCAACCCGGGGCTTTGGCTTCACGGATGTGGGCGCGAGCGAGATCGTCGCCATGTGCCTCGTGGCCTTGATTATCGTCCCGTCGTCTCGCCTCGCATCTTTCTCCGTATTTGGTCGTCGCGCCTTAGCTGGAACAGTTCCCGTGATTGTGGTGGGGACCGGAAAAGTTGCCCAGACGATGGCCGGGCATCTTCGCGCNNATGACGTCATCGGCACCCTGGATGATCTTGCCGAATTGTGCCGCGCGCATAACGTGTCGCGAGTTGTGGTGTGCTTCTCAAAGACCCATCCCGAACACCTGACGGACATCCTTAAAGGACTATCCGGTCAAGTAGGCGTGTCAATCGTTCCCCGTTACTACGAGTTAATAACGAGCCGCACTCACGTTGAAGATTTCTCGGGCCAGACGATGCTTGACTTTCCGACCTCATCGATGAGCGCCGGTGCTCGATTTCTTAAGCGTGCTTTTGACATCGTGATGTCGAGCCTGATGCTGCTGATTCTCTCGCCCCTGATCGCACTTGTGGCCATCATGATCAGGATGACGAGTTCGGGTCCCGTGTTTTTCCGTCAAGTCCGCACGGGGAGAAACGAGTGCGCGTTTTCCATGCTGAAATTTCGGACCATGGATCGCGGCGCCGAAATGTCGCGCCACGAACTGGAGCAACTCAACGAATCAGATGGGCCATTGTTCAAAATGCGGAACGATCCGCGGGTCACGAAGATTGGTCGCTTCCTGCGCCGGTCCAGCCTCGATGAAATTCCCCAACTGATCAATGTTTGGAAAGGTGACATGTCACTCGTAGGACCACGGCCATTCATAGAGTCCGAATCCTCGATGATCGAGGGATGGGCGCGCATACGCTTCGAAGCGCGCCCCGGCATGACGGGGCTATGGCAAGTGTCAGGTCGTAACGAGCTCTCGCACATGGAACTGGCCCGCCTTGACTACCTGTACGTGGCGTCATGGTCCTTCTGGTGGGACATCAACATCCTCTGGCAGACGCCGGGTGTAGTCCTGCGAGGTCGCGGCGCCTCGTAATCGTGTTTCGGATTCGATGGTCCCGACTTACTAGTGTCAACAAGAAGGTCGAAGCGCTGACAACAGCAGTCCCCTTTCATTGATTTCGAAGCATCGTCGATCAGGTAGAGGACACGATAGTCACCGCGACGCGCCGACACGACTTCTGACTAATTCTGGAGATCAGATCTCCATCGCGGAACCGCCGTGTTCGTTCTTTTTTGATCGCTCGAGAACTTGACGCAGCACTGGGAGTACGGCGCGATCTTTCTCTCGCCCGGCCGCTTCCTTGGAGCGAATAACGTCTGCCAACGCGGCGACGGAGATGTTCAGCGAGTCTGTGAGTTGCTCTCTGGTGGCGCCGCGGCGAAGGTCGTCGTAGCCTCGCGTGCCGTCGGGCAGCAGGGCGACGTCCAGATACCCATGTTTGGTCACGTAGGTCCAGGTCGTTGCGTGCTCGAAGGAGTGCTCATCGAGTGGCACCTCTAATGGTTCATCCATGTCGGGAATGCGCAGTTTCGCTTGGAGTTCTGTCAATGCGGCCGCAAGTTTTACGAAATTTTCACGAGTGCGAGCTGGTGTGACGTCGACGTCGACCGTGGCGTACGGCGATCCTCGCAATTCCGCCGCTAACCCGCCGATCACGACGTAGAGGACCTGGTGGCGTTCTAACACTTCAAGTATTTCTTCTGGTTGGTAGGGCACCAATTCAGTCACGTTGGACCGACGTTCGTTGGACGCGGCGACGCTGGGAGCGCACGCGGACCTTGAGGGCATCGAATCGTTGGGCCGGCGTCATTCGCAGGTTCTGATCAATGACCGTGAAATTGGAATCGTCGAATCGTGACATGAAGAACGTGAGTTCTAAATCACAGGCCCGCACCACCTCGCGCAATGTTTCCAGGCTCGGCGAGACCTCGTCGCGTTCCCAACGCGCAATGACCGACTGCGCTTTGCCGAGGCGATCTGCCAGTTGGGTCTGCGTGAGACCGGCCCGTAATCGCGCCTCCTTCATGAGGTCACCGCTCACCATGTATCCAGTATAGTACATATCTGTTATATACCTACCCTACGGACGTGAATGGTGGGACTGACGGCGAAGTCGGCTGAAATACGTGGGCACCGGTCATTGGAGAAGTCATTTGTCATAGCGACTGGATTTCGCATCACGACAACAACGGTCGTGGGTGCCACTCGTGCACCATACGAATCGAAGGAATTGAGCCACGAAGCGTGACGCCTCGAGGTTTTGCGAGCGTCGCCAAAGATAGTTGCGTTACGTTGCGGGGTTCGCCAGTGGCCGTGCGTTCTTGGGTGCCGCGAGCACGACGGAGTGACCCCATTGGCTCCAGGTGACCACGTAGGTCTCGGTCGCTGACGCCAGGTGGAACTCGAGGGGCAACACTGGCAGCGATTTCGATACGTACAGCGTGGCTTTGATGGTTGCGTTGGAGGCCGTTTGGGGAATGGTGCCACTGATCGGCACGGCTAGTTGACCGTTGAGCTCAACGGGTTTGCCCTCTTTTAAGACGCCGGGAATTGTGACCGACTGGAAGTCTGACTGCAAGGTGACGGCGGAAGTGACGTCGGCGAAGTTTGAACTGCTAGCGGTGAGGGACAACCATTTGTTCGCGAACTTGGCGGGATCGGTCGTCGAGAGTTGGAAGTAACTCTTCACGGCCTTGTCGTCGCCGTAGATGTAGGCAGTTTTGCCGAGGAGTATCACCTCGGCGTGGGCGCCGCTGCTCACGATGATTTAGCGGCCCTCGGTGGTGCCGATCTCGTTGTTCATCGAAAACGAGCGTCCCGGCGCCGTGGCGCGCTCCACTTCGTGGACCCACCCGCCTTTCACGGCGTCGTGCACGGCGAGCGACATCAAGGCGAACGGCGTCTGGGTCGCACCGCTGGCAGATGGCGAAGAGAGGGGAATTGAAAGGCCAGTGATAACCGAGAGGCCGAGACCACCGATTTTGCCCACCGAAGCAAGGTGATGCGACTTCGTGGGCATGGGGAATTCCTAGGGGCTTGACCGGGGGTGGCCCTGTCATGGTACCAAGCGGGATTTCGCGCTTAACGTCACCGCCCAATCAGGGAAGAAGTAGGGACATCCCGGATAGTAAGGGCGACCGCTGTCGTTTTATGGTGAATCCTATGAACCCTCCTTCATCGCACGCACCAGTAATTCTCAGCCGGAACCTCTGTAGGAAATGGGCTGTGGCCGCGACCGGAGCTTCTCTCCTCGTGGGAGGGCTCTGTCTTNNTACGGCGTCACCCCGCTCCTGGCGCGCGGCATTGACGGCAAGGGTGAAACCGTGGTGTTGCCCGAACTCGCCGAAACCCAGATGTCCTACCCCGAGGTGAGTGATCTTCGCCAGGATCTTAAGAAATTTGACAGCCTGTTCAAGCTGCCGTCGGCCACGCTGAACTTTGTCACCACGCTGGCGTCAACCCCAACGCCCTGGCTGGCCAATGGTGAAGAGGTGCTCGACGCGGAGGCGGTGCACGCAATTGCGCCCGACGCCGCGATCACCGTGCTGCTGGTGGCGTCGACGTCCCTTAATACCGCGACCCGTGCCGTCGGCGCATTCGTCGCGGCCATCAAGCTCGCCGCTGTCGAAGGTGCAGTGGTCTCGATCAGCGCCGCCGGACAGACGGGTGGCGAGCATTGCGATTCGCCAACGCAAGTGGCACAGATGAACGCGGCTCTGGAAGCGGCGGTCAAGCAGGGCGTCACCGTGGTCGCCGCCTCGGGCGACGTGGGTGCGGTGGGTGAGCCGTGTGACGTGATCAAGGGACTGTTCGGCGGATCCTTCCCTCCAGTAAAAGAAGTCGACCTGCCCGCGGCCAGCCCGCTGGTCCTGGGCGTGGGCGGCACGACCTTACGCGCCAGCCACAAATCCGGCGCCTAC
>PMAL01000177.1:7340-10317 GCA_003152555.1 Acidimicrobiaceae bacterium | reverse complement strand
AAATTCATGATCCGCAACGGGGGCGGCACGAGCGAGAGCGCACCCATCTGGGCGGGCATCATCGCGCTCGCCGACCAGTACGCCGGGCGCCACCTGGGACTAGTAAACCCGGCGATCTATCAAATCGGACACAGCAGCCACTACGCGTCGGCCTTCCACGACGTCACTTCGGGCAACAACACGCCGAAGTTCTCGGGGCACACCTTTGTGGGTTATTCGGCCACCGTGGGCTGGGACCCGGTGACCGGATGGGGGAGTCCCAACGCGCAGGTCCTCATACCGTTGCTGGCCCACTATGACAAAGGCTGACGTTGCGAACGCGACCAGATCCAATGGCCCTATGACTGAGACACAAGATTTGCGTTGCTGCCTCGAGCGGGCCGGTTGCTGTATGGAACTAGCGTTTCCCCCGTGGAGGAAATGACGTCAACCGCCGAGCCTCAGGCTCACCCTCCACGGCGTCGACGTGTTTCCTTCTTTGTTGACTGCTCGATCGTCGTCGTGTGCGTCGCGGGAATTTCCTTTAGCGTGCGCGGGTCGTCGACCGGGCACCGCGGCTCGGCCCGGAGCGTGGCCTACTGCACGGCCGTCACGAAATTGGCGGATGGGTTGGGAGAGACGGCGTCGGTCCACGCTCAGTACCGCTACCTCTTAGTTCACCAGCACGTGGTCAGCACGTTGGTGGGTCTGGCCCCTACGTCCGTGCTTCAACCCACGAAGAGCCTGGTGCACATCATTACGCTCACGCGGCAGCATCAAAAGAACCCAGGGATTAGCTCGAAAGGCGCCGAACAGGACGCCAACAAAATCAAGGATTACTGCGACATTGGCGGTTAGCTGGCCCGTGTGTGGTGGCCCTGGCCCAGGGACGAAGGCGCTACCGGGTCACCAGGTCGCCTTGGCCGCACACCGATACACTCTGTTTTCGTGACCGACAATCGTCGCCGTCCGGTTCATTCCGATATTCCTGACGCCAGGGAAAATGGTGTAGCGATGATTGGCACNNACGACGACCACGGTGCCCCAATCGGTGGGCCGTGCGGCAAAGGAGGCAGCGGTCTTGGCGTGTCAGCTTAATTTTCAGGTCATCACCACGACGATTAAGGACTACCAAGCCTTGAACGGTTCGAACCCGGCCGCCGGCACCGCGTGGACCACGTCGCGGGCCAACGGCGGACCCTACATGCAGTCCTGGCCCAACGGTCAGCCGTATTACTCCATTGAATGGAACGGCTCGGCGCTCAGTGTCGTGCCGTTTAGTGGCACCGCCTCACACGGATCAATCGGCACGAGTGCGCCGGCGACGGGCTGTTTCGCCGCATAGAAAATCAAAGGACGGCCCCATGCCTGACGACCACATCTCCGCCTCGACGCTTCGCTTTGAGCCCTCGGACAATTCCCACGAAATAGAGGTGGAACAGCATCTGTTCGCCCGACCGGCCGACATCTATCTTGCGTGGACGGAGCAGTTTGACCGGTGGTTTGCCCAACCGGGGACCGTGGTGATGCGGGCACAGGTGGGCGAACCTTTCAGATTCGAAACGGTGCACGAAGGCACTCATTACCCCCACTTTGGTCGGTTTCTCGCCCTTGAGCCAGACCTGTTGGTTGAGATGTCCTGGGTCACGGGACAAAACGGCACCTGGGGTGCCGAGACCGTCGTGAAGCTTGAGATCTTCGCCGCCGACTCCGGCTCGCGGTTGCGCCTCACCCATTCGGGTTTCTATGAAGCGGCCGCCGCGATCCAGCACGCCGACGCGTGGCCCCACGTTCTCCGACAACTCACTTGCGGGTACGCTAATGAACTTTGGCGAGTGCCTGTGAAATAAACCCCTGAAGCTGGTGGGTACTCACCGGTGGCAATCCACCCTCGACGAGTCCTACGACGACGTTGCCTTTGCGGACAATAACAAGGTCTTCGTCAAACGTGGCGCCCATGACCGAGGTAGTAGCGAAGAATGCCTCACTGGCGTTGCCAAAATGCTTGAAGTTCATTTCCTTCATGGATCCGTTGACCGGCGTCCCAAATACTTGTCCGTGCACGTGCTTACACGCGACCAGCGCGGTCACGATCCTCGAATAGGCGCTCGTGACGTTGGAGTAGGTTCCGAGCATTTCTGAGAACAGTGGGACACCTTCATCCTTCTCAAGAAGAACGCTCGCGCTGGCGGTCTGTTCCTCGCCTTTCACCTTTAGGACGTTGGACAGTCCAACGACGCCGCTGAGACATCCGGCATTCACGGTTCCAGAGTAGTTGGCAACGCTCCAACCCTTGGGGAACTGGGCTACACCAATCAGTTGGCTCGAGAGTCGGGGAGTGGCCGCCGCGGCGCCGGTGCCAGTGAGCGTAAGGGTGAGAACAAGTACCGCTGACGAAACCACGGCCGCTCGCACGGTGTGCCCCATAACAACTCCTCTAGAACGGAAGTAGAAAAATCCTACGATGGCGTTTGCGAGCTTTTTAAGAAATATTGTCTCGGCGTCCACAAAGGTGACAACGATTGGACAAACTCTTGCCAACGACCAAGGAAGTGGAAAATCGACGATGACGACTCACGACGCCGTCGCTCTCGTCATCCACTTACGCCATCAAGACGAACTCTTTTTTTAGTGGTGACGTGAGACCGGAAAAGCGTGCGGTCAACTCGTACGTGCCTCGCGCCACGAATGCCAACTTCGGTCCGCCTCGCTGGTTCCAGGCACGGCTAAAGCGGTACGAGGTCTTTGGCTTTAGAACGTGCAACGTGAGAAACATGGCACAGGCCCCGGGCCTGTCATCGGAGTAACAGTTGTTCCAGAAAACGACGCCCTGGGCATTGGCGATCGAGAGAGAGGGCGACGTTGGTCCGACGGCCACGCCGCAACTCTTCGAGGAGAGGTTGTAGATCGACACGGTCATCTTCACTGGAGTTCCCGGCGCATAGCTTTTGGCGCTCAGGGAAAGACTCTCGCGCACCTGCGAAACCCGACACGATGC
>PMAL01000177.1:0-7321 GCA_003152555.1 Acidimicrobiaceae bacterium | reverse complement strand
CGCCGTTACTGGTTCCCGTGACGTCTGTGAAGAGTTTAAGCATGGCCTTCGACTCGCTCTGTATGGACCGGCCGTCGCATTTTTTTGCAAGTGAAGAGCGTCGAATGAGATCGCGAAATGACAAATCCTTTGTCCGCAGAGCTGTAGGAAAGTTTGCGTTACGTCGTTGTAATTCGATTTGGACCGTGCAAGCACGTTCACGAGGGGCAGCGAAACCGTCGAATTTTGTCTTAAAGGACGACTTCAATCACCCTGTTTTTTGGATATGAGCCCGTGCAGCAACCCTCCATTTTTCTTTCAAATATTCCGAACTGTCCCTTCGTTAAAGGAATTAATGCGAAACGTGACGACTGGGAGAAATTTCTACAAGACAACGCACGGACAACGCACTCACTTGGTATTGACAAATTCATCATCCGGAGCTAAAAATCACGTCGCAGGGGCGGATTGGGGACCGTTGTGACGGACACTATCTGTGCCGCGAAGCCTCACTGCTACGAGTCGAAATGGCTGGAGCGGTTCGAGCCCTCTGAATTGCGGGCTTCGGTGACTCAATTTCCGATGAACGCACCGAACGACTTCTCAATAGTGTCTCCGACTTTGTCGCACCATCGGCCGTTCAACGCCTTTGAGGCAGTTTCTTTAGTGACCAAAGCCGTTAATGGATTGCGGTATGAGTCCGTTGGGGCGGAACACAAATTGAACGAGCTGTTGTTCGAATCAACTGGCACTGACAACTCGGCAATTCTCATCGATTTTTCGATCCACAAGGTGTTGCGGTTCTTACTGGCGGGGCATTTCAACCCGTCCCGTCTATGCCGCATCAACAGGGACTTTTCCAAAGGAAACTCTCTGGCAGTAAATGGTGACGTTTTGATCCACGGGCCACATTTGGTCGCCCAGTCCGTGGGGAGCGAATGGCGAAACCACTACCTGCTTCAAATAACCATCCAAACCAACNNTTAAGAATATGGCAATGATTGGAGCAATGAGCATCGCCGGCGTAGGCCTGATCGGTGTCGGCGCTCACGCAACGTTCACCCAGAACACCACGAGCAGTCAGACGGTCGCGGCCGGTAATCTCAGCGTCGTGTTGTCGGCTTCTGGGGCGAGTGGAAACGGAACCACAACTATCGGGCTGCCAAATGTTACAAACGTCGGGTCGTCGTTCATGAGCACGCCAGATCTGATCACCATAACCAACAATGGTTCACTGACGGCGAACGAGATCAACCTCCAGGTGACCAACTCCGGTAGCAGCGCGTTGAACAGTGAAATGTACCTATGCCTCTACAGCGACCACGCCATTGTGTTCAATGGGCTCGTGTCAGCAGACGAGGCGCTGGGCAACATGGCAGTCGGGGGTTCAGTTGCACCAGCTGGGACTGACAGCTACACGGCTGTGTTCTACGCCGGCAACGAGCCAACCGGATGCGGCAACGTGGCGGGTTACCAATACGGCACGGTCGACGATGTGGGATCCGCTCCGCTCACGACCTACCCTGTCCCGGCGGCTGCGCCAGATGCCGGATCTCCGGTAGGAAATAGCAACCTGGTCACTTCGTTGCAACCTGACTCGGAGAGCGGTACCGATACCGTATCCGTCACGGTGACGTACTCGGCCTANNGTCTGGCGTCCACGCTGATTGGGGCTGCGGTGCGCTTCGCGGAACCAAGGAGGTGCACCGCTGCGTACGTGACGTCATCTATATTCAAGGTTTTCCGTTACTTGCTCGATATCGGGCTGCCGGATAACTTATGCGAACTAATGGTGCCTTAGAAGGCAATGAACTTGCCCCGACGAGGACATCGGTGGTATTCGGCAGTCACCGGTTGCGCACTGTTAACCCGAGGACTTCACCTGATTGGTTCCGTGGCAACTGGGGTTACGTATACTTCGACAATTCTTTACCGTCCGAGTGAGCGCACTCGCGTACCTAGTTTTTCCTTGGTCGCCTGGTCCGAAGTGAAGGACGGTCCTTAGATCTACTGCAATTCTTGGCTCTTGCGGAAGTTCGACGGCTTCACTCGACAAATCCGCCCGAAGGTGTGAAGCGTTTCGAGGATCGGAGAAGCCCTGATCCAAGTGGAGTCAAAGGGGATCAAACCTTCATCTGATTTGGGATCGATTACTGCATATTTCGTTATTTCGAAGGGTGACACCGGAGCCAGAATCGAAGAGCCCCTACCCTGGAAATCTACGTTTCGATTCTCGCTACGTCGTTGTAATTGGATTCGGGCCGTGCGCGCACGTTCAAGAGGGGTAGCGAAACCGTCGGATTTTGTCTTAAAGGACAACGCCAATTACCCTGCTTTTTTGACACGGAAACTTCACATTACCCCCGGATTCTGTCATGGTGGTTTTGATTTATTGGTCCATANNACGGCGCGACGTAAGACAACGTGCTGACAACGTGGCCACTCCGTATTGACAAATACCTTGCAAGGGAGTAAACCTCAGAGCGCAAGGGCGGATAGGAGACGGTTGTGAGCGGCATAACCAATGCTTCGCTTGTTCGTTTCATCGAGCCAACTGGCCCGGTGAAGCTTGAAGCTCCACAGGCGGCATGCCCGGCACTTCAACTCCAGAGTGAAAGTCCCAGCGACTTTTCTGCGGCGCTGATGAGCCCCGCTCGCCCGATGTCCAGTGGTGTTNNACAAGGTGTTGCGGTTCTCTCAGGCGGGGCATTTCATCCCGTCCCGTCTGTTCCGCATCAACAGGGGCTTTTCCAAAGGAAACTCCCTGGCAGTAAAGGGTGACGTTTTGATCCACGGGCCATATTTGGTCGCCCAGCCCGTGGGGAGCGAATGGCGAAACCACCGCCTGCATCAAATAACCATCCAAACCAACTATTAATGGGAGACCGAACAAAATGAAGCTTTTAAAATTTAAGAATATGGCAATGATTGGGGCGATGAGCATCGCAGGCGTAGGCCTAATTGGTGTCGGCGCTCACGCGACGTTCTACACGGGGACGCAGAGCGTCCAGTCGATCAATGCGGGCACGCTCGACATGACCTCGTCGGGAAGTTCCGGAGGTTGCGCTGCATACGACGGCAATGGCAATTGCACGTCATGGGCAGTCGCACTCAGTCCCACGACTGGTGTCGGTTCGACGTTTGACTCGGGGCCGATAACGATCACTGAAACAAACACAGGTAGCCTTGCCGCGTGGTACAACTCGCAGACATGGTCTGTGGTCACCAGCGGTGGTACCAACTTTGCTGCTGATGCGTCCGTTTGCATTTGGTCCACCGGTGTCGACAGCCACTACCAGGGACCAAACTACACTGGCTCAATCTCAGGCGTCACGGCTGGCAACATAAGTCCTAGCGGCTATGCGGGCGAAAGTGGGAATTCTGCGTATTACTCCATTCAGCCAGCAGCGTCCGACAATTACGTGGTGGACTTCTACGCGGGAGACAGCGGATACATACCCGCTGCAGCGCCAACGTATGCAGCTTGCAGTGCGTCTACAGGGTCGCTGACCAATGTTGACGAAGGTCAAGGTGCAACTGTGACGTTCGCCGACACATTTGCAGATGTAGCAGTTAGTTAGACGTTCGACGTTCGTGGTGGGAGGACCAATAGGTGGTTCTCCCACCACTGACGAGCGTTCTAACGTAAAGTCACTTTCTCCATTCGTCCGCATGGGAAAAATGGAAAGTGAACCTAGTTCTATGACGCAACACAGCAATGGAAGATGGAATGATGAATGCAGAGCCAATGGTACGTAGGTCGAGATGAAGATTCGTACGATTCCAATGGTGGGAGTAATGAGCATCGTGGGCTTGAGCCTGATTGGTGTCGGTGCTCACGCCACGTTTACTCAGAATTCCACGAGCGCTGAGGCCATTACGGCGGGTACGTGGGGAATTACGTTGTCGGGATCGTGTATCGATGGTACTACTTGTCCCGTTGACCCCAGTAATAACAACAATCTGTTCAGTTTGTCGCCCGATGGTGCGACCCTCACGTTCGCCCCAGACACGCCATCCACTTCGTCGTTCAGCACCGGCGACCAGGAGGTCACTGCGACTAGCACGGGCACTATTGAACTCACTAGTCCCACTTGGGAGGTCAATGCAACTGGTGGTCCCGATTTGGTCGGTCAGGCCTACGTGTGTGCGACCAGCACTGGCATTGGCACCGGCAATACCAACACCGTGCTTTACAATGGCCCGCTGAGCGGGTTTATGGAAACGTCCTACTCGCTAAGCAGTGGCGTGCTCTCGACGGCGGGACCGACGGACAACTTCGTCGTTGATGTTTACGCCGGTGACGAGACGACGCTGTGCGGCACCGTATTCACCGCAGGACCTTATGGGAGCGCCACAAATATAGGCGTCACCGCTCCGGGAGGAACGAGCGCGGCGCCAGCCCTGACCAGCGTCTCTGCTGAGAGCGAGAGCATCGCCATCAGTGTCGAGTTGACGTTCCAGGACTAAGTGATCATGATTACATCAAGAAAAATTGGTCTGGTGTACGATTGCTTCCCGCAAGGGCGAAGCAACTCAGGGATTAAGTGAAACTTCGCAAAATTACTACGGTGGGAGCCTTCGGCGTCTTTGGCGTGATTCTGGTCGCATCGGGTGCCTACGCCTGCATCTCTCCAGCCGAGGGCAGTCCTCACATAACGCCCCAAACTCTGAGCGTCGTTTTGTCAGCTAGTGGCGCCACTGGAAACGGCACGCCAGATATAACGCTGGGTTCGCTGGGGCCAACTGGTTCGTCGTTCATGACTGCTCCGGACCTCATCACCATTACGAATAACGGCACAATGACCGCGACAGAGGTTGCACTTCAACTGGGCGACCACAACACCAATACGACGTTCGAACACCAAGTGTGGGTGTGCCTTTACAGCGACGGTGGCATTTTCTTTAATGAGCCTTTGACCTCGGTTGAAGCATACGGTCAGACCGCGGTCGGGCACCTTACGCTCGCACCCGGAGCTACCGACACTTACACGGCCGTGTACTACGCCGGCACCGGTGAAAATACAGGTTGCGGTAATACTTATTCTGGTTTCAGCAGTGCGCCCTACGATGGGTTTTCTGGTCAATACGACGCTACCGAGCCGTACCCCACGGGGACGACCAACACAGTTGCGCATTCTCTTACTAATCCGGCAGAGAGCGGCAATATTGCCCCGACCGTCACAGTTAGTTACACCGGTGTCGCTGGTGTCTTGACCCAGGTCGCGCCCTTCAGCAAGTCCGTGACCACGTCCAAGTGCGGTAGCGGCTTCGGCGACCAGCTGGCCGTCAGCGGATCGAGCGGCACCGTTACCTACGCGGTGACTTCTTCTAACTCGCACCTCAAGGTCTCGGGTAGTGGCGCCATCACCACGCTCGGCGGCCCACTGGGCGTGAACACCTACACCGTCTCGGGCACCGACATTGATTCGATTGGTGACACCGGCACCTGGACCTACACGCTTTACGTGACCAAGGGCACCCTCACCCAGGTCGCGCCCTTCAGCAAGTCCGTGACGGCACCGAACTCGGGTAGTTCGTTCGGCGACCAGCTGGCCGTGAGCGGATCGAGCGGCACCGTTACCTACGCGGTGACTTCTTCTAACTCGCACCTCAACGTCTCGGGCAGTGGCGCCATCACCACGCTCGGGTCACTCACTACTGGGAACTACACCGTCTCGGGCACCGACATTGATTCGATTGGTGACACCGGCACCTGGACCTACACGCTCACGGTCACGCACTAGTTGACGTCGTAAAACAACGGCGTAACAACACTATTTGCGTCGTTGGCTTGGTTAGAATCCTCTACGGCGCCGTCATAAGCGAGTGAACTACTAGAAACGATATAAGCGAGTGAACTACTAGAAACGATCGAATTCGGCCATCAGGCGGGTCGTCAAATTCGCTGACACCCGTCCCGGGGTGTCCGCTGCAGAGGGAGTTGTGATGGCTAAAAGTTCCACTGAAAAAAGCGAGACCTCCAAAGGCGAAGCAACGACTCGTTCCAAAACAAAATTGTCAACGACGGTCAAATGGATCCGGACGGTGGTGATATCGATAGTGGTACTCGCCGTGCTTGGTACCGCGGGCGTCGCGGCGGTGGCTCTGGTTCATGGCACGTGGCAGGTCAATCCGATCGTTTCAGGAAGTATGCGTCCGGGACTGCCTGTCGGAGGAGTTGTTATCAGCGAGCGCATTCCAATAGATCAAGTAGCACTTCGCGACGTCATTGAATTTAAGAATCCCGATGATCCAGCTGACTTGATGGTCCACCGGATTGTTAGTTTGACTAAGAATAAATCAGGACAGCTTGTGATAAAGACCCAAGGCGACGCCAATAATCTCCAGGATCCTTGGACATTGACCCTCGGAGGACAGTACGCCTACGAAGCCCGCTGGTCACTGCCCTTGCTTGGTTACGTCGCGGTCGCGTATCAGAACCATCGGGGCTTGGTCCTTTTAGGGGTTGGTGTTGTCCTGCTCGGGACTGCGGCCAACCTCATCTACGGTCCGAAACGACGCGACAAGGAACACGATGACGATGACGATGACGATGACGATGACGAAAGGCATGGCTCTACAGGCTTTGCGATGCCCCCGCCCACTAAGGCGTCCGAAGACGTGACTCCCGCCTCGAAGCACGCCTCGACTACCACGCACGCGGTTGAACCTCAATTATTTGGTGTCGATGCCGACAGAATCGACGGGGAAGACCCACTAGTGCCCGAGGAGCCACCCGTTCCGCGTCACTGGAACGATAGGTTCTAGACGCTTCGAATCGTCGCGCTCAGGACTCGCCGTTGAGATTTACCAAACCGCCGGCTCGAGTCGAGATGATATTACCTGACGACCCCTTTGGAGGTGGCCGTGTTGCCGCCGTTGGCGGTCGCGGTCAGGGTCTCGCGCACTGGCGTCGACGGTTTTGCTTTGGCGAGCACGTTTCGCCCGCCGGCCGTGAGATTGAGGGTCAACTGTTCGTTCTTGCCCGAGGCAAGTCGGTACGACGCGCTGGCAAGGACGACCTTGGTGACCTTGGTGACCTTTTTGGTCACGGTCCAGGGTCCTGACTTCACGCTCACGTCCTTCGTGATGGAGATTTGCCCGATGGATTTGAGGAGCCCGGCGCAGGCGTCATTGCGGCAGGCTAATTTCACCGTCTCGTGAAAGATCGCGCCGGACTTCGTCAAGGTATTTTTAACGATGACGATTCTCGCTCCCGAATTGACGACTTTCACTGGCGGTGGAGTGGAACCGGCCGCAATGATGGTGACGCTCTGTTGAACCTGGGGAGCCGCGAGGTAACTCGAGTTGGCCGCTTGGTTGGCGTCGACGACGCAGG
>PMAL01000095.1:4344-4778 GCA_003152555.1 Acidimicrobiaceae bacterium | reverse complement strand
CCGTCCCAGTCCTCTTCGGCCATGCCGTCTTCGAGAGAGACAATTGGATACCGGCTCACGAGATCGGCCCAGTAGTCCACCATTTCGAGGCTCGTGAGTACCCGGCCCTCACCATCCAAGTGGTACGACCCGTCACGGAAGAACTCGCTCGACGCGGGGTCCAACGCAATCGCGACGTCACGTCCGGGTGTGCGTCCCGTCGCCTCTATTGCTTCGACGAGAATCTTCACCGCAGCCTCGTTGTTCTCGAGGTCGGGTGCGAAACCGCCCTCGTCGCCCACCGCNNGCAACGCTTCGGAGAACGTCGCGGCGCCGATCGGCATCACCATGAACTCTTGGAAGTCAATGGAATTCTTCGCGTGCACGCCACCATTCACCACGTTGAACATGGGCACGGGCAATACGTGCGCGTTCACTCCCCCGATGTACTGATA
>PMAL01000095.1:0-4324 GCA_003152555.1 Acidimicrobiaceae bacterium | reverse complement strand
ACGGCACCCGACACGCCCTTGCCGCCCCAGGCGTCGCCGCCATCGCGAATTTCTACCGCCTCGTGGCTCCCGGTCGAAGCGCCCGAAGGAGACGCGGCCCGGCCAAATGCCCCTGACTCCAGTTGCACTTCGACCTCCACGGTGGGGTTACCCCGTGAATCCAAGATTTGGCGGCCGACGATGATTTCAATTGCGCTCATGGCGTTTCTCCTAAAGATCCCTTCCGAGGTTACTTCGCGAACAATTAGTCGCTGATTCTCGTCTCGGCGCTGCGAATCTCATCGCGCAGCATCTGCGCGCGCTCACGCAGCACGCCTTCTAGGTCAACACCCGACCACTGCGCGCAGTTAAGTATCGCGCTCANNGGAAACGCGGCGGTCGATTGCTTGCGCGGATCGCGCGGAAGGAACTCGGCGAGGCCGTGGACGACGCCTTGCGCGATTGGCCGGGCGCGATCGATCTCGAGCGCCGACAACGCGAGGTCCCTCGCCTCGTCACCATTCACGTGCGTTACGTCGACGTGCGCCGCCTTACGCAGCAGTTTGGCGTAGAGAGTGAGCGCCGGCAACTGCCAGGCAATGCCATCGGTCACGCTGGTCCGTCCCTTTTCGTCGCGCTTGATGACTTCCCATCGCGACGCCACGTCATCAGACCCGGTCACTGCCACGTCGCCAAAGACGTGGGGATGACGGCCAATCAACTTCTCGCGCACCGCATCCGCAATCGACGTGAAATCAAAGAGATCTTCTTCGGCGCCCAGCTCCGCGTGAAAGATGATCTGGAACAACAGGTCGCCGAGTTCTTCTTGCACGTGCTCGGTCGCCACTTCCATTGATTCACCGCTGGCCTCGACGCGCACGAATGCTTCCAACGCGTCGAGCGCCTCGTAAGCCTCTTCAAGTAAATGGCGGGTGAGCGAGGCGTGGTCCTGTTCTTGGTCCCACGGGCACTCACGGCGAAGCCTTCGCATGAGGTCCAGCAAATCGTCCGTCGCCTCGCCGCCCGTGCGCAGTTCTTCTATCCACAACGACGTGAGGTGATCGGCGTTGGCGAACGTGGCCACGTCTTTGGCACTCAATGTCACGATGACTTCGTCGTCGAGTCCCAGGTGATGAAGCACCGTCACCATCGTGGTGCCCGGGACCCGACTCGCGACCGTGGCCAAGACTTCGGGCGCGTACGTCTGGAGCACCAAGAGTGGACCGGGACCCCGCAGCATTTCGCTCGATTCCAACGCGTCGATCACTCGAAGACCGCTCGACATGGGATCGCGTCCCAACGTCGCGCAGGCAATGTCGATGATCGAGACCGCCGGCTCGAGGAGAACGCGCACGTCATCGCGGGCGCGTAACAACTCGACGGTCCGTTCGGCGACCGCGGGCGAACCCGGCACGATGTAGAGCACCTCGCCCGACGGTGACGACGAGGCGAGCGACGCCAGATCATTCACGATTGACACGTATAACTCGTCAAAAGAGTCAGCCCGCTCGTACCAGTCGTCGTAACTGACGATCTCTTCGAAGTGGGTGGCGGCCGGATGGACCCTCGTGCGCAGCCGCGCGCTCGACGCGTGCGCAATCAGTTCGAGGGTGCGCTGCGTCACGTGCTCAACGCCAGCAGGACCCAGCCCGACGATCCGAACTACGGGTTGGTCAGTGATATTTGATGACACTCGTGGTCAACGACTTGTTGCCCGTGACGTCGACTTTGGCTGGCAGCGTCGGAGCCAGAACGGTAGGCCCGGTCGACTCGCGCGCCCACTGACCGAACGCGGGATCGACGTCAATGGCAGCCCGGTTGAGAATGTCCTCTTCTACGGTGTTCGCCGCGCTCGCGTTCTGATTTTGCACGTCGGCCAACACTGCGCTCTCCGCTTGCGCGAAGGGAGTCACCGTGCGCTGGGTGGGCGCGACGAACAGCGCCTCTTCGGTTCCATTGTTGTTGTAGTACTGGGGCGTCGTGTTAAACGTGTTGAGGGCCGTCGACACAACGTAAGAGCGAATGCTCGCGTAGGAAGCATTCGACGGCGCAAAACAACCAACGGCGCCGCCTTTCTTCTTCGACGTGTCAATCGAGAACTGCTGGGCCAAATCGGCCACGGACTCGCCACCGGATTGGGCCGTGGTGAACGCCGTCGTCTCCGCTAGGGGCACTACCGCGATGCTCACGCAGAGCGTGTCGTAGTCCGAGGTGTGACTGGTGTAGAACGCCTCCAATGACTTGGTCGTCAGCGGAATCGTGGTGTCGAGTTTGCTGACGAGATAGAGCGACGCGGCTTGGCCCTCAATCTCGGCGTTACGCATCTCCGTGGGCATCGCGGCGAGTGCGGCCGACGCCGTACCGGGACAGGAGCCATCTTTGCTGGCGGCGGCCGACGCGGCCTGGGTCAATTCACTCTCGAGCGACGACTCGGCCTGGCTCAAGGTCGCGGCGCTCGCAACAAACTTCAACTGACTCTTCACGTACTGGGTAATGGACAGCCCTTCGACGCGAAGCCTGGTCCACGCGGCCACACCGGATGCCGCCATGGTCTCGCTCCCGCCGCCCGCGCCGAAATCCACCGGGTCGAGGGCGGTCAGGTAACACTGCAGAATCGGTGTCGTCGAAATGGTCGCCAGTTCGGAGCGAAACGTACTACCCGAGACCCGCGCGCCGTTGACGCCGAGGCCCGAAGAGCCATTACTGAGGCCAAAAACCGTGGCGCCAACGAGCGCTACAACGAGGAGGGCAATGAGACGACGCACTTCATCCATGCTAACGAATCGCTACTACTGGGCGGTCACCGCCACCAGTTCTTCCAGCAATCGAAGCAGGGCCTTGGGTGACGCGTCTTCGGGCGACACTTCAATGCGCAGTTCCTTCGTGGCTTCAACGTACGCGCGAGATCCGTGCATCCGGCGAAGTCGCATCTGTTGGCTGACGGCGAGGTCCAGCGGACCGAGTTTGACGACCGGCTTTGATCGCACGCCCACCTTGGCGGGCATCACCACGACCGAACTGACGCCCAGGTGAAGACAGGTGAGGCGCAGTTGCGCGAGTTCCAAAAGCCCGGTCGCGGCGCTCGGCAGTGGGCCGTAACGATCAAGCCACTCCGCACGTAGATCCTCGAGTTCGTCCATGGCCTTCACCCCCGCCAGGCGACGGTAGGCCTCCAAGCGAGCGTCATCGGCTTTGACATAAGACTTGGGCAGATGAGCCTCGCCGGGTACGTCGAGGTTGATGGTGACGACCTCGGGCAGCACGAATCCCTTCGCGTCGGCGACCGCTTCGGCAACCAGTTGGACGTACAGGTCGTAGCCCACCGCGGCCACCGGACCCGATTGGTCGTGGCCGAGCAGGTTGCCGGCGCCGCGGATCTCCAGGTCGCGCATGGCAATCTTGAATCCACTGCCCAACGCCGTGTTGTCACCGATCGTGCGCAGTCGCTCGTAGGCCGTTTCGGAGAGCACCTTGTCGGCCGGATGAAACAGGTAGGCGTAGGCGCGCTGCGCGCTGCGTCCCACCCGGCCGCGCAGTTGGTGCATCTGACCGAGTCCCAGCCGTTCGGCCCGGTCAACGATCAACGTGTTCACCGAGGGCAGGTCAATGCCCGACTCAACAATGGTCGTACAGACCAGCACGTCAAAACGGCGCTCCCAGAAGTCGACCATCGCTCGCTCCAGCGTGCCCTCGTCCATCTGACCGTGCGCGACGGCGATCCGAGCGTCGGGCACGAGTTGACCGAGGCGCTTGGCGGTCTGGTCAATGTCCGCCACTCGGTTGTGCACGAAGAACACCTGACCTTCGCGAAGTAGTTCGCGACGTATTGCTTCGACGACCGCGGGCTCGCTGTACTCGCCCACGTGGGTGAGTATCGGTCGCCGGTCGGCCGGTGGCGTCGTGATCATCGAGAGATCACGGATGCCCGCGAACGCCATCTCCAGCGTGCGCGGGATGGGACTGGCGCTCAACGTCAAGACGTCGACCCCGATTGATCGCGATTTGATTGCCTCCTTGTGGGTTACGCCGAAGCGCTGCTCTTCGTCGACCACTAGGAGTCCGAGGTCCTTGAAGGACACGTTCAGCGACAAAAGTCGATGCGTGCCGATGACCACGTCCACCGAGCCGTCACGCAGCCCCTCCAACGTCTCTTTGGCTTCCGCGTCGTCGACAAAGCGGCTCAACAGCGCCACCTTCACGGGGAAACCCGCGAATCGGTCGGTCATGGTGGCGAAGTGTTGACTGGCGAGCAGGGTGGTCGGCACCAACACCGCCGCCTGCTTGTTGTCCTGGACCGCCTTAAATATTGCCCGCACGGCAATTTCGGTCTTGCCGAATCCCACGT
>PMAL01000093.1 GCA_003152555.1 Acidimicrobiaceae bacterium | reverse complement strand
CTACGTGCTCAGCGACCTTTCCCTGTCGCCCACCAGCAGCGAAGCGAGTCGCCCGATTCGCGAACTTATTGACCTGCTGGACAACATCGACGACCCCGCGGTCGTCGTAATTGCCGGCAACTTCCTGCACCCCGACGTCACGTCGGACCTCACGAAATTCATCGACGCGACCTTTAAGAACCTGCCCACACTGCGATGCACCATCACGGCCTTCACGCTGCACGAAGGTCACCAGTTCATCGTGCTGCCGGGCAGCGACGACCACGAGCTGCGTCACGCGCTTAGCTCCCAAGCAAAACTCGAAGCCCTCGGCATCACCATGGCGAGCGACCTCACGCTCAAGGTCACCACGGCCAACGGCGTACGCGATCTTTTTGTGGTCGCTGGCACCAGCACGGTTGACTTGTCACGGGCCGACGAGGCCGATCGCGCGGACGCCGACCGGTTGGAAGATCCGCCGGCCCTGGCCCGCTTCGTTGCCTCACGGGTGCTCTATCGCCGCCTCAGCGGTTGGTTCTGGTTCCCGGTGCTGGCCATGGCCGTCTTTGACCTGTCGAGCACGCTAACCGCGATCTTCAACCACTTCACCCACCATCACTTCCACGTGCGCACCTTGCACACCGGCAGCTTTTGGAGCAACCTCGTACTGAACCTGCTGCTCATCGCCGCTCTCGAGGCAATTGTGGTGGCAGTTGCCGGACTGATAGTCCGGCGGCGATTCGATCGTGAGGCCCGCAAGGCCGCCGCCCCCACCTTGAGCGAGCCGCTCGCGATCACCACGGTCGACGGCGTTGACGCGACGGAGTACGCCCGACTGATCGCCGAGCACGGCGGCATCGGCGCGGTTGTCGGCGGCGCCCCTCGTCCGGCCCTGGCCGCCCTCGACCGAGCCGTCTGCGCGGCGCCGGGACCCTCGCGCACCGTCGTCATCGAGCGACGGGGGCGGCTCGGACTTCCGCCCGTTTTCACCTCGCTCGACCGCCTCGGCATCGTCGAGATTGAAGCGGCGAGCACGGTCCAGGTCCGCCTCGTCGTTGGCCAGTCACCGCGCAGGCGCGAAACGCGCCTGGAGCGCCTCATTGGCGGATCAACCATGCAACCCTCCCCGCCCGAGGTGACAGCCACGGTCGGGTCATGGCCCACTGGAAATCCCTTCCCACTCAACGCCGACCGCCTGCGCGTCCAGCACCGCCAGCGGCAAGTGCGTCGCTGGGCCAGCGGACTCATCTTCTTGGTTGGGCTGATTAACGTCACCGTTTCGGCGTCGATACCGCTGCACAGCCGCCTGCACCGAGTGCTGATGATCCTGCCCCTGGGCGTCGCGCAGTCGGCCGACGCCGTAACGGCGGTCGCCGGCATTGGCATGATCATGATGGCCCGCGGACTTCGCCGGGGCCAACGCCGAGCGTGGTTCATTGTTGTCTCGGCCCTCGCCCTCACCAGTGTCGCGCACGTGGCGAGAGGCGGGTCGGTGCTCGCCGCGGTCCTAACCGCGTTGCTCTTGGGCATCCTCATTGTGGAGCGCCAGTACTTCCAGGGGACGTCGGACCGCACCAGTGTCCGCTCGGCGCTACCGCGCCTCGTTCTCGTGGGCGTCGTCGCTGTCTTCGCGGCCACGATCGCCATTGAGTTCTCCGCAGCGCGCCACCACCTGCCGTCCTTCGGCGTGGTGCTAGTGGGCTGCATTGAACGCTTGGTCGCGCAGCACAACGTCTCGCTGCCCGACGGCGTGGCCGACTTCATCAACCCCGCGCTCGCGACCATTGGCATCTCACTGTTGGTCAGCGCGCTCTATCTCATCACCAGACCGGTGGTCGACCGGCGGCTCTCCGAAAAGGGCACCAGCGCCGAACGGCGCCTCGCCGAGTTGCGCGCGCGCGAGATCGTGCGCCGCCACGGACGCGGCACGCTCGATTACTTTGCCCTGCGCGACGACAAGCAGTTCTTCTTCTTTCGCGATTCGCTCGTGGCCTACGCGGTCTACGGCGGCGTGGCGTTGCTCTCGCCGGATCCCATTGGTCCCAAGGGTGAACGCACCGAAGTGTTGAGCGCCTTTCGCGCCTACGCCGAGACGCACGGCTGGACGCTCGGCGTCATGGCGGCCGGTGAAGAGTGGCTGCCGATCTATCACGCCGCCGGACTGCACTACCTCTATCTCGGCGACGAGGCGATCGTTGACTGTCCGACGTTCTCACTCGAGGGCGGCAAGATGAAGGGTCTTCGCCAAGCGTGCACGCGCCTGGCACGAAAGGGCTACACCGTTGAGTTCCTCGACCCCGCCGAGATCGATCCGAAACGTGTGCCCGGACTGCTGTCGATGATTTCGCTGCTGCGCCGGGGCGAGAACGAGCGGGGCTTTTCCATGATGCTCGGCCGACTGTTCGACCCCAAGGACAAGGGCCTGCTCTTCACCGTTGTCTACGGTCCCGACGGCCAGCCGGTCGCTGCGTGCCAGTTCGTTCCCTCGCCCGCCATCGAGGGCTACTCCCTCGACCTCATGCGCCGCGACCCGGGCGAGCACCCCAACGGGCTCATTGACTACGCGCTCTGCTCGACCATCAAACACCTCGGCGATCAGGGAATACGCGGACTGAGCCTTAACTTCTCCGCCTTCCGTTCCGTGCTCGACGGCGAACGCGGGGAGGGCACATTCACCCGCGTCGAGCGTTGGACATTAAAACGCCTCTCGGGCATCCTGCCCATTGAATCGCTGTGGAGCTTTAACGCCAAGTACCAACCGAAGTGGTTGCCGCGCTACCTGGTCTATCCCGCGGTGGAGAGTTTTGTGCCCGTGGTCGCCGCCACCCTGCGCGCTGAGTCAATCACCGAGTTCCCGGTGATTGGCCGCTTCCTCGCGAGCGACCCGTCCAATCGTCCCGGCACCGTGGTGCCGCCCGAAGTACTCGAGGCGGCGCGCCAGATCAGCGACGTATCGTCGCGTTAATCGCCCGGCGCTTGATTGCTCGGGCCAGTTTGACTGCCGCTTGCGCGTCGTACGAGAGAAAGAGCGACGGCTCGACGAGTTCCAGTTCCATCACGGCCCACCCGCCCTCGTAACCCACGAGGTCAATGCGCGCGTAGAGCAGTCGCTGGTAGCCAAGATCGCCGAGGACCCGTTGCGCGAAGACAACCGCGTCAGGCTCGACGTCGGCCCAGGCCATCTGCTCGTGGCGAAAGAGCGTGTGCCGATCAGACGCGGGCGTGTTGAGCATCGCGCCCTTGGTCATGGCGTGGGTGAACTGGCCGTCAACAAAGACCAGGGCCCGCTCGCCCACCACGTCCACCGACTGCACGTAGGGCTGGATAAGTACGTCACGCCCGGACTCGTGCAACATCTCCACGTGACGCCGAGCCGCTGCTAAATCGTTGGGGCGGTACCGCTCGGCGTCGATCGATCCCGCGCCGACGCAGGGCTTGACCACGAAGTCTTCGTCGGGAAATTCGGCCTTGTTCCCGACGTCACAGAAGACCGAGGGAACGACGGCGTGACCCCGACGGGCGAGGTCAGCGAGATAGTGCTTGTCGGTGGAGTACTCAATCACCGGATAGGGATTCTCCAACCGTGTGACGCCCTTGGCCCAGTTAAGAAACTGCGACAGGCGTGACGTGTAGTTCCACGTCGAGCGAATTACGTTGAGGTCGAAGGACTCGAAGTCCGCGCTTTCGTCGTCCCACAGCACCAACTCGGCGTCAACGTCTTCGTCGGCGAGTGCGCCGAGCAATATTGGCGAGTCGGGATCGAGGTCGTTGCCCTCACAGGTGACGATTGCCACCCGGATCATGGGCTAAAGAGGACCGTCGCGTGCTGGGCCAGGGCCGCCAGGGGACCGGGCCAGACACCAAAGACCACAGTGGCGGCAACGCCAAGGCCAATGACCAGTCCGGTCATTGTGGGCACCACGATGCGCGCGGCGTCGAGGTCGTCGTCGGCGTAGAGCGTGAAGGTCCAGCGTAGGTAGAAGACCGCCGCGATGGCGGCCCCGAGCAGGGCAATGACCGCGAGCGTCGTATTGCCGGCGTCGACCACCGCCGCCAGGACCGCGAACTTCGCGTAGAAGCCGGTCGTCAGCGGCACGCCGAGTTGGGAGAGCAAGAGCACGGCCAGCGCTGCGCCCAACCAAGGTTGACGTCTCGCGAGGCCGCGATAGTGCGCGATGTCGTGGTTTTCGTCGCCCACCCCGCCCACCAGCGTCAGCACAGCGAACGTGGCGATCACGATGGGCGCGTAGGTCATCACGTAAAAGAGTGTCGCCGCGGTGCCGCGAATCGTGCCGGCCCAGAGACCCAGCAACATGAAGCCCGCGTGATTAATCGAGGAGTAGGCGAGCATGCGTTTGGTATTGCGTTGGACCAGCGCGAGGCTGGCGCCCACCAGCGTGGTGAAGACAATGAGGACCCAGAAGATCGGGCGCCAGGTGTCAAGCTGGGTGCCGAGCGCGGAGATGAGCACCCGGATGAAGGCCGCGAACGCGCCCACCTTGACGATCGACGCCATGAGACCGGTGACCGGTGTCGGGGCGCCCTGGTACACGTCGGGCGACCATAGATGGAAGGGCACGGCCGCGACCTTGAAGGCAAATCCCACCAACAACAGGGCGCCACCGGCGTAGAGCAGGCCCGGATGCAGCACCACGTTGGCGCCCAGAAAGTACGAGATTGACGAGAGGTTGGTGGACCCGGTCGCGCCGTAGACCAGGGCCGCGCCGTAGATGAAGATCGCTGAGGCGAAGCCACCGAGCAGGAAGTACTTCAGCGCCGCCTCGGCCGACGTGGCGCGGTGGCGGTCGAAGGCGACCAGCACGTAGAGACCAATGGAGAGGATCTCCAGACCTAGGAAGATGACGATCAGATCATTGGCCTGGGTCATCAAGACCGCGCCCGCCGTTGACGTGAGGGCGAGAATATGAAACTCCGCGCCCTGGACCCGTTCGCGGATGGCCCAATCGTGCGCGACCAACGCCGACAGGGCGAGGCCGAGCACGATGACGCCGGTCGCGACCACCGAGAATCCGTCGAGCACGATGGCGTGGGCAACGGTCGTGGTTGGCCCCGATCGATCAACGCAGCGCCACTGCCAGAACGTCGTGGCGAAGGCCGCCAACGAGACGGCCACCGTGAGCGAGGTGGCTGCCACCGTCGTGACCTTGTTGCGCAGCAGGGCCGTCGCGAGCAGCAGGCAGAGCGCGCCACCCAGGAGGAGGATGACCGGCAGGATCGCCAGGTAATGGATCGAAGGAATCGTCACGGTCACTTCGACACCCCCGCGGGCGCGACGTGCGCAATCAGTTGCTGGACAGAGGGTGAGATGCGCTCGAGCACCGGGTGGGGAAAGACGCCGAGCACGATGATGAGCACGATCACCGGCGCTAGGACCCAACGTTCCTTGGTCGACGCGTCGCTGACCTCGGCATTGGCCCCGGTCGCGCGTCCGTGAAAGACGCGCTGGTATCCCCAGAGCAGGTAGACGGCCGCGGCGACCACACCGAAGGCACCGAACACGCCCCACCAGGCGTGCGTGGCGAAGGTGCCAATCAAGATCAAGTACTCACTGACGAAGCCCGACAAGCCGGGCAGTCCAATTGAGGCCAGCATCACGACGGTGAAGAGCGCCGCCATCACCGGCATGGGGCCTTGCAGGCCGGAAAGGTCCTTGATGGTCGCCGTGGCGCGGCGCCGTTCAACGAAGCCAATGATGAGGAAAAAGCCAATCGTGATGACGCCGTGGTTGAACATCAACAGCACGGCACCGACCATGGCGATCTTTGACCCAGCCATGAGTCCCAGCGTGATGAAGCTCATCTGGGCGAGCGACGAGTACGCGACGAGTCGTTTGAGATCTGGCGTCACGCAGGCGAGCGCCGAACCGTAAAGGATACCGATGACGGCGAGCGTCAAGATGATCGGCCGCATCGTGACGAAGGCGAGGGGCAGCAGGCCAATCGTGAAGCGCAGCAATCCGTAGGAGCCGAGCTTGGCGAGCAGCGCGGACATCTCGATCGATCCGGCCGTGGGCGCCTCCGCGTAAGAAATGGGCGACCAGGTGTGCAGCGGCCAGATGGGCGCCTTCACCGCGAAGGCAATCGCGAAGGCAATAAAGAGCCAGACCGCCACGCCGTGGCTCATCGACGTGGCCGACAGCGCGCTGTAGGCAAACGTCAACGCACCCTGGGTCTCGTGCTGGTGCAGGAAGCCGAGGTACAAGACGCCAGCGAAGAGGAAGACCGAGCCGGTGAAGGTATAGATGAAGAACTTCATCGCGGCCTTAGCGCGCTGGGCCCCGCCCCACATCGAGACAATGAAGTAGGTCGGCACCAGGGTGAGTTCGAAGAAAATGAAAAACTCCAAGAAGTCGTGCGCGACGAAGCTACCCATGGTGAACGAGGTCAGCAACAACAACCACGAAACGAACTCACCCTCACGGCGCTTATCGCGCGCGCCCAAGAGCGCGAGCAGCAGCACTAACGCGCACAGCACCACCATGAACAGCGAGATACCGTCGAGCGCCACGTCGTAGGCCAGTCCGAAGGGTGCAGACAACACGTGGCGCGTGGCGAAGTCGAACGTCTGGGCGCCGGCGATGTGATTGTTGTAGAGCACCGCGATGACCAGCGTGAGGACCATCTCGACACTGGCCGCGACGACCGCGACTGCGTAGGCGCGGCCCTCGATCTTGCGCGTGAGCATCGAGCCCAGGGCGCCGGCAAGCGGCACCACGATGAGCAGGGTTAACCAGAGCGAAGAGTGCACTAGCCCACCCTCGCCACGAGGTAGACGACGATGACCGCGAGTCCGAGCACCGTGGCCAAGGCGTACTGGCGCACGAAGCCCGACTGGACCTTTCGCAGACCCTCGGCGCTGCGACGCACGCTCACGGCAACGCCGTTGACGGCGCCGTCGATGATGTTGGGTTCAATGACGTCGTCACCGAACTGCGAGGCCGTGGTCAACGGGCGGCCAATCGAGGCGTCGTAGAAGTCGTCCCAGTGCCAGACGTCTTCTAAGAACGAAGACTCGTAGCGCGGCTGGTCGGGACCGCTACGCCAGATGGAGAAGGCGGCCAGGATGCCGATGACGGCGACCGCGACGTCAACCAGCGCGAGACCGGTCTGGGCCACCCCGCTGGCGTGGCCAATCACCGGAATGAAACCGAAGCTGGGGGTAAGGAATCCACTGAGCGAGTTGTGGTGCACCCACGGTAGGTCCAGGACCCCGCCCGCCACCGACAGCGCCGCCAGCACCACCAGTGGCGCGGTCATGACCCAGGGCGATTCGTGCGGGTCGTGACCCTCGGTCTCCTCGCGGAAACGCTCGGTGCCGCGGAACGTGAGCACGAACAGCCGACTCATGTAGTACGCCGTCAACAGCGCGGTCAGTACGCCGAGCACCCAGAGCACGGGCGAGTACTCAAAGACGTTGGCCAGCACGTCGCCCTTGGACCAGAAGCCGGCGAAGGGCGGCACGCCGGAAATTGTGAGCCAGCCAATGAGAAACGTCGGGAACGTGAGCGGTAGATATTTCTGCAACCCGCCCATTTTTCGCAGGTCCTGTTCACCGTGAAGCGAATGGATGACTGATCCCGATCCTAAGAACAACAACGCCTTGAAAAAGGCGTGACTGATCATCAGGAAGATGGCGGCCGAGTAGGCGCCCACACCCACGGCCAAGACCATGTAGCCAATCTGACTGATGGTCGAGAACGCGAGGACCTTCTTTATGTCCTTCTGCGAGCAGGCAATGGTCGCGGCAACAAAGGCCGTCACGCCACCCACGACGGCGATGGTGGTGCGGCCCGGCACGGAAAGCGCCAGCACCGGCGACATGCGACAGAGTAGGTACACCCCGGCGGTCACCATCGTCGCGGCGTGGATCAAGGCCGATACCGGAGTGGGGCCTTCCATTGCGTCCGGCAGCCAGTTGAAGAGCGGAATCTGGGCGCTCTTGCCGGTCGCGCCCAGCAGCAGGGCGAGCACCACCAACGTCGCCACGGTGGGCGTCAATGAACCGGCCTCGGCAAAGATGCTCAAGTACGTGAGCGTGTGCGTGCGCGAGAAGAGTAGGAACATCGCCACCAACATGCCCACGTCGCCGACGCGGTTGTAGATGAACGCCTTCTTGCCGGCCGACGCGGCCTTGTCGCGGTCGAAGTAGAAGCTCACGAGCCAGTAGGAGCAGAGGCCCACGCCCTCCCAGCCGACGAAGGTCAGCACCAGGTTGTTGGCCAGCACCAACAGCAGCATCGAGAAGACAAAGAGGTTGAGGTAGAGGAAGAACTTTCGGAAGTCCTTTTCCCCGTGCATGTAGCCAATGGAGTAGAGGTGGATGAGCATGGAGATGCCGGTGACGAACAGGCACATGGTGATTGACAGTGGATCTATTAAGAGCGCCGCCGGGACGTGCAACGTGCCGACGTTGATCCACGAGAAGAGGTTGACCGTCACTTGGCGCGACGAATGGCCGAGCAGCAGAAAGAACGCGATCACGGTCAGCGCGAAACTGACTCCGACGACGATCGTGGCGAGGTAGCCGACTTGCTTTTCTTTTAGATACTGACCGAGCAACATGACCAACAGGAAACCCACCAACGGCATGAGCAAAATCAGTGTCGCGACGTGGGCCATCTCAGCCCTTCATCTCGGAGAGTTCATCAACCGACGTAGACGAGCGTCGTCGGAAGACCGCGACGACGATGCCCAAACCAACGGTCACCTCGGCGGCGGCCACGACCATGACGAAAAATACGGTCGCCTGTCCCCCGACGTCCGAGAGCGTGCGAGCGAACGTCACGAAGGTGAGGTTGACGGCGTTGAGCATCAGCTCCACGCACATGAACATGATGAGGGCGCTGCGCTTGGTGAGTAGACCAAAGGCGCCCACGCCAAAGAGCAACGCGGCGAGCACGAGGTACCAGGCGGCGGGAACGTTCATACGTCAATCTCTTCGGGGTTGGGAACCCGTTCGCGGCGGGCCAGCATGACCGCGCCCACGACGGCGATGATGAGCAGCGCGGCCGTCGCTTCAAAGGCAAACAGATACGTCGTGAAGATGGCCGTGCCGAGTTGCTTCACGTTCTGGGATCCGGTCGTCAAGGCGTGGCCGTGGGTGGAGACTGACATTGCCCCCGTCACCCAGTGCGAGCGGGCCATCAGGGTGATGAGGCCCGCGACCGTAATAAGGACGCCGACCGCGGCGAAGACGCGCTGGCCCACGAGCGGATCGACCGTCACTGAATCGCGTCGGTCCACGCCCAAGAACATGATGACGAAGAGGAAGAGCACGACGATGGCGCCGGCGTAGACAATGATCTGCACCGCGGCCAAGAAGTCGGCCGACTGCGCCACGAAGGCAACGGCCACACCAAAGAGCGTCATGATGAGACTTAGGGCCGCGTGCACGGGATTCGCCAGGGTGATGACGCCAATGGCGCCGACAAGAATCAGCAACGCGGACGTCGCAAAAATCAAGATGCTCGGCCAGGTGTACTGGAGAGTGACACCGAGCATCAGTGCGAGTCCTTGCGGTGACGCCGCGGCATCTTGGCCCGCGCGGTGTTCACCATGCCCCGGAGTCCGCGTAGATCGAGCGGTACATCCTCGGGCAGGAGGTGCTTGGGGAAAACGTTGCGCAATTGCTTCGACCCCGTGGCCGCATCATCGCGGTGCTCAGACTGTCCCGCTTCGGCCGCCCTCACACCAAAGCCGAGGTCGCCGGTCCACTGGACGACGCCTTCGTAAGCCGCTTCGCCGTTAGGCGACGTCGCGCGCATCCAGCCGCCGGTCATCGCGGCCTCGCCCTCGCGCCAGTCCTCCCACGGCAGACGCTGAGGAATGCCCTGATCGTCGACCAGTAGTTCCGCCTTGGTGTAGATGGCATCGGCGCGGTTGGTGAAGGAGAACTCGAACATCTTGGACTCGGTGATGGCCTGAGTCGGACAGGCTTCCACGCACAGGTCGCAGTGGATGCAGCGCAGGTAGTTGATCTCGTAGATGTAGCCGTAGCGCTCGCCGGGACTGACCGGGTGGTCGGGCGGGTTGTCCAGACCACGCACGTAGATGCAGTCAACGGGACAGGCGCCGGCGCAGAGTTCGCAACCAATGCACTTCTCCATGCCGTCCTCGTAGCGACTGAGTACGTGTCGTCCGTGCTGGCGAGGCTGCTTGGCTCGCTTGGACTGCGGATAGCTCGTGGTCACCGTCGGACGACTGAGATGCTGCAAGGTCAGCTTGAAGCCGCCGAAGAAGGTGAGGAAGTTGGCCACTACTCCTCCTCGTCCGTCGTAGCGCGTAGGACCTCACCGGGCAGTGGGCGTCGTCCGACCGTTCGCAGCACGGACTCGTCGCCGCGCTCGCGCGTGTAGCCCAGGTCGAAGGCTCGCGTGAGCAAGATCCACGCGAGCAGCACGACGGCGACCATCAAGAAGCCCCACGCGGGACGAATAAGGAAGCCGGCAACGATCAGCACCCAGCCGAGGCTGAGCGGTATGAGTTTCTTCCAGCCCATGTCCATCAACTGGTCGTAACGGAATCGCGGCAGCGCGGCGCGGAACCACACGTAACAGAAAGCGAACGTCACGGTCTTGGCTAAGAACCAGACGATCGGGAACACCCAGCGCAGGTGGGCGACGCTGGGCACCCAGCCGGCCGGGCCGCCGAGAAACAGCGTCACGATGATTGCCGACATGGTGATCGTGTTCATGAACTCGGCCAAGTAGAAAAGTCCAAAGCGAATCGAGGAGTACTCCGTGTGGAACCCGCCCACGAGTTCACTTTCACCTTCGACGACGTCAAAGGGTGGCCGGTTGAGCTCAGCGGTGATCGCGATGATGAACACCACGAAGGGGATGATACCGAGGCGAATGAGGTTCCAGTGCCAAATGCCGCCCGACTGCGCGTCGACGATGTTGTGCGTCGAGAGCGACCCCGTGGCCAACACGATGGTCACGATCGTCATGCCGAGCGCCGCTTCGTAACTGATCATCTGCGCGCTCGCGCGCACGGAAGAGAGCAACGGATACTTCGAGCCCGACGACCAGCCGGCCAACATGACGCCGTAGACCGAGACGCCCGACATCGCGAGCATCAAGAGGATGCCCATTGGCGGATTGGCGATCTGGAGCATGACCTGGTGGCCGGCAATATCGAGCGTGCCGCCGATGGGAACGATGGAGAACGTGATGAGCGCGGGCACCACGACGAGATAGGGCGCGAGCTTGAACACAAATCGGTCAGCCTGCTCCGGGACGAGGTCTTCCTTGAGGATCAGTTTCAGACCGTCGGCCAAGGTTTGGAACATTCCGAAGGGTCCCCAGCGCTGGGGACCGATGCGACTCTGCATGTCAGAGATGGCCTTGCGTTCGAACCAGATCATCAATGTGACGGCGCCCATCAAGGCGCCGAAGCCGACGAGCACCTTGATCAAAATAATCAGCACTACCGCGAAGGGGACTCCGTGGGCAAAAAGCGGATCGACGGAGCTGAGCAAGGAACTCACCGCGTCTCCAATCGAACTTGTGTGATCACGCTGGCTGGGTCAACGAGCAGTGTCAAGGCGTTGTCGCCATTGGCGTCGACGGTGGCGAACGCGAACTGCGCGCAACCTCGCGGCACGCCGTCATCCAATACGACCGGCAGCGACACCGATCCGTGCGCGCCCGTCACCAACACCACGTCACCGGTCGTCACGCCGAGGCGGTCGAGGTCGAAGTGGTTGAGACCAGCACGGGTGGTGCCAATGAGGCTTGCCAGCGCGGGCGAGGCGAGCATTGCGCTACCCCGGTCGTAGAGTCGACGGCTCACGTTGACGCGTAGCGAATACGCGTCGGCCAGCGGAACGTCCACGCCTCGACCAGCCGCCACGTCGCTCAGGGTCGCGCTCGTAGTTGACGACGTCGTTGAAATGCCAGTTTCCACGATGGTGCCGGCCCGAGAGCCAAGTCCGACGGTGAACGCCGAGCGAATGCCGGGAAAGGCCATTGGATCAAGCGGCAGTCGCGAGGGAGCGATGGTTTCACGACCAAACATCACGCCGTCGCACGATCCGTCGTTCAAGACGGAGAGCGCCGGGTAACCGGTCGTCTCTTCGATGGCTTTCGCCGTCTCTTCCACCGACGCCAGACCGAGACTCTGCCCGAACTCTTCAGCCAGTTCAGAGGCAATCGCGACGTCGGGCCACGCCGAACCGGGCGGGACGATCTTCTTGGTCACCGACGTCACGCGCCCTTCGATGTTGGTGACGGTGCCGATGCGTTCGTGCTGGACGGCGGCGGGCAACACCACGTCGGCGTAGGCCAACGTCGCACCGCCGTGTCCCGAGACCACCACCACCAGTGCCGCGTCGAGCGCTTTGGTCGCGAGGACCACGTCCACAACATTTCCGAGCACGTCGCCACCGAGTAGCAATACGGCCTTCTGCTCACCCGACGCGAGGGCCGCCAATTGTGCGAGGGTATCGCGGCCACGCAGCGTTGCGTTAAAGCCGCGACCCGGCAAAAGCTGCGGGGAAAGACCCATGTCGAGCGCCCCATTGACGTTGGCGCGACGAAGGGCCGGCAAGAACGTGGCGGCGGGAAAGCCTTCCGCAAGTTGTCGGATCGCACTCTCAATGACCATCGCGCTTTCGGCGATGTTAGGACGACCGACCACAAAGACGACTCCCTCACCGGTCGCACCGATGAGACGCCGGGCTTCGTCAAGTTCGCCTTCGCCAAAGGCCATGCCCTTGGCGAGCACGCCGTCCGTGAGCGACTTGGCCACGAGGTGCGCTTCACCCGGTCGCACCGGAAGGGACAGTCGTGCGACCGAACGCAGGCCACTCGCGCCAAAGGTGAACTCCACGATGTCGTGGTGCTTCTGCACCGCGCTCTCGCGCAGGCGCAAGAAAAGGATCGGCAGTTCTTCGCGAAGGTCACCGGTCAGGGTCACCACCGTCTTGGCGTTGGCCGCTTCGTCAATCGACGCTTTGGGCAGCGCCTGGAGCAATGCGGGGTCCAGGCCGTCACCGAACTGCGCGTCGACGTTCTCGCTGTGCAGCACGCTGCGCATGAATCGCTCCCAGGCAAAGGCTCCCTCATTGGTGAGGGCNNACCAGCGTCCCGTCGCGACGGACCATGGGTTCAGTGATGCGCGTGCTCTCACGTAGGACGTCGACCGACTCTCCATTGCCGTCGATTGCGTCCAACGTGAAACGTCCCTTGTCACAGAGCCAACCGTGGTTGACCGGTTCGCTATCAACGCCGAGCACTCGGGTCAGTCGGTTGGCCGATGACTGGACGGCAACACGACAGCCAACGGCACACGTCGTGCAGGTACTCTCGACTTGCTCTAGGTCCCAGGGTCGTGCCGTAAAACGGTAGGGCTTCGCGGTCAGCGCACCAACCGGGCAGATCTGCACCACGTTGCCCGAAAAGACCGAGTCGAACGGTACGGTCGGCGACGTCGCGACCTCAATAAGATCGCCGCGGCCGGCGAAGGCAATCTCCGTATCCCCGGATACTTCGCTCGCGAAGCGAGTGCAGCGCGCGCACTGGATGCAACGTTCGCGGTCCAACAGGACCAGCTCGCCAATCTCAACGGGCTTGACGAAGTGGCGCTTCTCTTCGATGAATCGTGTCTCTCCGGAGCCGTGCGCCAGGGTCTGATCCTGGAGCGGGCACTCGCCACCCTTGTCACACACGGGACAGTCGAGCGGGTGGTTGGCGAGCAGGAATTCGAGCACGCCGTCCTGAGCCTTCTTCACCTTCTCCGAATCAGTGATGATGTTCATGCCGTCGTTGACGCGCAAGTAGCAGGCCGGTTGCAGGGTGGCGCCGCGAGGGCCGTCAATCTCGACGAGGCACATGCGACACATGCCCACCGGCTCCATGCGCGGGTGGTAACAGAATCTCGGAATATAGGTGCCAGCCCGTTCGGCCGCTTCAATGACCAGTTCACCCGGCTTGGCGTCGAACTCGCGGCCGTCTATCGTCAGCGACACGGAGGTGCGGATCACGTCAGTCATGGGGGCACCCCCCGTGGTTCACGTGTTCANNTGGGGCGGCCAGGAGAGACCGGGCGCGATGTTGTCGCACAGGTCCAGCAGCAGGTCGAGGTCCTCGGTTCGTCCGCCGCCGTGTTCGAGTCGGTGGAGGACGCGTTCGAGCCAGCCCGATCCTTCACGACAGGGCGTGCACTGGCCGCACGATTCGCGCGAGAAGAACTTGGTGATGCGCCAGGTCGCGCGCACGACGCAGGTCGTTTCGTCGAGCACGACGACCGATCCCGAGCCGAGCATCGAACCCTTCTCGCCTACTTCATCTTGACCGAGCGGCAGGTCGAGCATTTCTGGGCCGAACCACGGCGCTGATACGCCGCCCGGAATGATGGCCTTGATCTTCTTGTCACCAATGACGCCGCCGCCGAAGTGGGGATCGTAGATGAGATCGCGGAACGTGTTTTTCACCATTTCCACTTCGTAGACCCCGGGTCGATTGACCCGGCCGGCCAACGCGAAGAGTCGCGTGCCGGTCGAGCGTCCTTCGCCCAGGGCGGCAAACGCCGCGCCGCCGTTGTTGATGATCCACGGCAAGTTCGACATGGTTTCCACGTTGTTCACCACGGTGGGTTCGCCGTAGAGACCCGTCACCGCCGGAAAGAACGGCGGCTTGATGCGGGGAAATCCGCGCTTGCCTTCGAGGCCTTCGATGAGTGCCGTCTCTTCGCCGCAGATGTAGGCGCCGGCGCCAGGATGGGCCACGATGTCGAGCGAGAAATCCGAGTCGAAGATCTTGCTGCCGAGCGCCCCCGTCTCGTACGCGTCATTGAGCGCCTGTTGCACACGTTCGAGTCCCAGGGCAAACTCTCCGCGGATGTAGATGAAGGCCTGGTTCACTTGGAGCGCGTAGGCGGCGATGATGACGCCCTCGACCAGCTGATGGGGGTCGCGTTCAACGAGAAAGTGGTCCTTGAAAGTAGCCGGTTCCGACTCGTCGCCGTTGACCACGAGATACGAGACCGGTGACTTGCGCAACATCGACCACTTGCGACCGGCCGGGAATCCCGCGCCGCCACGTCCGAGCAGTGACGCTTTGTCAACTTCCGCGGCCACGTCCTCGGGGAACATCGTGAGGGCCTTGCGCAGAGCAACGTAACCACCGGTTTCCAAGTACCGCGCCAGCGTGAATGAGTCGGCAAACCCCGCGCGTGACGACACGATGAGCGGCGCGTCGATGGTGGCCATTACTTCTCGTCCTTGGCCACTCGCGCGGCGCGGGCGTCACGCGCCAATGCCCGTTGTTCAATGACTTCTTGGCGCGGCGCGCGAAGGCCCACGCTGCGACGAACCCGCACCAGCGTGCCGTGGGTCGGCACGTCGTGATCCAGTTGCCCGTCGCGCAGTTGGTCGACGAGCGCGTCAAAGGTTTCAATCGTGGTCGTGCGCACGTAGCGGTGATTCACCTGCACGCACGGCGCGTAGTTACAGTCGGCCAAGCATTCAGCCTCTTCAAGCGTGAAGAGTCCGTCGTCGGACGTGGCGCCCACGGCGCAACCCAGTGAGGCGCCCACCTGTTCGAGCATCTCTTCGCCGCCGGCCAATAGGCAAGCAATGTTGGTGCAAATCGAGACGACGTATTTGCCGACCGGCTCCAAGTGGAACATGTCGTAGAACGACGCGGTACCGCGCACGTCGGCCGGCGTGGTGTTGGTGAGCTCCGCGACTTCGGCGATGCCCTCATCACTCAGGTAACCGTCCTGCTCTTGGGCGAGGTGCAGCAACGGCAGCATCGCCGAACGGGCCTGGGGGTAGAGCGCGACTAAGTCAACGCAGCGTTGACGGATGTCGGCGCGCAGGTGACTCACCGGTCCACCTCGCCCATCACCGGATCGACNNCTTGGCGCCCGGGTATGCATGCGGTAGGGCTTGGGGCCGCCGTCTGAGACGAGGTAACAACCCAGTTCACCGCGCGGCGACTCCACGGCCATGTACACCTCGCCCGCGGGCACGTGGAAACCTTCAGTGAAGAGTTTGAAGTGGTGGATCAACGCTTCCATTGACTCGTCAATGCGCGCGCGTGGCGGCGGCGTGACCTTGGGGTCCTGACTGCGGTAGTCCCCCTTGGGCATCATGTCGATGCACTGGCGCACGATACGGATTGATTCGCGAATCTCGTTGAGGCGGATGGCGTAGCGGTCGAAGTTGTCGCCGTANNGTGCCGACGATGACGTCGAATTCGACCCGGTCGTAGGCCAGGTAGGGCATCGTGCGTCGTAGGTCCCACGGCACGCCGGTGGAGCGCAGCAATGGCCCAGTCACGCAGAGTGCGAGCGCCTCTTCGGCGGTCATTGGCGCGACGCCGATCAATCGCTGGCGGAAGATCGGCTGACCGGTGAGCAGTTGGTCGTACTCGAAGGTCCGCTCGTAGATCGTGTCGCAGATCACCAGCACGTCGTCCTGCCATCCGTCGGGCAGGTCGGCCGCGACGCCGCCGGGACGCACGTAGTTGAGGTTGAGTCGTAGCCCCGCCGTTTTTTCGAAGAAGGCCAGGATCAGTTCACGTTCGCGGAGTCCGTAGATCATCATCGAGGTGGAACCCAGGTCCATGCCGTTGGTCGCCATCCACACCAGGTGCGAGGACATGCGGTTCAGTTCGCTCATCATCATGCGGATCCAGATGGCGCGCTCGGGCACGTCGATGCCTAGCAGTTTTTCGACCGCCATGGAGTAACAGAGTTCGTTGATCACGGGGCTTAGGTAGTCCATGCGCGTCACGTTGGTCGCGCCCTGGACGTAGCTCAACTCCTCACCCGTCTTTTCCATGCCGGTGTGTAGGTAGCCAATGACCGGTTTGGTGCGCAGCACAAACTCGCCGTCAAGCTCGAGCATCAGGCGTAACACGCCGTGGGTCGATGGGTGCGAGGGACCCATGTTGATGATCATGGTTTCGTCGTCGCGCCGCTCGTAGTCGACCGAATTGGGGTCGAAGCTGTGTCCGTCGAGGCGCAGCACCGAACCAACCTCGCGTCCAATCTCGGACGCCTTGGTCACGTCGCGGCGCAGGAGTTCCTGAGCGCCTTCCGAGGTCTCGGCCGTCAGACGGTCGAAGCGTTCGACGGTGCGTACGGTGTCGTCACTCATCGCGGACCGGGCGCTTCTTTAAATTGCACGGGCACTCGGCCACTGCCGTAGTCCTTGCGCAGTGGGTGTCCTTCCCACTCTTCGGGCATCAAGATGCGCGTCAGGTCGGGATGATTGGTGAAGAGCACGCCGAAGAGATCGAAGGCCTCGCGCTCCATCGCCTCGGTACCGGGATAGAGGACAAACAAGGAATCGACTTCCGGTTCGTCGTCGCCCGCCTGGACACGCACGCGCACGCGCTGGCGCTTCGAAAGACTGAGCAGGTTGACGACCACTTCGAATCGGGTGCGCGCGACTCCTTGGGGTAGCGCCCGGTCTCGATGTTCTAAGTAGTCAACCCCGCAGAGGTCCACGCACATCTCGAAGTCGTCGGCTTTAAAGGACTCAACAAGTGAGAAGTACTGCTCTCGCGTGGGATAGCAGCACAAATCCGCGCAGTGAGCCTCACTGGTAAGGACGCCTGGGGGGGCCGAGGGGGAAAGGGCGATCACTTTGGCGTGCCCATCCTCACCGCTACCGGGACGTCGGGTGTCCAGGGGCTCTGTCGTGGGTCGACCGCCAAGGGTCGTCCCTCCGTGCGGCGCTTCATCAACTCACCGGTGCGAATCTGCTCGTGCAGCGTCAGAATGGCGTGCATCAGGGTCTCGGGACTAGGCGGGCAGCCGGGCGCGTAGACGTCGACGGGCACAATCTGGTCCACGCCCTGGACAATCGCGTAGTTGTTAAAGATGCCCGCCGGTTGACGCGCACACGCCCATCGAGATGACCCACTTGGGCTCCATCATCTGGTCATAGACCTGGCGCAGCACGGGTGCCATTTTTTGCGAGACCCGTCCAGCCACAATCATGAGGTCGGCCTGACGCGGTGAGTTGCGGAACACTTCCATGCCGTAGCGCGCGAGGTCATAGTCCGCGGCACCCGCGGCCATCATTTCAATGGCGCAGCAGGCCAGTCCGAACGAGGCCGGCCACACCGAGGCGCGTCGGGCCCATCGCACGAGATCTTCTAATTGGCCCGTGAGGAAATTGTGCTGTAGATCCTCTAACGCCACGGGCTACGCCGCCTGATCGGACTCGGCGCCAATACGCACGATGGTCGATGAACTGGTGCGTGACGGCATTGCCTTGGTGAGGTGCTGGACCGGTCCCCAACTGAGGGCCCCCTCGCTCACCAAGAAGAGCAGGGCAGCGAAGACGGTCAGTGAAAAGGCCAGGATTTCTATGAGGCCAAAGAGCCCCAGCTGACGAAAGACCACGGCGAAGGGGTACATGAACACCACTTCGATGTCGAAGATCACGAAGATCATCGCCACGAGGTAGAAGCGCACCGGAAAACGCTGCGGCGGCTCACTTTCGGGGACAATCCCACACTCGTACGGTGCCAATTTCGCGTCCGATGGTCGCTTGTGCGGCGCCAACATTGACGACATCACCAACGACCCCGAGGCAAACAACACTCCGAGAATCAGAAGCCCCAGTATTGATAAGTACTGGTCCACTTCCATCATTTCTACCAGACCGGACAACCCTCTCCGGGCAGCCGTACGGGTCAAAGGACCTAGTGTTGATCCGTGACAAACCTCGACGAGCTGATTTCAAAGCCCGTCACTTTTGACGTAGTGATCGTGGGCGCCGGTCCCAGTGGATCGGCCTGCGCCTACTGGTTGGCCCGGGCCGGATGGTCGGTCTGCCTCGTAGAGAAGAAAGATTTCCCGCGCGAAAAAACCTGCGGCGATGGTCTGACCCCGAGGGCGGTCCACCAGCTCGCCCAGATGGGACTCGAGTCAACGGTCGCCGCCCACGGCCACCGTTACAGCGGATTGCGAGCCTTCGGATTTGGAACCTCGTTGGAACTCAACTGGCCCGAACACCCGATCTTTCCCAACTACGGCTACACCATTACTCGCTTTAATCTCGATGGACTCGTCGCGGAGAAGGCTGTTGAATATGGCGCCGTGCTACTCAATGGCGTTGAAGCGGTGGGACTGTTCGAAGCGACGGAATCTTCGAGCGGCGCCCTGAAAGGCGCCTCGGGTGTCGTGGTGAAGGAAAAATCGACCGGCGCTTCGGGCGAGATCCGTGGCCGCTACTTGGTGATCGGTGACGGACAGAATTCGCGCTTGGGCCGAGACCTCGGCACGACACGCAACCGCTCCTGGCCCATGGGCATGGCGCTGCGCGGTTACTACACCAGTGACCGCCACGACGAACCGTGGATTGATTCGCACCTCGACATCCGCGATCCCCGCGGCGCCGTGGTGCCGGGCTACGGATGGATATTCCCACTGGGCGATGGCCGCGTCAACGTGGGCGTAGGACTGCTCTCGACTGACGGCGCGTGGAAGGGCGTCAACACCACCAAACTCCAGGAGTATTTCGTCGCCCAAACGGCCGACGCGTGGGGGCTCAACGAGGCAACCTCGTGTGGACCACCAACCGGCGGCCGACTGCCCATGGGGCTGGCCATTGGTCCTCGCGTGGGCGCCAACACGATGATGATCGGCGACGCCGCCGGTACGGTCAATCCCTTTAACGGTGAAGGCATTGCCTACGGTTACGAAACGGGTCGCCTCGCCGCCGGTGTGCTCGGTGAAGCACTGCTGGCCGATAGCCCCTCAATCCTGGCGCTCTATGACGAGCGCGTCGAAGGTGCCTACGGCGATTACTACAAGGTGGCCCGCGCCTTCGTAAGACTGATTTCCGAACCGAAGATCTTAACGGTGTGCTTAAGCGTTGGTCTTCGTATTGAACCGCTCATGCGCGAACTGCTCACCATCATGGCCAACCTCATGCGCAACGACAAGAAGGGACCGGCCGAAGTTGGTTACCGCGCGCTCTCTCGACTGGCCGACATCATCCCCGAGCAGGCCTACGCCGTGCTGCTCGGCGATCGAAATTCCGGCGACCAGAAGGACGTTGCATAGATTTATCCATATGTGTGCCCGCCGGCGCCGGACGGTTAGCCTGACCGGGATGACCATTCGCCACCAAACGAATCGTTAACTCTTGATACCCACGTTCGTCATCTTCCTGCGCGAGGGAATCGAAGCGTCCATGATCGTGGCGATCCTCTTGGCGTACCTAGCCCGGATTGACAAACGCCAGCATTTCCAAGACGTGTGGCTTGGCGTCGCGGCCGCTTTCGTCTTAGTTCTGGGCGGCGGCATTGCTGCGTACTTTCTTATTAAGCACTACGACGGCTCCAATGTGCAGACGTACTTCGAGACCGCGACCTACGTCATCGCCGCCGGGGTCTTAACCTTCATGACGTTTTGGATGCACAAAAACGCGCGGCACATGGCCAAAGACCTGGAGCGACGCAGTGAGGCGGCCCTCACCACGGGCAGTCGGGTCGGATTAGGGCTGTTGGCCTTCCAGGCAGTCGGCCGTGAAGGACTCGAAACCATGGTCTTTACGCTCGCCATAATCTTTGCGAGTTCACGACAGGCGGCGACTCCCGTCCACGGCAACTTGCTACTGGTGGGTGCCCTGCTTGGTCTACTGTGCGCACTCGGGATTGCGTTCGCTATCTACAAATTGGGCGCGAAGCTCAATTTAAAGCGATTCTTCCAAGTTCTCGGATTGGTATTGATGCTCTTCGCGGCAGGGCTCCTGTCCGACGCCGTGGAAAATCTTCAGCAACTGCGTTGGTTGCCCTTCGGAACGCACGTGGTGTGGAATTCCAGCGGCGTCGTGACCGAATCATCAAGCCTCGGTGACGTGCTGCACTCACTGTTGGGATACGCGGAACGTCCGACGGT
>PMAL01000160.1 GCA_003152555.1 Acidimicrobiaceae bacterium | reverse complement strand
GGGTGTCATATCCGTTACGTCGAGCTGCGATACCAGTCAGGTCTCGGCCGGGTCAAGTCGCCAGTGGATGGTGGCATTTCTGTTGCGTCGGGCCGACTCCTAGTACTCGGGTGGAGTCGGACCCTTCACGATAGGCGTCAGTCCCAAAATGAATCCAGCAAAGCAGGAGTTAATCGAACCATAGCCATCGTGCCCATTCGCGACTATCGGAACAGAAAAGTTGCGTACCGGTGTCACTTGAGAGAAGCGAACGGTGATTGCGTTCATCTGGCATCGCGCACCACTCCCGTACTGCTGATCGAGAGCGTCGACGTAGGAGAGACCAAAGGACGCCGTGCCCTTTGGCGGCAGGACAACGGTTCTCGGAAGAACCGCTCTGTAGATCAGGGAGCGGGGCCGGTGTACGAACGCCACTGGGCGCGGACTGGCGGTCTCGGTGTGGGCAACAACGACCGGGAATCCGGAAAGTGAGCAGCTAGATGATCCGTGATTGGTGATAACGATGGACGTACCTCCGTTCCCCGCAGCAGCTTGTGCAAACCCGGGATGCAGGGTTAAAACTATGGATGAACATGTTGGCACTGAGGACGTCGAGCCGTCGGCACTTGCGCCCCACGCCACAAGACCCAAGAGAACGATGGCTTGCGCCGTCAGGAGTCGACTGATTTGCATCACACTGAGCGTAACAACCCCAAATCGTCTTCCAGAGATTTAAGGCGCTGCACCCTAGGCACGCATAGCTAACCGCCCATTAGGTTGCAGAACTGTCGTGTCGGGCCTCCGATACCACAGATCTCGAATAAGTGCGTTTCACTTCTCGCGACGCGGCAAATAGCGATTGGTTGAGAGGGTTGTCACGTGCTCACCTCTTGCTGGCTCTACTTCGCCGTTTGCAGGCCAAGTCGGTGACACGCCGCGACTCCCTTTGCGAGCGCGCTCCTCATCGCGTCGAAGCCCTTCCGCGCCGCTACTGAATAGTCTCGAGCAACGTTCTCTAAGGCGACGCTGCCAGACCTAGAGAGTGCCGAAAGAGTCGAGACGGGCATCGATATCGCCTCGAAAGACCCTGGTCCAGGTTCTGGCGGGACTGAAAGTTGAAGACAGGCGTAGATCTCAAGTTCCGCCTTTGACGTCGCTGTTGAGTGCCCAAAGGACGTGATGCGAATGATTTGGAACAACAGAGACGATTTGAATGCTTGGCCAAGTTGTGATGCATTGTGGCGCGATGCGCTCGACCACAGGACGCACGAGATCTGATAAGGGGATGGTCCCGGGTTTGAGCAACGTTGCAATTCGTAGATTCCGAGATTCGGCGGTCCACTCCCCGTATTGACGCCCCAGAGCTTCTCGAGAAATCTCGATATCTGGTCCTGCTTCGTGCTTGAACTAGCCACTGCAACGACGGCCAGACACGATGAGTTATTTGATGGGTCCGAGCAAATTGTCGGCGAAGAGGCCCGTGACTCTTCGCGAAGGGAGGTCGCTAAAGCCGGGCTAGAGACGACAACCGATGCGCAAACAAGGGACGTGCAGATTAGGCAGACCTTCCAACGATGGAGCAGGACTGTTCCCATATCGCTACGAAGTATTCGTCACGGATCGATATTCGTCAACACCGCGAATAATCCGCATTATCGAGCCAGTGCTTGGTTGCAGAACTAATGGGTTTGGAATCGAACCCCTTCGCGGTTTAGTCTTCACTCTTATTGACCCAATAATTGAGTGCTTGTGACCGCGGTCGACGAGTCAACGACTGCGCTCGCTTCAAACGACGTCCAACTAGTGACCTCGAATCCTGCCAACGACGCGGCGCCACTTGGTGATGTTCCTGCTGGCGACGTGCCAGCGAGGGTCTGCTCGCCCAGCAGTGCGCCCGTAGTCGGATCAAAGATGAGCTCGAAGAGACCGGAAGAGCCCTGGGCCGGCTCGCTCGGGGTCTGAGTAATGGCGAGTCCGATGCCCCTGCGACCCAGGTGATCGGTCGTCGGTCCGATAAACAGCACTCCGGGGATGCCCGAAGCGACCTGAAAGAGTGCGGCGCGAAGCGCTGGGGGCGCGTACGTCGCCCGCAGTAGGTCGCCAACCTGCGTGAAGTCCTCGAGCGCGCCAGGCGGACCCGCCTCGATGCTGCGACTGTTGACCATGCTCGCCAACTGCGTCGGGTTGGTTGGCAGCGCCCACAGGTCGATTGGTGCAGTGGCCCCGGACCCTGGCGCCATCGTCTCGACAACCGGTGCCTGGGACACCGAGGGCGAACCGGACCGGAGCCAGTTGGAGCGGTCGTGAGCAGTGGGAAACGTGGGGTCGGTCCAGGACTCGACAAGTCGTCCGGAGCCGTTTACGCCGACCCAATCCTGGCGCTGTTCGGCGTAATTCACGAAGAATGGATACTGCGATTCGTCCACATACTCAATGGAGTCGAACGCCACTGACTTGGTGTACTGATACTGCCCGGATGCCGGGGCCTCGACCCTCGGCAGTTTGGAGGCGACGCGCGAAAGGTTGAGGAGGGCGGCTGCCGCTGGCGACGGCCGGCCGACGGGGCTTGGTAGAACCTGGAGCACGACCACAGTGAGCGCTGCCGCCGCAACCACGCCCACGGCGATCGCGCGACGGCGCCGAATTCTGGCAACCGTTGCTGGTGTCGACAGGATCTGATCGAGGCGACGACGAGACGCCGCCGCGTCGAGGGTAGGTACTCCGAAGCGGTCGACGGGATCGGCGTGTCGTATGAGGTCCTCGATAGTCATGGTCACGGTGTTTGTCCTTCCTTAAAGAGTGGATGGTTGGCGAGCGAAGAGTGCTCCGGTCTCGGTGCGACCGCGGGCTCGCCCTCCACCGCGTGGCGCACGCTATTGCGAGCCCGCCGGTAGCGCAGCTCGAAGGCATTGACGCTGCAGTCCATGACGATGGCAGCGTCCGCGTGGGAGAGTTCGTCCCAGAGCACGAGTCGTAGCGCCTCGCGGTCGAGCGGTTTGAGTCGTTCCATTGCCTCCAGCACTAGGTCATAACGATCGTCGACTTTCTGCGTCGACGGAATCTGGACGATCTTGATTTCGTTGGCCAAGCGCATGCGCAGACGGCCCTGGCGAAGACCGCTCCGATGATGATGGGCCACGCAGCGACGGGCGACGCCAAAGAGCCAGAGCCGGTCCTCGGGCGGCGCCGGAACATCCTTGAAGCGCCGCCAGGCGACAACGAAGATCTTGGCCACCACGTCGTCGATCTCATCCCTCGGAACTCGACGTGCCACGTACGCGGTGATGTCGCGACGATGCAGCGAGTAGGACCGCTCGAAATCCGCCTTCCACTGATTGCTCATCCGGATCCCCGCTCGTACTGGGTCCAGTATCTTCTCATCACGTCTACATATGCCCAGCAGCATCGAAAACCCGTCAACATTAGGGTTGCATTCCCGGTGGTCATCGGACCTCGGGTGAATTGTGCTTCAGCCGTCGGTCTTCCCATTCAGTCGGTGTGCCGGCGCTCGCGACGGCATTCCGGCCAGATTCCCGGTTCTTGGCGTGGTTGACGGTGTTCTAACCGTGTCACCCTTCCGGCGGCCAATACTCAAGAGGAATTCAATTAACTCCTCGACGGGTATCTGTCGCGACTGGGGATGAGTATGGAAAGAAGGCGACAGCGGGTGAAAGGACAGGTGTGGTGTCAAGAATTCGATTGGACCTCGGCCCCCATCAGGGATGCGCTGACGTAGGTGGCGACGGTGGCCGGATTGGAAGAGTGATGGCGCAGTTCTTCGGAGGTTGGCTCTTGATTCGACGCGGAGACTCTGTGGCTCGGCTCGGAATCGCAAGCGTCATCATGATGTCGACAATGCTGTCGATGTTCACCAGCGGCGCGTCAGCCGCAACTTCATTAGACAAGTGGTCTCCACCAGTTCTCATTGGTTCGAAGGGTTCTTCTCCGACACAGGTGAATTACTCAGTGTCATGCCCGTCATCCACATTCTGCGTATCGGTGAATGGAGATGGACAGGTGTTGTTTTACCGGAGTGGAGTGTGGTCGTCGCCTCAGTCACTTGCGTTGGGAGGGTCAATAGATTCCGTTTCATGTTCGAGCAAGGCGTTCTGCGTTGCGGTTGCCGCGGGCAAGGCAGCGGTATACAACGGTCACGTCTGGTCGCCCGCCGCTCCAATGGGACCCGCGGGAGACGAATACAAGGTTTCGTGCCCGATGTCAACTTTCTGTGCGGCGGTCGGCGCCAATTTCATTGCGGGAAAGCCAAACGCCTTGGTGACGTTCAATGGCCGTTCCTGGACGACGTACAAGACCACCTCCACGGGAACACTCGATGATCGATTGTTGAGTGTTTCGTGTTCGACGTCTCAATTCTGCGTGGCCACGAACTTTGATGGTCAGATCTTGGCGTTCAATGGAAAGAAATGGACGCCGAGCCACAGTACTGGACCGAAGTCGCTGATCTCGGTCTCGTGCGCTGCTTCAAAATTCTGCATGGCTGTGACCGCCGCTGGAGATTCAACGACATTCCATAACGCGAGTTGGTCACCGCCCAAGCTCATCCCCGCTTTCAAGAGTGCCGGTGCATACTCAGTCTCCTGCGTATCCGCAGAGGAGTGTTCCGTCATTGGACTGAGTGGTGCGGTGACAACGTGGATATCCGGGCGATGGTCAAGTCCTTTCAAGGTGTTCCCCGGAGGGTACGTTGCGGGAGTGGCAATTTCATGCTCCACGGGAAACAATTGTGTGGCCGTGAATGACAAGGGCATGAGCGCGAGTCGATGACTTCGATTCAAGACGCCAATGTAAGGTTGTAGACCTGTCACGTCGGACCAGCGACTCGTATAGGGTCATGGCCACGTAAAGCAAATGCGAGGTGCTCTCCCTGATGCGTTGCCACTCCGATGCCAATGCGAATGGGGGGAAGCAGGCGTCATCGACTCACAGCAACATTGCAAGTGGTCTAATCTGAT
>PMAL01000037.1 GCA_003152555.1 Acidimicrobiaceae bacterium | reverse complement strand
CCCCTGCACAAGATCACCATCATCCCGCGTGGCATGGCCTTGGGTGTCACCATGACCCTGCCCGAAGAGGACCGCCACATCATGTCTCGCCACCACCTCGAGGATTCGTTGTGCATGCGCATGGGCGGACGAGTGGCCGAACTGCTTGTCTACGGCGATCTCTCCACGGGAGCGGCCGACGACCTGCAGCGCAACACGGACCTCGCGACCCGGATGGTGCGCGAATGGGGCATGTCCAAGGAGATCGGACCGATGGCCTGGGGAGCTAACAACCAGGTGTTCCTCGGCGAAGACCTCATGCACACCCGCGACTACTCGGACCACACGTCCCAGATCATCGACGACGAGGTCGAGCGGATCCTGCGTGAGCAGGAAGTGCGGGCCATTGAGGTGATGACGCTGCACCGACGTGGGCTCGAATCCCTGACTCGGGCGCTGCTCGAGCACGAAACGCTCGATGGCGACACCGCGGCGCAACTGATCGACGAGGCGAACGGCGAGCCCGTTTGGCCCAAGGGCACGAAGACCGTGAGCGCCCTGAGCGGTGTCGGCGCCAAGGCCGGATCCAATGGATCAACGCCCGAGGCGAAGTCCAAGAAGTCGCCCGCCGACTCGGCGCCGCTCGCTCCGACTCCCAAGTGGGAGCCGCCGACCCTACCGGCCGTTTAACGTCGCGACGACGTCGACACCCGTCGGGGTGCTCGGCAATGTCGTCGTCACCAGCAGATCGGGAGCCGACGAGTTCACCATCAACGTCGTGGCGCTCAGGGTGGTGACGGCGCTAAATATCGACAGAATGTTCTGCGTGCTGTGGGGCGCCAGCGTTGCGCTGCCCGTGAGAGTTGGCTGACCCAACGTGGTGAATTGCACGGAAATCGAATGCGAGGACGTGTTGGTGACGGTCGCCGCGTTAAAGCCGTGGCCGGAGAAGTCCGAAATCAAGAACGCTCGTCCCGGGATCTGCGGTGACCAGAGGGAAATCCCCCCACTAATACCGCTGGCCAGGGTGGAGAACACCGGTTCACTGGACGTCAGCGTGACGGAGGCGTAGCCGTTGGCGGGGATCGCCGAGTTCGGCGTGATGATGATCTCGCCACTGGAATACGGCGCGACGCTCAGACTCTGGGGAGCAATCGTGTAGGGAGAGAGCGTCACGTGGGCCGTGACGGTGACCGCGAGCGGACCGGGGTTGGCAATACGAATCTGCGCCAGCGCGTTGGTGACCGTCGTCACGCGCGGCAGCCACATGGTGGTGGCGAGTGCCGAGCAACCCGACATCAACGACACATCTGCCCCGGATTGCTGGACGCCGACGATCACGACGGTGCCACGAAGCACCGACACGTGCACACCAATGTTGGTGGCGTTGACGATCTGCGCACCCAGGTTGATTTCTAATTGCGAGTGCGCGCCCACTGTGAGTCCCTGGAAGGGAGCGGGCGCGCTGTAGCCCAGCGCAGTGTACGCGGCCACGTTAAAGACCGCGGGCGTCGCGGTGGGATTGTAGATGCTGAGTTCACCGGATGACCCGACCAGCGTGTCGAAGCCGGCCCCGTACCAATTGGTCACGCCGGTCGTCGTGCAGGGCACCTGCGCCATTCCCGTTCTGGTGACCTCGTTGGCCACCACCCCGCCACCGTTGACCTGCGCCTCCACGGCGAAGCTGTGTCCTTTTAGGAGCATGATCGGACTCACGAGTTGAGTTCCGTGCGGACTCACGTCCACCTTGATGCTCGCTCGCTGGCCGAGGTCATTGACCACTTGCACCTGCACCAATCGCACGGCATTGGTCGTATTAAGAAATACGACGTGACCCTCGAAGGGACCCACATCTCCGCTTAGGCCCGTGCAGTAGAGCGCCGTCGACTCCGCGTTTGTCGCGACCCCGAGTCCGCCCGGCAGCGTTGACGAGTTTGGCGTCTTGGCGAGCGAGCTGATTAGACCCACGACCACGAGGACGAGCGCGAGTACCACCAGGAGCGGCCGGCGGCGCGAACTACTCATTGGGTTCCGCTTTTGCGTGCCGGGCCGACGTTTGTCGCGGAGTGCGGCGCGTAAAGAGCCACTCGAAACGAGTCAGCCAGCCAAATCCCAGCCACACGGTGGCCCAGAGCAAAAGCGTGAAGAGCGCCAAGAGTCCGTTGATCGGCAGACGGTCCAGGACCAACTGCGCGCTGGGTGTGGTCGAGTAGTTGCCCACCGCGTACGAGGGGGCCCATCCGTCGTAGGTCTGGCGCGGGACGGCCTTGCCATTCACCAGCAGCGAAAAGGCACTTGCTGGCGCGAGCGCGACGTTCATGGTGCCGCCCGATAGCACCGGGCCCAAGACGCCGGGTTGACCCAACTCCGGGACGTAGCCCGATGACGTGTGCTGGACAATAAGACCGTGAAAGAGCGAATTCGAATACACCTCAACCGAACTGGTGTGCAGTTCGAGTGACAGGTCGCTTTGACGCCCGAGCGCGAGCAAGAGGCTGGCCGGCGCCGGATGTAGCGGCACACTTTGCACGCCCGCAATCTCGGGGGCGGCGGCACTCATGACAACGATGGTCGAGACGCCCGCGGGCGCGAGCAACTGTCCGAGGCGAACCGTTCGACCCTCCAGCGCGAGGTCAACGGCAGAGAGCAGTACGTCCGACGTGCCCGAGTCGGGCGGAGCAAAGAAGGTCGCGCCGCCCGGTAGCCCGTTGGTCGATGTGGCCGCCTCCAATCCGGGCGCGACGGGCCAGCCGGCGATCGGCAGGATCGAAGGGTCGCCGAGCCACAAAATGCGGTCACCTCCGCCTTCGACCGGCGCGAGGTTGCCGAGTGATCCCACCACGCTGGAGGTGGGCAGGTCGAAACGTCCGCTGGCGAACGTTGTCAGGAACGGGACCGCCGCGACGAGGAGGGCCACCACCGTGAGGCCACCGAATATCTGGCGCCAACCGAAGCCCGCCTGGCGCAGGTCGTGTTCGAGAGCGCTGACGCCCAAACCAATCAGCAACGCGAGCATCACGACGTAAAGGGCCAGCAGGACTTCGAGGTCGGGCGCGAAAGAACCCATCCAGTGGCGCGCGGATAAAGCGGCAATCACCAGGGTCAGTGTGGCGATGGTGGCGGCCTTGGTCGCGATGGCTCGGCGCTCAGCTCGACACAGCAACAAACCCAGCAGCGCCGCCGCGGGCAGCAACCAACCGAGCCACGTCGCACCAAAACTTCCGTCGGCGCCGCGCACGAGATCGGCGAAGGACGGCGCCGACCACGGTCCCACGGCGAGCCCGAATACGCCCAGGGAGCGCCGTCCCGCGAGCAGGGTATCAACGGTCATGGGCAGCAAGAAGATGGCCACGCCTATGACGGTCGCCGCCAACAGTCGCCACGGCCGAAGTTGTTCGTGGACCTCGTCGCGTTCGAAGTAGCGCGAGACAACGATGCCCGCGACGATGAGCGCGACCAGTACCAGGGTGGCCGGCGCCATGGCGCTCAAGAGGGCAATCAGCATGACGAGCAACATGCGCTGACCCGAGCGTGTCGCACGCCAGCCGCGATGACCAAACGGCACCGGGTCCGAATAGGGAGCCGTGCGGAATCCCGGCACGGCGAGTAACTCAAAGAGGCGCCGCACGACGAGCGGCAGACCGGCGACCACGACGAGAACGTCGACGCGGCCTTGGCCGACCATATTGAGCCCGAGCGGCAGCGCCATGTAGGCCACACCGGCCACGACGCGCGCCCGATTTGAAACCCGTCCGCGAAGTAAACGCCCTACCGCGATGGCACCCAATGGCACGGCCGCGATCAGGACCAGGCGCGGCAGGATCCCCATGCGTCCCAACACGAAGGTTCCGGCAAATGCCAGCAATCCGTACCCGGGCATTCCCGGCGTGCCCGTGCCCAGTCCATTGGGTGACCAGGAGGCAAAGAAGTGACGCCACGTGGTCCACCACGAATCGAGCGGGGCCAGTCGGCCAACGAGCGGCAGGTGCGTGGCGACGAGATTGCGCGAACCAATGATCCACAGGATGATCACGACGAGCATCAGTGCGATCTGGGACCGGAACGTGGTCAGCAGTCGGGACGGCTGTCGACGTTGCTCGATGGTGGGACTGTCGGGGATTTCGTCAAACTCTTCGTTCTCCGAGAACGCGGCGGCGAATCCAACGACGTCGCCCGCGGCGTCACCAATTTCGATGACGTCTTCGGATGGCGGCAGAATGCCGCGGGCCCGGTCCAGCCCGTGGCGCACCAACGTGACGACGAATCGCTTCAGCCGGCTGGCGCCGCCGACCTGGAGACGGCGTAGCTCCTCGTCTGACAGCACGCGAAAGACGGTGCGTTGGCTACGGCGCTGACGAATTCCCTTGCGATTCTTTAGCAGCCATCGCCACGATCCAATGATGGCCCCCGCACGGTCGGTGTCGCCGCCGAGCAGGGACAGCACCAGCTCAACCGAGTCGAGAATCGACAGCCACAGCAGCGTCGATATCGCGCTACGCCGTCCCCATCCAGTCGCGACCACCAAGAGTTGGTGGCGCCGCTGCAGGTCCTGACGGCTCGCGCGCCTCGTGCCGTACGCCGTGACGGGGCGCTCGCCCGTCGCCACGGTTTCGCGGTGGGCGACCTTCGCCGAGGGCGCGACCACGATGCGCGCGCCGGCAATCTGGGCGCGCCAGCACAGGTCGAGGTCTTCGCCAAGCACCGAGATGAGCGGGTCGAAACCGCGCAGGGTCGCGAACAGGTCGGAGCGCACGAGCGTTACTCCCCCGGGCGCGACGAAGACGTCGCGCTCGAGGTCTTGCTGGCCGTGGTCAATCTCGCCAATTACGACGCGTTCCTGGACCACACCAAAGCGGTCCGCGGTCTGGCCCACGTGCAGCAGCACCATCGGGTCCTCGTAGGACACCACCTTGGGGCTGACGATGCCGGCGTTCGTGCGAAAGGCGGCTTCCACCATCTGTTGAATGGCGTCGTGTTCCAGTCGCACGTCATCGTGACAAAAGAGGAAGAACGCCGAGCCTTCGATCATCAGTGCGGCTTCGTTGCAGGCGGCTCCGAATCCCTTGTTTTCCTCGAGAGCCCGAAAGAACGCAGTAGGCGCGATCGCGGCGACTCGCGCGGCGACGTGCTCGGTCTCCCCGTTCGCCACTACGAGCAGGCTTAGTTCCTCATAGTCCTGCGCTACCAGCGAAGCCAACGTCGCTTCGAGGCCGGGCCCAGGACCAGTGGTAACGACGACGGCAACGACGGCCGGAGCACGAGATTCCATCAGTACATCAAGTTTAGTTGGCCCTCAGTTAAGGAGTGGGCCGCGCGAAGGCACATTATTCACGTTTTGGCCCATGAATTTATCGTTCGCGCCGCGCGCGCAATTCACTGACCACGTCGATAAGGGACGTCGTCAACGAGATGGTGGGCTCCCAACCAGTGTCCATGTGAATCTTCTCGAAGCTGCCGCGCATCACGGGTACCTCCACGGGTCGCATCAAGTCAGCATCGGGCACCAATTTCACGTCCGGCGCAATCTGTGCCACCAGTTCGTTCGCGATATCGATCAGTGCCGCGTCGCGACCGGAGGCGACGTTGTAGATCTCTTCCGAGCGGCCTCGCTCGATCAGCAGCCGGTAAGCCTTCACCACGTCACGTACGTCACTGAAGTCGCGACGCGTGGACAGATCACCCACGGGAATCTCGTCGGCACCACGATCGGCGGCGTCCAGCAGTCGACTGGCCAGCGCCGGCACGACGAATTTGTCGGACTGGCCCGGTCCAATGTGATTGAACGGACGCACCGTCACGAGACGCTGGTCGTTCTGGCTCGCAATGCTCTGCGCCAGTATCTCGGCTTGCAATTTGCTCTGTGAATAGGGATTAGCCGGCACCGCGGGGCGCGTTTCTCGAATTGGCAGTTCGTCTTCGTTGACGATGCCGTAGACGTCAGCCGAACTCACGAAGAGCACCGCGGCGTTCGGGACTGCTTTATACGCGGCTTCAAGAACGTTGCGGGTGCCGAACACGTTGACGCGCACGAATTCAATGCGATTCTTCCACGATTCGCCCACGTGCGACAGGGCCGCTAAGTGATAGATCGCGTCAGGCTGATGCTCACGGAAGACCCGCTCGACTCTGCCGGCGATCGTCACGTTACAGTCACGGTCGACCGCCACCACTTCGTCGCCCGACTGAGTTAAATGCTCGCAGAGGTGGCGCCCGACGAAACCACTGGCTCCGGTGACGAGCGCGCGCATAACCTAACGGCCTCGCCGAGCGAGTTCGTACGCCTCGAGGTGTCGGGCCATCGAAACGTCCCACGTGAACAGTTCCGCGCGCGCTCGCGCCTGCTGGGAGTGCGTGGCGCGATCGGCGTCACTGCTGGCAATGGTTCTCGACAGCTCGTGCGCCAGCGCCGTGGCGTCTCCAGCGTTAACGAGGATGGCGGTATTACCCGCCACATCGGCCATCACCGTATTCGCGGAGGTCACGACGGACGCCCCGCAGGCCAGGGCCTCGAGCACCGGCAACCCGAAGCCTTCGCCCCTCGACGGATAGGCCACAGCCCGAGATTGGCGAAACAAGACAGGCAGCATTTCATCACCTATAAAACCTAAGCGTCGAATGCGCGACGCGGCGGGATGGCCAGCTATTTCTGCCCCAAAGTTCTTGAGTCCCCAGCCGGTCTGTCCGGCGATCCAGAGCTCGATGAGCGTGTCGTTTCGCGACATGATGTCAAAGGCGCGCAGCAGCACATCGAGTCCCTTGCGCGGCTCGACAGTACCCAAAAAGAAAACGTACGGCACGTCAACCGGCAGTTGGTGGGCGCGCAGTAGCGAGACATCGTTGTCGTCGTCGATCGCAAAATGGTTCAGGTCCACGCCGTGGGGCGCGACGACCACCGGCGCGTGACCGGGCAAAAGTTCGTCGATCTGCTTCGCCGTGAAGTCGCTCACGCTGATCAGCACGTCCGCGTGTGACGCGGCGTAGGAAATCGCTCGACGAAAGAAGACCGCTTTGCTCCTTTCGTGCCACTCAGGATTGGTGAAGAACGTGAGGTCGTGAATTGTCACGACGGTCGGGGTCTTGCCTCGCCGGGGCATCGTGTAATGCGGTCCGTGCCACACGTCCGCCGCGCGCGCCTCTTCGCTCGTGCCGAGCGAGACCGCTTCAAAGAGCAGTCGCGGTAGTCGACCCACGGGCACGATAGGGGCAACCGCCGCGTCGGGCGACCACGCTCTCCAGCGCGCCCCGTCATTTCTGCGACTGACCAACGTCGTGGTGACGCCCGACGTCGGCAGCCGCCGGGCCACCTCGTAGATGTAGCGCCCGGCGCCCGCGAGATGCTCGGGCACCGCTGACACGTCAAGGGCAACCTTCACGACCAACCGTCCAGGTGATCGAGCGCCGAGTTAGCCCAGGTGAGATCAGCCACGGATGCGCGACGTCGCTGCGCGCCCGTCTCGCTGTCGTCCATCGCCAGTGCACGAAGCAGTCCATCGGAGATAGACACGACGTCGAAGGGATCAACGTGGACTACTTCGGAATTATTCGCCACGCTGGGCGTCGAGGTGCTCGCCACGACCCGGGTGCCGGCGTGCAGCGCCTCGACCGGTGGCAGGCCCCAGCCTTCGGCGATGGTGACGTAGGCGCAGACCGCGGCGTCACGAAAGAGACCCTTCAACACGTCTCGCTCGACGACACCGAGCACCGTCGCATTCTGAGTGTCGACGCTGCCCCAACCAGGCGATCCCGCAAATACCAGTGTTCCCAATTCGGGACGCTCAGCCAGTGCATCGCGATGGGCCCTGATCAGACGCTCCAGGTTCTTGCGCGGTTCGCGCGTGCCGACGTAGAGCACATAGGGACCCGCGACGCCGTGGCGGTCCAACAGTTCACGCACGACGTCCGCGTTCGCTGCGACAATCCCGTCGTCGTCGACGCCCAAACGGACGGGATAGACGCGCTCGCTTTCAAAACCGTCCTCGACCAACTGCTCTTTGAGTCCCGGTGAACTGGTGAAGATTCGTACATCCTTACGATCCCTTAGCAGCGCGAGTCGGTCTTCGTGAAAACGTATGCCCCGCGCCGTTGATTCATTGACATCGTCGCGCCACAATAAGTCGTGCATGGCGACCGAATGCACGGCGCCGGGCTCTCCCCCGCCGTACGGTCCGGCCATTGACGTGGCGTGCACAATCGACGAGTTGCGTGGAACACCGAGTGCTCGGTACTTCCAGGCGCGCGTGAGCAGTCCGACCGGCAGCGGCGCCTGTTCTAAGGAAGGCAACAGGGCGCGGACATCGCTCGGTGTCGTGTTCCACGGCGCGAGCGCGACGACGTTGAGGTCGGTGCTCACCTGACTGAGCCCGCGAATGAGCCCGCGCACGTACGTCCCGATACCACCGGGCTGGCGGCGATAGAGCTGCTCAACGCTTAACGTCAGGTTCCGCGTCACGACCTCTAGCCTCGCACGACGTCGCGATACAGCGCGGCGTAAGCCCGGGCGGCCGTCGCGGGCGCGTAATCAATGGCCCGTGAGCGCCCGGCGGCAATCATGATGGACCGGCGCGGATCGCTGCGCCACACGTCGTCGAGCACCGAGGTAACTTCGTCGTCACTGTCAACGAGCGCCGCGGCTCCTTCGAGCAGCTCGCGATTGATCGCGGTAGATCGGGCCATCGTCGGCACACCCGCCGCCAGCGCGGCAATGGCGAAGGAGGGAAATCGGGCCCCATCAGAAAAATGCATCACGACGCGCGCGTCGGCCAACGCCGCGCGGGCTTCGCTACGCGCGCGCACCGTGACGTTCAGCCCGCTCTGTCGAATTCGCTGGCCAACTCCCGTACTCGTGAGTGCCACCAACTGAACACCCTGGGACTGGGCGAACTGGATCAGTTCGGGAGCGAGCGAGAGGAACCACTCCGCATTTCCCGTGATGTTGACCACGAGGTCGCGTCCCTGGGTGGTGGGCGACACCGTAGGCACGGCCGGCGGCACGACCACGACCTGGCTTCGCGAGATCCCGAGGACCTGTTGGACCTCGTGACTCGCCGTGACTGTGGATGCCACGAGCGTGGCCCCGTGCTCGGCCGCGCGCCGGAGTTGGGCGATGCGTTGATGGATTCGAGACTCTTCTCGCAAGGGGCGTAGATCGTCGACCGAGATAATGAGCGGCGTCTTCTTGGTGGGCGGCGTCGCCAGTCCGGCCAAATGAATCACGTCGAGCGGCGCCAACAGGTCGTCCAACGAAGGTCCGCGACTGCGACGCCACAGCGGAGCCCACAGCATGCGAAAGGCCACGCGACTCTCGTTCGGTGACTGGCGAGATGACCGAGTTCTGAATCGCACGAGATCACACTCGCCGCTCTGCGTGAGCGCGTCGGCGAGGTCGGTCATTGAATTACCGAGCGATTCGAGTGAGCCGTCCAGGTCCAGCCCCACTCGCACTCGCGACGTTGTCACGTCGAGAGGATGCGTTGGCGCATCGTAGTAGTCCAACCCGGCCACAGCTGAACCGCCCAGGGACCGAAGCCCTCGGTGCTCGTCGCGGCCAGCCCAATCTGTTCATCGGCGTTGAGCAGCAGCATCGCGCCACTCTGGCCGAAGTGCCCGAAACTCTGCGCGGGCCAGTCACCCATCCAATGCTCCTTGGTCCCACGCAGTTCGGGACCTAGTCCCCACGCACAGGGATTGAATCGGCCGAAGCCCGGCACGATCCCGCTCAGCTCGGGCAGGTACGGCGTGATCTGTTGGTTCCGCGTGGCCACGCTCACGCCGTCGGCCCGCAGCCACGCCACACCCAGCGTCACGAGGTCCTCGGTCGATCCGTGCACGTCGGCACACGGGCGGCCCCGCAACTGCGTTGTGTCCATACCCAACGGGGTAAAGACCCGCTCATCCAGCCACTGCGCGGGTTCCCGATCACCAACCGCGACGCGCACCGCGTGATCGATACCGACGTTCGAATAAACGCGCTGGGTGGCGATTGGTACCTCGCGGTCGCCCTCCTCCAAGCCCAAACCACTGCTGTGCGAGAGCAGATTCGCGAGCGTCGCGCCGTGGGGGCCAAAGTCCTGGGTGAACTCGTGCAGTCCCCAATCGACTTCAACCCCAAAGGCCAACGCCACGGCCATCTTGGACACTGACGCCCACGAACGGACGTCGTGCAGGTCACCCGTTTCGTCGATTCGCTCCGCATTTCCGTCGCGCACACGAAAGAGAACCACGCCGGGAGCGCCGGGCCAGCCGTCCACCAGTTGGCTATTGCTCACAACACTCGATGTTATCTAAGGCTCCTAGAGTCTCTATCGTGATATCTGTTCTCAGCGGCGGCGTCGGTGCCGCGCGACTCTTGAGCGCCCTGAGTCGCGTGCTCGAACCCTCCGAGATCACCGCAATCGTGAACGTCGGCGACGATTTGGTGCTGCACGGGCTGACCATCTGCCCGGACCTCGACACGATTAGCTACACCCTCGCGGGACTCAACAACGACGAAGCGGGGTGGGGACTGCGGGGCGAATCGTGGCGCGTGATGGACGAACTGTCCGAGTTGGGAGGAGCCGCGTGGTTCCGCCTGGGCGACCGCGACCTCGCGACCCACCTCTACCGCAGCCAACGAATCAGTGAGGGTGCCACCAAGAGCGACGTGACACGCGAACTGTGCCAACGCTGGGGCGTGCAGGTCCGACTGCTGCCCGTGACCAACGACACGGTCGCGACCGAATTCGACACGCCCCTGGGACGACTCAGTTTCCAGCAGTATTTCGTCGAGCACCACCATGACGTGGTCGTGAGCGGCATCGAGGTGGTGGGCGCCGACACGGCGCACGCGGCTCCGGACGTGCTCGAGACACTACGTGAGTGCTCGCGCATCGTGATCGCGCCGTCTAATCCACTCATCTCCATCGACCCGATTCTCCAAGTCCCGGGAGTGCGCGAAGTGTTGGCGCGCCGTCGCGACGACGTGGTGGCGGTCAGTCCCATCATCAGCGGCGCTGCCTTGAAGGGTCCGGCCGATCGACTGCTCGCCGAATTGGGTCACGACGTGTCATGTGTCGGCGTCGCTGACTATTACGAAGGTCTCATCGGAACATTCATCATCGATCAGGCCGACGCGGACTTGCGCGACGTGATCAGTGCGCGCGGCGTCAAGGTCGAGGTAACTACCACCGTCATGGCCGACCCCGACGACGCGTTGCGACTCGCCCGCGTGGTCCTCGCATGATTGAACTGCGCGTCATTCCGATCCGCGGTGTTGGTCTCGTGAGTGAAGGCGACGACCTGGTCGCCCTCTTTCTCGACGCGCTGGTAGCCCAGGGCGAGACGCTCTCGCATCACGATCTCATCGTCGTGACGAGCAAGGTGGTCTCTAAGTCCGAGGGCCAAGTCGTGGCCTTTGACGGCACCGAAGAACACAAGGTGGCCCTCATCGAACAAGAATCGACGAGAGTGCTGCGACGGCGCGGGCCGCTGCGCATCACGCAGACCCGTCACGGATTCGTCAACGCCAACGCCGGGGTCGATCTCTCCAACACTGCCAACGGCACGGCCGTGCTACTACCCAAGGATCCCGACCGTTCGGCGAGGAGATTTCGTGGCGAAATTTCGCGGCGATGCGCGCTCGACGTGGCCGTCGTGATCACTGACACCTTCGGGCGAGTGTGGCGCAATGGCGTGACCGACGTCGCGTTGGGTTCGGCCGGGCTGCGACCAATACTTGATCTGCGCGGCACTTGCGACGCCAACGGCCGACTACTCGAAGCGACCGAAGTCGCGATCGTCGACGAGATTGCGGGCGCGGCGAATTTGGTTCTTGGCAAGGCGCAGGGTACGCCGTTTGCCCTACTGCGAGGTCTCGACGAGTCCTACTTCGGTGAGGGTTCCGTCGCCGAGCACGTCCTGCGCTCGGCGAACGACGACCTGTTTCGTTAGCTACACGCCGCCGAGACGCACTTCGCCCGACAGCACCGATTCCGGCGCGACGTGCTCCTTGGCGCCAACCACACAGGTCGCGCCNNACGACGGCGTTGACCAAGGTGGCGCTCTTTTCCACCTTGCTGGATCGGTGGGTCCACGAGCCGTTCACGATCTTGGCCACGGAGTGGCGGACGTCCCGGCCGTTCAAAATGTCAAAGTTGGCCTGCAGGTACGTCTGGGGCAGTCCCGTGTCGATCCAGTAGGCGTTGTCGGGCATGGCGTAGAGCACGCCGGCGGCGGCGAGGGCGGGGAAGGTATCACGCTCGATGCTGACTCGACCGGTGGGGGCGATGCGGTCGAGCACGCTGGGTTCGAAGATGTACGTGCCGGCATTGATGAGGTTGGTCGGCGCTTCGCCACGCGGCGGCTTTTCGACGAAGGCAATGACCCGGCCCTCGGGCGTGGTCGGCACCACGCCGAAACGCGAGGGGTCTTCGACTGGATGCAGCGCAATGGTGGCCTCGCCGCCCTGGGTTCGGTGGAAGGCCAAGAATTTGGTGACGTCGAGATTGGTCAGCACGTCACCATTGACCACGAGGAAGGTCTCGTCGAGTCCGGCCTGCTCAGCGGCAAAACGGATCGCGCCGGCGGTATCGAGCGGTTCGGATTCGACGGCGTAGGTAACGTTCACGCCGGCAATGACGCCGGTGGGATAGGCCTCGATGAAGCGATCGGGCAGGTAGCCCAGGGACAGCACGGCGTCAGTGACCCCGTGGCTGGCGAGTTCTTCGAAGACGCACTCAATCATGGGCACGCCCACCAGTGGCAGCATCTGCTTGGGCGTCTGGTACGTCAGGGGCCGTAAACGCGTGCCCTCTCCGCCGACCAGAATGATCGACTTCAAGCTCAGCCCTTAGTCGTCGTGGTGGTGGGTGTCGTGGTCGTGGTTGTTGATCCGCCAGCCACGGTCGTGGTTGTCACTGGAGCAGTCGTGGTGGTCGTCACGGCCGAGCCGGCCTTCACCATCGCGTCGACCGTGGTCGCGCTCGGCGCGCTCGGCGTGACACCGGTTGGCTCGAAGGCCATCGTGACGCGCATGTACTCCTTGAACTTGATCGTTGTCGAATCAGTGGTGATGACCGGCTTCTTCTGGGAAATCGACGACCAGTAGGCGTAGACCACCTTGCCGGGTTGCCCCGCATATTTCGACGTCGCGGGACAGTCCTGACCGTTTTTGTACGTGGTCTTCGGGTTCGCCTGGCCGCTCGCCAATGGCACGGCGAGCTCATTGGAACTCGAGATGAGACCGGGGAACTCGTCCGAGAACTGCGAGAGCGTGGCGTTGCTGCCTGCATCCGCGGCCGTCGTGGGACTAATCCGAATCACGTTGTCGCTCTGGATAACGAAGCCGCCAGCCGACGTCGGGTCCGGCACCAGGTCGGGCAAAGTGACGCCACAGGCCTGAATTGAGAGCCCGGCGTACCACGTGGTGCCGATCGCGGGCGCGATCGCGTGCTTCGCCTTGCCGGGATGTTGGTAGTCGTAGCGAGCGAAAACGGCTGATAAAAGGCCGAGAACGATAATAACAATGAGCACTCCGTAGTAGTTGGCGGGACGGGATTTCTTGTAGGCCTTGCCGCCTCCGGTCGCCCCGACCCTACTAACCATTTTTCCCGTTGCACTCTTAGCCACGCGTGCCACGCTACTAAAGAATCGCAGTTCGACACCAAACGGTAATGAACGAACGTCCTTGCAAAGAAATGCTGAAGAGCCAACACAAACGACACTACGCGTAGGGGCGGAGGGACTCGAACCCTCACTGGAGGCGGTTTAAGCGCCTTGCCTCTGCCAATTGGGCTACGCCCCCGCGTGAAATGTCGCGATGTAACCGTAACGCATTGATGCGACTCGCTATGGGCCAATTTTCTTAAGTTCACTAACTAGGCTGGTTCTATGATTCGCGTGCGTCGTCGGGGCACGACTCGATCAACTCCCCTTCTTTTTATAAGTGTGCTGGTGCTGGCCGGTCTACTCGTGCCCTCGGTCGCCGGGGCGGGCTCAATCGCTGCGACCAAGGCCGAAATCGCTCAATTGTCGGCGACCCTGTCCACGCAAGAGCAGACCAGTGAACGCACCGCCAACGAGTACGACGCCGCCAAAGTGAACCTGGCCAATATCAACGCCGACATCGTGAAACTCAATGGCCAGGAAGCCAAGAAACGAACCGCGATCAAGGTAACCGCCCGAGAACTCGTCAAAGCCGTCGTCAACGCCTACGTCTTTGGCGCGGCCGCCTCTCAGATCATCGCGCTCTTCGATCAAAACGTCGCGCGCAGCGACGCACGCAAAGTGTACGAAGATCAGGTCATTGGCAACCTGACCGCCGCCAAGGACGCGTACGAGGCGGCCAAGAAATCACTCGACCACACATTGGCGCAGGCCACCCTGCAACGTCAAAAATCGCGGACGCAGACTCAACACATCGCCGCGTTGCTCGAAGAGAACGTGCAGAACGAAGACGCCACGCAGGCGACACTCACCAAAGTCACCAAAGAACTGAAGGCCAAGATCATTGCCTACGAGATCTTGGCCGGCGCGCAGGCCGCACGAGAACGCAACATCGCGGGCGAGGAAGAGGCGGTCGCCGCCGCGACGGCGGTGGGCGGCACGCCCGCGGCCAACGAAGTGCTCACCGCGATCGCGGCGGCCGCGCCGCCTATCATCACGGAGATCGCCGGCACCGCCCAGGGCGATCTTGCCGTNNGTGCAGTGGGCCTGGGGCAAGGCGGGCATTGCGATACCGAGGACCACCGAAACGGAGTACCCCGCCATGAAGCGAGTCTTGCTCACCCAGCTCCAGCCCGGTGACCTGCTCTTCTACTACAACCTCGACGACGACCACCAAGTGGACCACGTCGTGATGTACGTCGGTAGCGGACCCTACGGCACCACCACCGTTATTGCGGCCGCGCACACCGGCACCAACGTCAGCTACGAACCACTCTTCACATTCGGTTTGGTCGGCGCCACCCGGCCTTGAATTACGATTTAGAAATCCGAACGTCCATCATCATTCCCGCCTATAACGAGGCGTCACGTCTGGCGTCCGGCTACGAGCGATTGCGCCCAATTCTCGAAGAATTGGATCCCTCCGATACCGAAGTCATCGTGGTGGACGACGGGTCAACCGACGACACCATGCGTGCGGCGAGCGATCTGTACGGCGAACTCGCGCATACGCAGTTCATTCAACAGCCCGTCAATCGCGGCAAGGGCGCGGCCATTCGTCTGGGCATTGCCGTCGCGCACGGTGAGAATCTCATTGCCGCCGACGCCGACATGTCAATCAACCCGCGTCACTTTGTCGAGATCCTCGCCGCGCTCGCGAACTCCGAGCTAGCGCCAGGATCGCGGGTCGATCACGGGCACATTGATTACGACTCTACGCTTCGCACGTGGTCCGGCAAGGTATTCAACCGCCTCGCGCGCCACTACAGCGGTACGACGCTGCGCGATACCCAGTGTGGCTGCAAGGGCTTCCAGCGTGGACCGGCACGCTTGTTAGGCCTGCTCGGCATGATCGACGGTTTCACCTTTGACGCGGAGATGTTTTTTCTCGCCAAGCAGCTCGCGCTCACGATCACGCCGGTCAAAGTGACGTGGGACGACGTGTCCGGATCTTCGGTACGAATCGGTCGCGACACCATCGCGATGGTGCGCGACCTTCGCGCGTTGCCGCGCACGCGTTACGCCAATCCCGTGGTGGAACTACAACGCGACGTCCTCATTGGCGACATCGCGATCGCCGCGCGCCAGACACGCGTGCAGGGTCTGGTGCTGGCGCGCGGAGAAGAGAACGCGCTGTTGGTCCTACCGCGTGACGGTTCGTTGGCTGGTCTGGGTATTGCGGAAACGCTGCGCGGGACCCTGCGCACGGCCTATCTCAATGAGTTGCGCGCTCGTACCTACGAAGCGGTCTAACTCGGGCGCGGCAATATCCAATTAGCTATTAACTCCGGCGCGCGGTCGCCCCACTCTTCGGCGGTAATCGCGTAGCGCGCGTGGTCCTCCCAGGCGCCATCGATCTCGAGGTATCGCTCGGCCACACCCTCGCTTCGTAGGCCCAGCTTCTCGACCACTCGTCGCGAGGCTCCATTGCGCGGGATGATGTTGATCTCCACCCGGTGCAGTCGCAAGGATTCGAAAGAGTACTGAAGGATCGTGACGACCGCCTCGGGCATGAGTCCCTGACCCGCGACCGCTTCATCTATCCAGTAGCCAATGAAGGCCGATTGCAGTGGGCCTCGCTGGATTGAGGACAGCGTGATCTCTCCGACAAAGCGTCCGCCGAAAAAGATCCCGAAGCCGAATGCCGTGCCCATTTGGCGCTCACGCTCACGCACGGCGCAGCGACTGACAAAACTGCGCTGGTCCTCGGCCAGCGACGGCGAGTGCGCGGAACGAGGCTCCCACTTCACCAGCCAATCGTGACAACGAACCCGCACCTCGCGCCAGCCCTCGTAGTCCAGCTCATTCATGGTGCGCAGTATCACGCGCCGCCCGTGCAGCGTGATGGGTGAATAAATGGAACTTCTGGTGGTCACCACCAACTACTCCTCACATCTACATCGTGACATGTCACGGCGACTCACGCACCTTAACCGTGTAGCAACGACGCCGTGATGCCGTCGAGAATGTCGTTCTCGCTGCTGAGCAACTCGCTGACACCGAAGCGTTCCATCACGGCGTCGAGCACGTAGAGCCCGGCCACGAGGACGTCTTCACGACCAACGACCATGCCCGGATGCGTGAGGC
>PMAL01000007.1 GCA_003152555.1 Acidimicrobiaceae bacterium | reverse complement strand
CCTCTTCTGCGGTGGAGAGTAAACCCGTATGGGTCAAGAGCACCGCCCGCAGCAGTAGAACGTCAGGATCATCCGCGGAATCCAGCGGCAGCGTTCCGAGAACGTCGAGCGCTTCTTCAAAACGCTCCTCTCTTAGCAACACCAATGCCTCACCATGGCTCACGCGATGGGGCGCAGACGTGATATCGATCGCCAAGCGAGCGGCGCTGGGCGATGGCACCTCGTCGACGAGCTGCCGTACACGCTCGCTCGCGGCCCGGATCGCCTCCACCCAGGTATCGGCCCCCTCGACGAACTGGGCGAGAGGAGTTGACTCGCGGGATGCGCGCGGCGTCAACGGTGACAAGGCTGAAATGGATCTATCGTCCTTGGTCCTTCGTTGGTAGTAGAAGGTGCCGTGCGTATGGCACAAGTGGAATTCCTGCGTGATCCCGCGCAGCGTCTCGGCGTGACCGAGGAATAGAAAGCCATTTGGGAGAAGCGAGCGGGTGATGCGGTCGACGAGCGCACGAGCGCCCTCGGGGGTGAAGTACATCATGACGTTACGGCAGAAGACGACGTCGTACTGCTCATCGCCCCACAGGTCCCGATTGTCTTCAGCGAGGTTACGCTGCTCGAAGCGCACGGCCGATTTAATCTCGCTATCGAGCACGATGTCTCGACCGTCGTGTTTGAACCACCGGTGCTGCGCGGCAAGCGGCGTCTCCCGCAGCGACCACGACGAAAACCGTCCACGCTCGGCCTTTTGCAGGGCCGATGGGTTTAGATCGACAGCAAGAACCGACGCCTTCCAACCGGGTTCGAGCCCCTCGCGCAGAAGGATTGCGAGCGTGTAGGCCTCTTCCCCCGAGGCACATCCAGCCGAGAGGATTCGCAGTTGGTTGTTTCCGGAGCGCTCCTTCATGCGTTCGGGCACGACCTGCTCAGAGAACGCGTGGAACTGCTCGATATTGCGATAGAAGTACGTCTCGGGAACCGTGAGTTCATTGGCAAGTGCCGCGAATTCCGTCATCGGGCGCTCGAATTTGACGTAATTGAGATAACCGGCGCAGTCCCGGTTGGTCGCGACCAGCCGTGCGCCGAGCACATCAGCGAGGAACCCCGTCTTGGCGTCTTCGAATCGCAGCCCCAGGCATTCTGCGATTGTTTCTCGAAATCGCTCGACGTCTTGCGCACTGAGGTCGACACTCATGACGATAGTTCTCTGTCGAACACGGCCCAGACCGAGTCCGATACTAAACGGGTGCTCTCCAGCACAACCATTAGTTCGGAGTCGAGCGTACTCAGCGCCGCGATCGCGTCGCCACTGGCGCCACTGAGTAGAGAAGGAATCTCCCGAAGGACGTCGCCGCCTACTTCCTGGATGCCCATCACGCTGTCGACTGAGAGCGCGACCACGCGGCCCGCGACATCGATCGTCACGAAGCGCGTCGGTGTACCGGGCTCGGCCCCGATAAGCAGTCCGACATCCAGAACGGGAACTGTCTCACCGTGGATGACCGTGATGCCACGGACGAAGACTGGGACGGAGGCCAGCGCCTTGACCGGCAGTGGCCGCATCGTCTCCGTCACATGCTCAAGCGGTATTCCGCACACGTAGGAACCGACGCGACATGCCAACAATGTTCTGCCCCCCGTGATGCTTGACGACATGCCTAGTCAGCCGTCCTTTCTTTGGACGTCTTGTCATGTTTCGTTCAATAATACTTGAATCGCGCCGGATTTCCGGGACACTGAAACCCTTGAGTGGGTGTCCTCATGTCAGGATCAACCCGATACTCACCCGAGTTTCCTGACTCAAGGTGCACGAGCATGTTCTTTACGGTGGTGTGGTATCACGACACCACCGTAAAGAACCTCACCATTCGAATCCCCGACGACGAAGCGGCGAACGCCCACGCGATTGCTCGTGTGGATGGCGTGAGACTTAACGAAACGGTCGAGCAGTCGCTGGTTGAGGCCATCGAGCGGTGCAGGCAAAATCCAGAGTTCAAGACTCGGCTAAAGAAGATCATCAAAGAGGATCGCGAGAGGCTCGAACGTCTTGCGAAGTGAGCGTCCACTATCCGGACCTCACCGACTATCTGGCCGTCGCTGCCGCCGTCACCGGTCTCGATGTCCGAACGCTGATTACTGCCACCAAGTTGGATCTGGCGGATTCCGAGCTGCACGCACCTTCGGTGGGTTTTGGGTAACAGGACCTCTACTCAGACTTCGTTGACAAGGCGGCAGTAATGCTCGTGTGGCTCGCGAAAACCGTTCACTGCTCGACGGCGACCAGCGTGCCGCGTGGGTGACGCTTCGACTCTTCATTGACATGAGTGGGTGGTCGTGGAATTCCTACCCGTCCATTGACGAAGCTGAGCGGGCAGTGCTGTCGGTCGCTTCGGGGGAATGAAATGAGGAGCGTGTGGCTGGGTGGCTGCGAACGTATCTCATGCCACCTCTAGCACTAGAGTCCTGACCTGCGTACTTACGATTCGAGTCGCAGTTACGAGTTGACCCGTTCGCGCCAACTATGGGGTTCGTCAGTGTCGCTTGGTCCTCCCAGCGGGACGGTGAACGCGGCAACATGGCTGGCGTGTACAGCGTTCACGCGACGAAGAAGTTGCTCGATCGCATAAAGGAACCCGTCGAAGCCCCGGTTGCCGAGCCCACGGTGAAGTTCGGCAACTGGTACGCCAAGCCCCTTTTCTGGAAACCGCAGTTCGTGCTGTTCGTTAACGAAAGGACCTTTCTTCCCGTCCTCGTGCCGCTAGGCCCGCGTCAACCCTCTCGTCGAGACATCTCAATGATCGACCATCGCAACACACTGCGGGGGATTAACCGGAGGCCTATTTAGTGGTCTCGGAGAGTGAACGGGTCTGATAACCCTTGTAATTGCTGGTGGACCGCCCGGGCCGCGATCCCGGCACCTTGGGATTAAAAGAAACTTGCGAAGTGTTGCGTGGTGTCGGTCTGGTCTTGAAGGTCGTTTGTTTTCAATGAAACGCGTTGTCTCATGTCGGTTTGGTCTTGTGGTGTTGCAGAAATATGAGGCCTGTTTCGGACACGTGAGCCATCCTCAATGACAAGAACACGTCACGTTTTCTAAACCTTGGAACGAATCACGGTGACGACTAAATTGACGTGCTCACCGATTTCTTGCAATGTCATTGACATCTTCAACGAGCGCTTGAGCCACGTGAACGAGTGAATTTTTCAGTTGTTGGCATTGGCGCTGCGACAATCCAGTTACCATTCGCTCCTCAAGGGCAATGGCTCGCCCGTGTGCTTCGCCGAGAACGCGAATACCCTTCTTGGTAAGGAAGGTGCGACGAATCCTGCGGTCACGATCGTCACATCGACGGTCAACGAAACCAGCTGATTCCAACACCACGAGAATTTCCTGAGTTGCTTGCGGGCTGAACATGCTTGTATACGCCAGATCCGCTCCAGTCGCGCCAGGCTCAACTTCTACAAGACGAAGCACGCCGAACTGAGACGCAGATATCCCTATGGGCCTCAATTCCGCTTCGAGAGCCATCCAGAGAGCCTGCTGTGCTTGACGCATCAAATAGCCCAGACGCCCGTCTGGGCCCCGATAGTCCTCACCAATCGCTGCGGGCACCCAGTCATAGTACTTGTCTGAATTCCCAATATTTTGTGAAAATCGCTTGCTCAGAAGGGCCCGATATTATATCATCAGGTTCCTGATGAATTTCCAAAGTTAGTGACTCGAGACGAGGGGGTAGATAGTGGCGAAATTCCGGATATCGACGCACGGTCGATTGCAGGATTGGATCGCCGTGGAGAAGGGTTACTTCGAAGACGAGGGCCTCGACTACGTCATTGACATGCGGGTGCTCGAAAATGCTGATCAAGACATAGCAGTCCCTGCGCTTAGCGACGTGCGCACTGGCGCTTACGAGTTATACCAAGGCGAAAGTGGTGGCAAGCAGAATATGAGTTGCGCGTGTCACTGGGCAACCAACCAAGCTTCTACCGACTCGGCCGGACGAATGTGGGGTCGCGCTTACTCTGTTTTGCCAAGTGGCATCTACGTACCTGCGGATTCGAAAATCCGCAGGCCCGAGGACCTTGCGGGAATTGAAGTCGCGGTCGGTTACCACTCCGGTAGCCACTTTTCGACGATTCAGGCGTTGGAGGCGTTTCTCGAAGCAGACGCGATCAAACTTCGATTCGTTGGAATGCCTTACGACCGAGTCGATACTCTTCTCAGTGGTGAGGTGAGTGCGGCCGCCATTTGGAATGCCCCGAGCTACATCGGCGAACAACTCGGTTTTCGAAAGATTGTCGACACCACGTTCATGGCGGGTTTCATGTTTGGTGCGAAGACTGACCCCGACGACGTCGAGCGCTATTTCAAGGCGTTGCGCCGCGCGCAGATGGAATTGGACCTTGCTTCAGAAAAGTACAAGCACTACTACTCAAAAGAGATCCCCACGCGCTACACTGATCTGGTCGACGTTCGAGCTTTCGGACCGGGAGAACGAATCGTCTTCCTGCCTTACACGGAGGAAATGTACGAGCGCTCTCAAGAGTGGATGCAAGAGCGCGAGTTGTTCCCAACGAACGAAACTCGACTTACGTACGGACAAGCCGTTCTAGTCTGACGTCGAACCTTCGGAGCAACGACTGTGACGCTCGCAAGCCCTTTCATAGTGAATAGTGCGGTGCGCGAGATTACTTACAGACGAGACATGGTTGCCACTTGAAGCCCTCAGATGCGTGAGTGAACAGGTCTTGCCTCCGATTCAATGCTTCGATTGATGATCCTTTGAAGTAGTATGCGAAGTTCGAGAATGGCTCAATGAGAGGGACGATATACATGAATATCGGTACCAATCACTGGTTCAGACAACGACTCTCCATTGGAGGTGATCCTTCGACTGTCGATCTGATGGATGACGGGACCATTTCACCGGGTAGGCGACACTTCACCACTAGCAGGGCCAGAGTGACAATTGGAATCCTCGCGGCGCTCTGGATAATCGGTGTGTCACTCCTCGACCGAAGTCAAGATCAACCCGTGGCTCTGACAAGCCTGCTTTCGATCGGTCCCGTTCTTGCGTCACTAGCTCTGGCCCCCGTCCTTACCGCGTGTTCCGCCCTACTCGCGCTTGCCGTATCCGTTCCACTGGGCGCGGGGGACTACAGGTTCTTGTCAACACAGCATTTTGTCGACACGGGCGTTGTCGTGGTGATTGGCTGCCTCTCCGTCTATGTTTCGATCCTGCGCGAGAGTTCGATGCAATTGCTCGCCCTCTCGGAACAGCGAGCTACGCGTGACGGCTTGACCGGCATCATGAACCGGAGGGCTGTGTTCGACATTGGAAACCGACTGGCTGAATGGCGCCAGGAGATCCGTCCACCTATGGCGCTGATGATGATCGATGTCGATCATTTGAAGGAGTTGAACGATACCTACGGGCACCAAGCGGGAGATCACGTGCTCACTGCGGTGTCAGACCGACTGTCCGCAGCGCTTCGGGCTGGAGACGTGATCGGTCGTTACGGAGGCGACGAGTTCTTGGCGGTCTTGATTGGCGGCGATCGCGATGACACAAACAGAGTCGCTGAACGGATTCTCGCTCTGATGCACGATTCGGTCATCCCCAGTGAAGGCGGCAATCACACTGTCACTGTTTCCATTGGTATTAGCGACCTGGGCCCAGATGAGACCGATCTTCAACTGGCTCTCCGCTGGGCAGACCATGCTCTATACGAATCCAAACGAGGCGGTCGCGCGAGATTCACCCGAGACTAACAATGTTCTTTATAACCGAATCGAAGCCCCCTTACTCAATGTCCTGCGAAGTGAAGTCGGACTCGGGTCCCATTAGATTGTTGACGTCGGCTCCCGAGCGGTTATCATTTCGCTGGTTTAAGCAGTCCCATTAGGTTGCATTTTCGTTGCGTCGGGCCTCCGTTACCAGCACACCGAGACCGCTCAAAACGCCCTTACGCCGAGTCGCCCTATTAGACGGTGGCCCTAGCAGCATGCCATGCGGTCTTTTCTAGTTTGCTGAAGTTTGCACGTGTTCGCACGCGCATGGAATATTGGCGTTTGACTTCGCTGACGTTCGGGCGTGATCGCACGCAACCGTCGGCATTGCTAAAGAACTTGCTAAAGGACTTGGTTAGGTTGACCCCTTTAGAAACGTGCAAAGGGTCAGATTTCTGATCCGGTAGTCTCTGACTCCGATACTCCTTGTTTGGGTGCATAAATCGCGCCAGGCTTTGCGCTGACGAAGTTTCTTCCATTCCGCTGAATTTTCTCTTCAGATCACCAACGTCGCGACCGTTGGGTTTTAGGAGCACGAAGAGCCAGTTTTTTAGTGGGCCGCCCGGGTCTCGATCCCGGCACCTTGGGATTAAAAGGAACCTTTCATCGGTTGTTTTGAGTCGGTCTGGTTGCGTATGTCCATTGTTTTCAAGAAAACGTGTTGTTTTGAGTCGGTCTCGTCTCGTGGTGTTGCAGAAATATGAGGCCTAAAATGAGGCCTATTCGGTTCGCGGAGATTGCCCAATGGTGCGCAAAAGTCCGTGCGCTGCCTTTTTCGTATTACAATAATACAGTGTGGAGATTCATCGATCAGCTCGACGACACAATGTCCTTGATGACGACATTGAGCATGCGCTCTCGAACGCACTCGTTTTTGTTGAATTGGAACCCGACGCCGATCCGCCAAAGTTCCTTTGCATCGGACCAACTCAAGCGGGGATTCTCCTCGAAGTCATATGGATTGAACTCGCCGATGAGCGGATGCTCATTATTCACGCCATGACTCTTCGACCGATCTTTTACGACCTACTGACTGACGAGGAGGAAACGACATGACCAAATCAAATAACTATCGAACCAAGTCCGGGCGAGTGTTGACCGACGACGACATCGTGCGATTGTCCGTCGAAGTCGAGTCGGCCGACGTCGACGTGAAAGCACTCAAAGTACGCAAGCGTGGTCGACCATTCATAGGATCCGGACCCGCAGACGTTGTCCCGGTCCGACTCGACGCGGCGCTTCGCGAGGCCGTCGAAACGAGAGCGGCGAAGGAACACGTCACAACTAGTGACGTCATTCGCCGAGCTCTAAAGGAATTCCTCCACGTCGTTTAATCTCGCGGCCGATCCGCCGACGACCACGAAGTGGACGTCGTTTCGCGCGAGTAGCTCAAGTAGTCGGTTTAGATCAAGTGGTGGACCGCTATAGCGCAATGTCACGAGTTGCGGCTTCAAATACCCGCACGGCCCCTACTTCGTTTAGCCATGCATCAATCGCCTCCCTGGAATTGAGGCGACGTCCATCAAGAAGTACTGTCACGTCGTCCTCGGATGGAGGTCCAGCTGAGCGCATTCGCTCCGCCCATTCAACGATTGTCTTCGCGCGCTGTGCAACCACACCCCTATTGTAGGGGAGGGTTTGACATGCGGTGATGCTGAACCCTAACGGAGCAATTGGATTGAAACAAGCCTTGCGAGCGCCGATGCTCGGAAGTCACCTCGCAGTTCGACTCGAGGGTGCTGTCTTGGCCATTTTTTGGGTATTGTCGGACGTCTGCGATAGGGAGGAGCGTCGGGACGGGCATGAACGATGATGAACTTCAAAATGTCGCCGATCTTCTCCACCAAATTGAGGAATTGAAGCGAGAAAACAAACGGCTGGCAGAGATTCTGGGTCTGAAGTCCAGAGCGACCTCCGAACATCGAGAAGACAGTCAAGGTGATGCGACCGAGCTTGATGCTCCGCTCATTCGGGTCGACCGCACTTCATCATCTGAAGAAAAGGTTAATTGCTTCCGATCACTGTTTGTAGGTCGTGACGATGTCTACGCGCTCAAGTGGGAAAGTGAACGTACAGGCAAGCACGGTTGGTCGCCCGCCGTTCTGGGTGGTTTCGTCAACGCTCGATCTCCCATTAAGGAGTATCTACCGCTGACGCAAAGCGTGATCGCCGATCACCTGGCGGGGAAGATCCACGTTGGACTCTATCCGCTGCTTCATGACGACAGTTGCCGGCTGATTGTGTGCGACTTCGACGGGCCGGGCTGGGCGCTCGACGCGCTCGCTTACTTCAATTCCGCGCAATCGATGGGAATCACTTTGGCGCTCGAATGTTCGAGGTCGGGCGACGGCGCACACGTCTGGATCTTCTTTGGTGACTATGTGCCAGCGACACTCGCCCGACGTCTCGGCACCTTGCTACTCCGTGAAGCGATGAATCTTCGAGGAGAGCTGGACCTCGCGAGTTACGACCGTCTCTTCCCTGCGCAGGACTTCATGCCGAAAGGGTCGTTCGGCAACTTGATTGCACTCCCACTGCAAAAAGAATGTCGAGATCGTGGGACCACTGTTTTCCTTGACCCCTGCACCATGAAGCCGGTAGAGGACCAGTGGGCCTACCTCTCAACCATCAAGCGGGTCTCGCGGGTCGAAGTCGAATCGATTCTCGAGACGGCCCCGAGGGTGGGCGCGGGGCCTGAAGAAAGGTCGTTTCAACGTCCTCGAGAAGTCGTTCCCGTAACAATGCCCGAAATCGTGGTCGGCGTGGCAGGGGCGATGTTGGAGATCGAGCGCTCTGGCCTTCCCCCGGCTCTGCTGGCGGGACTCAAGCATCTCGCGTCACTGCACAACCCGGCGTTCTACGAGAAGGAGCGGCTCCGATTCTCAACGTGGGATACGCCGAGGATGATTCGCTGCTACGCAGAATCACTTGAGTCGCTGTTACTTCCTCGGGGCCTCTCCGAGAAGGCTGCCAGTGTGGTAGCTGAGGCGGGAAGCCGGCTGGTGGTTTACGAGAGTCGCCCGGATCCCGAGCAGATTGAATTCGTGCCGACCTTTGAACTTCGTGAGGATCAAGAAGCTGCGCTTCGAGCGCTCAGTGACCATGAACTCGGCGTTCTCGTGGCCGCGCCCGGTGCCGGGAAGACCGTAGTGGCCTGCGCACTCATTGCGTACCACCGGCGACCGACTCTGATCATCGTTGATCGCAAGCCGCTGGTGGAGCAGTGGACTGAGCGATTGGTAACCCATCTGGGTCTGGCCACGAAGCAGATTGGCCAGGTCGGCGGAGGCCGGAATAAAACCACTGGCATTGTCGATATCGCAATGGCGCAGAGCCTTGCTCGACGGGAGGATCTCGATGAGATGACAAGCCATTACGGCCTTATTGTTGTCGACGAATGCCATCACGTCCCCGCCGTGACATTTGAGCGATGCGTCAAACAGATCCGCGCCCGGAGATGGCTCGGTCTTACCGCTACGCC
>PMAL01000108.1 GCA_003152555.1 Acidimicrobiaceae bacterium | reverse complement strand
TGCCCTTGAACTCTTCGAAAATGACCTCATCCATTTTTGAACCGGTCTCGACCAGCGCGCTGGCGATAATCGTCAGCGAACCGCCCTCTTCGATGTTGCGCGCCGCACCAAAGAACCTCTTGGGCGGGTACAGGGCGCCCGAGTCAACGCCGCCGGACATGATTCGCCCCGTGGCCGGCGCGGCCAGGTTGTACGCGCGAGCCAGCCGGGTGATGCTTTCTAGGATGATGACAACATCACGTCCCTGCTCCACCAATCGTTTCGCCCGTTCGATGCACAGTTCGGCCAAGTGCGTGTGCTCCTCGGCCGGCCGGTCAAAGGTGGACGAGATAATTTCACCCTTCACGCTACGACGCATGTCGGTCACTTCTTCAGGTCGCTCGTCGACCAGCAACACCATCAGGTGAACCTCAGGGTTGTTGGCTTCGATCGACTGGGCAATCTGCTTCATGACCGTGGTCTTACCGGCCTTGGGCGGCGAGACAATCAGTCCGCGCTGGCCCTTGCCAATGGGCGACAACAAGTCAACTATGCGCGGTGTGAGGTCACCTTTACCTTCGTTGGTCTCCAGCTTCAACTTCTCGTCGGGAAAGAGCGGCGTCAGATCTTCGAAACGTGGACGCAGACGAGCGACCTCGGGGTCAATGCCCGCGACGCTGTCCACGCGCAGCAGCGCCGGGTACTTCTCGTTGGACGCCGCCGGACGGAAGGCGCCAACGATCATGTCGCCCTTGCGCAGGTGGTAACGGCGCACCTGGTTGATCGACACGTACACGTCATTGGGCGATGGGTGGAAACCCTTGGTTCGCAAGAAGCCGTAGCCGTCATCACGAAGGTCGAGCAGACCTTCGACTTCAATCAGCTCACCGTTGTAGGGCTGGTCGGCATTGGGTTGGGCCTCGCCGCCAAAACGTTCACGGCCACCACTGGAACCGCCGGTTCCGGTCGAGCCGTTGCGATTGCGACGGTTGCGGCGGTTTCGACCGCCCTGGTCGTTGGCGAACTCGCGGGGTTGCGTGCTGCGTGATTGGTTGTTCTGGCGTTCGCGTGCTTGAGGCTGGCGCTCCGCGCCGTTGTCACTTGCAGGCGCTCCGGCTGTCGCAGCGACGTCGCTCGACGGTGTCGATTCAACAGCCGGTGATGGCGACGGCGCGCTCGAGGTGTCGGCGCCATTTGACGCAACTTTGGTCTCGACCGCGAATTCACTGACTAGTTCGTCGAAATCGGCCGCGGGCATGGCCAGGGTGCGCCGAGAGCGCACGACTCGCGTACCGGACTCGGCCGCGGCGACGGTGGTCACTGGGGTGGGCGAGACATCGCCCATAATGGCCTCAATCAGGGAGGCTTTGCTCGCGCGTGCACTCACGTCGACGCCTTTGACTTTGGCAATGGTTTGGAGGTCTTCACGGGTTTTGGACTCAAGGTCAGACCGGTCTGGGGAGGGCTTTACAGCCATTGGTATTCCTTTCTCGCCGCCCGCAAAGGTTCAGCAGAACGGAGAAGAAAATCAAGAAGTGCCGTCTTGGAAAGATTTCCGCACGTCGGCGAGAGGCCGGTCGCGGACGACAACTACAGTGTAGCCGACGCGAGCGCCAGCGCAAACGAATTACTCGAGATTTGCCAATAGGGCTTTAATCGTGGCCTCAACAACGGTCGGACTTTGGCTCGTTGACACCGCGGTATCAGGGTCCTTAAGCCCGTTGCCAGTTAAGACACAGACGACCGTACTGCCCTTGGGTACGCCGAATTTCAATATGCCCGCGACCGAAGCGGCCGATGCCGGTTCACAAAAAATTGATTCATTACGCGCCAAAAATTGATACGCGTCGATAATTTCATCGTCGGTCACCGCACGGATGTCACCGAGCGATTCGTGAATCACTTCGAGCGCGGGCACCCAACTGGCCGGATTGCCAATGCGAATGGCTGTGGCAATCGTTTCTGGATTCGCCACGGGATGACCCAACACGATAGGCGCGGCGCCGGCGGCTTGGAAGCCCCACATCTTGGGCAGCGTGGTCGCGCGTCCGGCGAAGTGATACTGCGTGAANNGTGATGTTGCCGGCGTTGCCGACCGGAATGGCGAGAATATCGGGGGCCTTGCCGAGTACGTCGACGATTTCGAAGGCACCGGTCTTTTGACCTTCGATGCGATCGGGGTTGATGGAGTTGACAATGGTGATGGGCAGGTGCTGGGTGAGTTCACGAGCCAGGTTGAGTGCCTGATCAAAATTGCCCTGGATTTGCAGCACCTGGGCTCCATAGACCATGGACTGAGCGAGTTTGCCGAGCGCGACTTTGCCCTGCGGAACCAAAACCACACAGTCCATACCGGCCTTGGCGGCGTACGCCGCAGCGGCCGCTGACGTATTACCGGTCGACCCACAGATCACGGTCTTGGCCCCGCTGGCTTTGGCCTTGGTGATAGCCATCGTCATGCCACGATCCTTGAAGGAACCCGAAGGATTAAGCCCCTCGCACTTGAGCCAGACGTCCGCGCCGAGGCGTTCGGACAACCGATCGGCGTGGATCAGCGGTGTGTTCCCCTCTTGCAGCGTGACGACCTCGTCAACGCCGTCAAGATTGAACCACTCTGCGTATTCCGCCAGCAGTCCGTTCCAACCGATCACCGCGCGCCGCCTTCAATGACGCGAATGCACGCGCCCACCGAATCAACCGACTCCAACTTCGAGAGGTCATCAATGGTGGCGTGCACGTCGCGAGTCAGGGCCTCGTGCGTGAGAAACGACAGTCGCGCCTCGGTACCGAATCCAGATTGTTCCATTGACTTAATGGACACGTTGTTCTTGCCAAAGATGCCCGCCACGGCGGCGAGGACCCCGGGCTGGTCCAAAACATCGAGACTGATATAGAAGGCGCTCGGCAAGTCGCCGGCGCTCACGCTGTGCAGCGTGCTGTCGACACTGAAGGGAACGTCGTGTCGACCGCTAATGCGATTTCGCGCCGCATCCAGTACGTCGCCGAGTACCGCCGTCGCGGTTGGACGTCCTCCTGCTCCCTGGCCGAGCCACATCAAGGGACCGCTGACGGAGCCTTCTACGAAGACCGCATTCATCGCCCCATGCACTGAGGCCAATGGATGCTCCGCGGGCACCATGGCCGGATGGGCGCGTCGTGAAATTCCGTCCTCGCCCACACGCTCGGCCACCCCGAGCAGCTTGATGACGTAACCGGCACGAGTGGCAAATTCCACGTCAATCCAGCGCACCCCCGTGATGCCCTCGCGCAAAATCTCCTCACCCACGAGCTCAGTGCCAAAGGCCAACGAGGAGAGTATTTGCACCTTGGCGGCGGCGTCGAACGCCTCCACGTCGGCCGTGGGATCGGCCTCGGCGTATCCGAGTGACTGAGCTTCGGCGAGCACTTCGGCGTAGTCGCTCCCCTCGCTCGTCATCTTGGAGAGGATGAAATTGGTGGTGCCGTTGACAATGCCCATCACCCGGTCAATGCGTTCACCGGCGAGCGAGGTACGCAGTGCGCGCAGTATCGGGATCCCGCCGCCCACGGCCGCTTCGTAGAACAGGTCGGCGCTGTGTTCGTGCGCCAATTGCGCGAGTTCCGTGCCGCAGTGCGCTATCAGCGCTTTGTTGGCCGTCACCACCGAGACACCATTTTTTAGGGCCGTTTCAATGTAACTACGCGCCGGCTCGATCCCGCCCATCAGTTCAACGAGAATGTCCAAGTCCTTGCGCGCCGCCAACGCAGCGCCATCGGAGGTCAGCAACTCCGGCGAANNATAACGCCGACTCGAACGACCGGAGTAGTCATCACGTAAGGCTAACCGCAATCAGAACTTTGCCGACTTCACATTTCTAGGCGTGCGAGGTCCTCAAGCGTCTCTCTTCGAAGCACGAGGCGAGC
>PMAL01000114.1 GCA_003152555.1 Acidimicrobiaceae bacterium | reverse complement strand
TTTAGCAACGCCTTTAGCAACGTCGGCGATTACGTGCGGTCGCGCCCGAACGTCTGTGAAATGAAAGTGCAGTATTCAAACCGCCTGTGGTCACGAGCGAGTATCAGCGAACTGGTACTGGAACAAGGTCGATGGCATGTAAGGGGTCCGGAGTTCGAATCCCCTCACCTCCACTACAACAAAATAGCCACGGTGCTCTCGGCATCGTGGCTATTTTGTTGTACGTACTCCTGCGCTCGAGCGAAGGGACACGAGCGGAACTGATCTACACCTTCGTCGTCACTACCGAAACCTTGTTCAAACCAGTGTTGGTTACCCACTTGATCGTTACGTGAAGGCTCTTACGACCCTTCAAAAACTCCGCGATCGCCTCGGCGCGGAGTTTCGCCAACTTGCTGTTGTTCTTCGCGTAGGCCGTAATGGTGATCGAAGCTCCTGCCTTCAACTTCTTCGCGAGCGCTGCGAGTGCGTGCTTGTCGTTCGAAGTGAGCGAAGCGTTTTTGGCGCCGAATCCGAGAACTACCGGCTGTGGTTTCACCTCTGGTAACGCTGTGGTGATGATCGTTGGTGGTGGGGTTGTGGTGATCACTGGTGGTACGGTCGTCGTCGTCGTGGTAACTGCGCCGCCGCCGCCACCGCCGCCACCGCCACCGCCGCCAACACTTACCGAAATGCTCTGTTGCACCTGAGTAGCGCTCGCGTAGGCACTTGAGCCGCTCGTCGCATCATTGAAGTCCACAAGGCAGGTACCAGCTGCCGTGAACGTGACAGTCCCCGAACTGATGGTGCAGCCCGATGAACTCGTGTCAAGGGTTATGGCGACGGTGTCACCGGACGTTGCGGTGGCACTGGCGACATAGGTGCCGCCGACCGTGCCACTTGCCGGCTTAGTGCTCGGCGTGATGACCGATGCAGGTTTGACAGTGAGGACAGGACTGACCGTCGTGGTGGCGCCAGAAGTGACCGCCACGGGAGTAGTAATGTCATCGATTTGATACTGCGACGAAATCGTTGAACCACATGTCGGATCAACCGTCACCGTAAGCGTATCGTCTGGAAGGCCGATGATCGTGAAACTCCCGTTCGTAGCAGTGGTCGCGGTAGCGTAGTAACCGCTGGAACCGTAGACATAGACGCAGACGCCATCCACTCCGCCCGGCGGGGTAAGACTCGTGACCGTTCCAGTGATTGTCGCACCACCGACCATTGAGGCATTGATGCCACCTTGTGTCTGGCCCGCGGTGAGCGGCACCGCCGTAGCGTCTGCCCGGAGGATCGTTCCATGACTGGTAGTGCTATACCACTGCTGGGCGTAATTTTGCTCAACGAAGGTTCCGCCGGCGCACGTGGTTGAAGAATAGAACTCAACGACGTAACTGTCAGCCGCGAGGCCACTAATGTCGTACGTACCGTTCGAAGCGGTGGCCACGGTTCCGTAGTCGACTCCGCTGGTATCGGTTGCGAACACACAAATGTTCTGGATCCCAGTCACGCCGCCCGCAGCCGTTACGGTGCCAGAAATGTCCGCGCCAGCGGCCATGTGGGCATCAATGCCGGCAGTCTGACCTGATTCAATGGTCGTCACGGCTAGCCCCGCCGAAGCGGTCGTACCGGTGAAGGGACTGCCGTCGTACCACTGCTGGGCGTAGTCGCCTCCAGCTCCAGCACAGTCCGACCCTTGGGTGAAGAACGTCACATTGTAGGTATCGGGCGCGAGATTATACAGCGTATATGTTCCGTTGCTTGCCGTAACAGCATTGCTCGCGACGCCACCATCTGTTGACTCCGCGAAGACGCAGACGTTCGCGAGAGGAGCATTGCCCACGAGGGCCGTGACAGTCCCGGCAATCGACGTGCTCGTATCTGCTGCGCCTGCAGGTACGGCCGTTAGTAAGCCCAGAACCAACGCACTGGCGAAAAATAAATAGCCAATTCGACCCTTTAATCCCATTGCAAAAGTATTCATGACACTCCTCATTTACTCGAGACCTCAGAGAAGCCTTCGTGAACTTAGAGGTTGACAGTACCATCACGCAGTTAAGAAGTCAGCCCCTCAATCAGTCCCACAATTAGCTAATAAGGGTGAGGTCTTGCCCCACAATTTGCTCCACCATTTGGGCCTATAGGCATCTTTTAACCACTTTTGGGCGCCAGCGCTGTACCTGATTACGTCGAATGTGGTCGTCCATCAACGTGACGTCGGATGACTATGAACGGATTCACACGGCCGAGGTCAGAGGTTCGAGTCCTCTATCGCCCTCCGCGACACTTCTACAACCCTGCATTTGCGCCCAGGGCCGAACTAGAGAAATGATCCTTGACCGATCTCGCCGTCACTCGCTGGGACGACGACGGATCAAGAACGTAATCAACGCAAACACCTCGGCTTCAAATGAGTCAGATGTACGTTTCGCTCAGGTTTGCGTTGGTAGCTTCGAGCGCGTTAGGACTAGGCGTCGCCGCACTTCTCGTAATTGTAATTCTCGGAATAGGAATTTCTCTCACTCCAACGATCGTCGCGTTTACAAGAGGTGTCACCAACGCTGGATCGGTGTTCGTGATCAACTTGCTTCTTGGTTGGTCCATCATCGGATGGGCAATTGCCCTCGCGATGGCGGTGAAAACCAACGTGACTCAGGTGCACGTAGTAACGACCAACGTCAATGGAAATCTTTCGCCTCCAACCTCCAGGAGCCATCCCACTCCGTCCACGACAAGTCGTACGAGTTCCTTGATGGCGTCAGCCCAAGTTGAAGACCACCGTCACCGTGGTCGACACGGTCTTGCGAATGGTCGTCGTGTCGTAGACGCCGCCGCTGGAGACCTCGACGGAGCCTGCGGCGTTGACTTGGAACGGACCACTCTTGGCGCTGCGAACCGACCCCACCGACCCGCCCGTGGCGGAAGTGAGCGCGATAGCCCTCGACTTCGCGTCGCGCACCGCCGCAGCGATGAGCCGAGGCCGGAGTTTCTGCAGGGTGCTGACGTAGTACTGCGGTCCCGAGGACTCGATGTTTGCCCCTGTCTCCAGAACCTGGCCAATGCCTTGGCTGAGTTTCTGAATGAGGTAGACGTTGTCCGAGTTCACCGTGATGTTACGGCTCGCCTGATAGTTCAGGATCTTTCCTGTCGGATTGCCGTTGATGTACTGCTCGTTGTTCGACGTCGAGACGCCACTCAGCACCAACTTCGAAACGTCGATCCCCCCACTCTTGAGGTATGCGCTGAGGGACGCCACGTCAGCGGCCACCATCAAGACGGCCCCTCGGGCGGTGGGCGCAATCTCCTGGGCCGTCAACGTCCACACCACTTGGTTGGCTGAGACGGCAGCCGACGCCTCGCCGGTGATGGTGATGCCGGTGTCGCTGCCGCGCACCGAGAACCCATGGCCGACGGCAATCAATCCAATGACGAGGGACACCGCGACGAGCAGTGAACTGACTATCAACGCGACGCCGGTCGGAACGCTTCGCTTCTGATCGCTCACGATGTGAGACTACCTCAACTTAAGACGCAGATTCCGAGTTGCCTTCCGACCTCCAGGAACGAAAGTCCGGACGCGTACAGACGCACCATCGGGTCGATAGCCTCGGGCGTCGGAGACTGGCAGCGCATCGCGATTCCAGCCATCTTGAGCCGTGCGGCGATTGTCGTTCGATGACAGCCAATTCAAAAGCTAACTCGCACATGGAGGCTCCTCCTTCGTAACGCGCGGCAATTGCGATCGCCTGAGGCTCAGTGAGCCGCCTCTATCGTTGACGGATTGGACCAAGTAGTTGATAATCAGACGAGGCGTGAGCTTCCGGTGTTTTGCCTTTCCAGGCGGTATCCGATAAGGAGCAACCATTTGTTTGTGTCAGCGGTGGAAAGGGCCACCGCCAGGAGTGCATCCCATTTGGTGGACCATTTTGGCCTACTCGGAAAGCGCTCCGACGAACGGAGCTTAGGTAAGACGCGAATGATCGAATTTCAATGAGAGCGCGACAACTTGGAACCTTGCACGTAGACGGCTCGAACATCGTGGAGTGCTCGGATATCGATACGCGGGTCTGCACCAAGCACAACCAAGTCCGCCTGAGCTCCGGGGGCTACTACCCCTATTTTCCCCGCCAACCCAAGAGCGAGGGCACCACCTTGCCAGAGCGCTTCAAGGACGAGTACCTCGGGCCAGCCAGCCAATTCAACAAGCCCCTGGGCGCGCCAGGCTAGATCCTGATAGTTCTTGAACTGACCAAACAGCGCATCTGTGCCCAGCGCGTGCTGGACGCCAAGTTCGCGGGCCGTGCGAGCATTCGTCCAGATCGTTAGTTGGCGCTGCCCCTCATTTCCATATGCCTTCGCGTCGTCATGTGATGAGAGATCGTGGACCTTGAGCCATGCTGCAATCTCCTCAGGGAGAGGACCCGCAATCACCGCCACCTGCTGGCGACGCACCATCTCATCTAGCACGCTGAGGTCCATTTGACCCGCAACGCCCTCAACGTCCAACCAGGTGCAGTGCTGGACCGTGTGCACCCCGGCTTCTACGGCGCGCCTAATTCCCTCAGTGCCGTGCGCGTGAGCTGCGACCAAGAGTCCTGCGTTCGCAGCCGCACGCACGGTTTCTCGAAGTTCACTCGTCGTGAACTGCGCGAGTCCCATCGCAGTGCCGGGCGTGCCCGCCCCTCCCGTCGCGACGACTTTCACAACGTCCACCCCGTCGGCGACGAGCATCTCTACCGATGCGGCCATACTCTCTTCGTCCGANNCTCGTGACGCCAGCATTGACCAGTCCTCGGCAGTGCAGACTGATACTCGTCATCAACTCCGACTCCACCAATTGCTCGGGATCGACATTGAGGCCACCTTCGAAGTCGAAGCACAAGTGCACGTGGGCGTCAATGAAACCGGGGACGAGGCACCCATTGGGGTAAGAATCAATCTCGTCATAAGGGTCGTCCGCGAGCAATTCAATGGGAGCAACCCGTTCGATTCGCCGATTAGCAACCACAACTCCCGCGTCATCTATGGACGTACCGTCACCGAGCAGGACCCGCCCGGCGGTGATGAGACGCGGAAGCCGAGTTGACTCGACCAATTCCTAATGTCCGACTGAAGGCGACAGAGCGAGTAGCCGGGCGGGATTAGTCACCAGCATCTTTCGCAGTGCCACGTCGCTAATACCGTGTTCCTTCATTCGGGGTACAACGCGCGTGAGGATGTGATCATAACCGTGGCCCCCGTAATGCGACAGCCATTTCTTCACCGCGATGTCGTGAGAGACGAGAATCTGATCTTCAAAACCCGCGTCGATAAGTGCCGCAATCCGACTGATACGAGTGGCGTCATTGGGAAGATCCACCGGTCCGTATCGAACGTGACTCGACTCCTGGCCGAAGAGGTCAAACTCAAGAAAACAACCCGAACGACCGACCGCCACGAGATCTTCGTGCTCTGGAATGGTCCGATCGAGGTGGCCGATAACTATCCGGTCGAGTTGCGCTCCACACGACGAAAGTAGGTCGAGAAGAAGACCGGGCGCGTCGGGGTGTCGACCCGGATGAATTGATATTGATGCGCCGGTGGCCAACTGGGCGAGCACCGCGCCACGAAGCGCCTTTTCTTCGTTCACGGTGAGCGGCCACGAGCAACCCATCTCACCAATTATCCCGGCACGAATTTCCCCACCGTCGATTCCTTGGGTTATGTCGCGCACCATCCGTTCACCGATTTGTTGCGATGACATGGCGCGGGTCAGCTCAGTTTGAAACTCGTCCAAGTAGACGCCCGTGCTCGCGACGACGTGAAGACCTGTCGCCTCGGCGAGCGCGACGAGTCCGCTCAGGTCTTGGCCCGCGCACGCCGGCGTCAACTCCACCACCGTCCCACCACCAGCGAGCTTGAAGAGGCGCAACTCTTCAATCTGGCTCTGCACATCAGAGAGCACGAGGTTGTCGCGGGACTGTCGATGGTGAAAGCGAACCCACCCGAGGTTCTCTAAGGTGATTGCGGCGTTCGCGTAACCTTTCTCAATCGGATCAGTAGGCTCCTCGAAGAATTTGCCGAGGTCAATTAACACGTGCTCATGTGGCAACACCACACCGAGTTCCGACGTCGCGACGTCGCCCCTGACGGTGTGGGCTACTCCCTCGGCCGTGACCACTGGGGCCGCTGTCGCGGAATTAACCATCGACGTCGCCGTCGACGATCGATTGGGCCGAACCGATCGATGTGAAGCGATGTGCCTTGTCCGGATCTCGCAGGTTATTGAGAAGTACTTCTTCGAGTTCGGCGAATCGAGGCGTGCCAATGCACTCCAGACCGCGGGGCCTTGGTAAATCCACGTCAAGGACACAACACACGTTGGCTGGACGATTCCCAAGTACGTAGACGCGGTCCGAAAGAAGAAGCGCCTCGGGCACATCATGAGTGACCAGCACAACGGTCCAGCGAAACTGTTCCCACATTGACGACAACCACAGTTGCAACTCGGTGCGCGTCAAGTAATCGAGAGCGCCAAACGGCTCGTCCAAGAGGACAATTTGTCGGCCCTGGACGACCGTGCGCAGAAGGGCAACTCGCTGACGCATCCCACCGGAGAGTTCGTAGGGATAACAGTGCTCAAATCCGGTCAAGCCGAACTTCTCGATGAGAGGTTCAACGAGTTGTCGTGCTTCCTTTTTCTTCATGCCTTGGACTTCAAGACCCAGCGTGGCGTTGTCGAGGACTCGACGCCAAGGAAATAACAAATCCTTTTGCGGTTTGTACGCAAAGTGCTCGCTCGCCCCCGTTGCCACGGCATCGTTCACCTTAACCTTGCCGCCATCAGCGCTCTCGAGTCCCGCCAAGATGTTGAACAGCGTCGACTTGCCACAGCCACTGGGACCAATGATTGACACGAACTCGCCAGCCGCGGCTTCGAGTGAGATGCGATCGAGCACCCTCAAGTGTTCGCCCCGGCGCTGGAATGTCTTAGAGACATCTGTGACTTCAATGGACGCTCCCGGACCGTGGAACTGCGACGGTATCGAAGGGCTGGTCTTCACTTGATTCTCTTTCCCTGACGCGAGTGTCGATACCACGGCATCGTTGCGTTCTGTATTAGGAAAGTGAGACCGTAGAGCGCCATACTGAGAGCGGCCGTCACGACAACGGCGGCAAACACAAGGTCGGTCCTCAGTGCATTCTTCTCTAACTCCATGTAGACACCGAGTCCCATGGACGCGCCGACCCACTCACCGAAGATCGCGGCCAGTACTGCGAAACTGACGGCCACGCGAAGCCCGGCAAAGAAGAACGGGAGCGCCGTGGGTACGCGCAACATCCAGAACTCCTTGAAGCGCCCGGCTCCCATGGAACGAATCAGGTTCGACGCCTCGGGTTCAGTGGAATTGAATCCTTCGAGCAACGCCACAGTTGTTGGGAAGAATGTCACCAGGATAACCACGAGAATCTTGGGAAGAAGCCCAAATCCGAACCAGATGACAAAGAGTGGCGCGATGACGAGGACGGGGATCGACTGGGACGCGACCAGCAGCGGGTAGACAACTCTTCGAGTGGGCTTCGACAGATCAATGGCCGCCGAAAGGACCGACGAGACAACGAGTGCCGCCACGATACCAATAAGTGTCTCTTTGATCGTGGGCAGCGTGTTCTGCCAGAGAGCGCTGCGATTTATCCAACCCTGGCTGGCTACCCTCGCCGGAGACGGCAGGACGGTCGGGTCGACTTTTAACATCACGACAATCAGCTGCCAGAGCCCGACAAGGACCGCCATCGCAATTAACGCGGGCCAGGCGCCGGCCAGCCTGGTCCCGATAGTTCGCGCCAATCTTGACCTTCGGTTCGGAGAAGTCACCCCGCCCGACGCTTCCATAGCGTCGAGCGGGGTGCCTTCTCCCTCGATTTCGTTGGCCAACGCCCTCGACAAACTCACGTAAGTCGTCCCCTGCGCACCGACTACAGGAACTTGTTTGTCATGAACTTCGACCAGTTGGGTTCCTGGGTCAACTTGTTGCCGTTGGCGTCGACGAACGCACCTTGCTTATAGAGGAAGCTACCGAATTTCTCCCACATACTCGCCGTCTGCACACCGATCGTGCCTTGGGGACTCAGCAAATAGGACTTCGCCATCACCTCGCTCGCCTTGATCGCCACCTGGAGGTTGACCGCAGTCGGATTCAACTCGTACTCAATACGCGCACCCGCCGCAGGATTCTTCTCGATGTATTGATAGGCCTTCACCAGGGCGCCGACGAACTTCTTGGCGAGCGCAGGATTTGCCTTGAGCCACGCGTTGTTGCCGAGGATCAGTGCGGCGTATTGATTTGGTACGCCGTAGTTGGTCATGTTGAAGAGACGGAGTTTGGCGTGCTGTTGCAACTCAGCTTGGATGACGTCGGAAAAGAAGAAAGCGGAGAAGCCGACCTTCTTCGATTCGACCGCCTGATAGGCGCTGCTACCGAGGACGATGTTGTTCACCGTGCACTTCGACGGCCCACCCGCACCTTTGATAATCGCCGCAATAATTGCAGGGTCACCCGGGTAGCCGAATCCGCCATACGTCTGACCGCAGAAGTTCTTGGGCGACAGAATGGCCTTATTACTCGCAAGTGCGCCGTAGAAAGACGGGTTCGTTTGAAGCACTGCCATTACCGAAGTGATCTTCAAGCCCGATGCGAAGTCAAACAGCACGTCCGACTCGGTGTCGCCGATCGCAAATTGAACTTTGCCGACGCTCGCCAGTGTGTCCGGAGGGGTTTGGCCATAGGGCACGACGGTCGCGTCAATGCCGGCATCTTTGAAATAGCCCATCTTCTCGGCCACGAAGACGCCCTCATTGTCCGCGTTCGGAATGAAGTCGAGCGCGATGGAGACGTTTGTCAACGCGTGGGCCGAACTTCCGCTCGCGCCCGCCATTGACGAAGCCGTGAGCGCCGTCGTGATCGAAGCCGCGGCGACCAATCCCGCCACAATGACGCTAAAGCCTCTCGAACGTTTGTTACTTCTCATTATGTCCCCTTTAGTAGTGACTGCTCTTGTTTGTTACCGAACTTTTGAAGCGCCGCGAAAATCTCGTCACGGAAGTACATCACCGCGCACCCTGGACTTCACTATTGAAGGCGTTGATGTCATCGGGTGAGTCAATCTCGACCAGACCGACTGACGAGTCGAATTGATAGCGGCGGAAATCCCCGCTGCAAGGCGCGCCAGCAGCAAGGTATATCTCGTGAGCATCGAGGTCATAAATGACCGACGCAATCGTGGCGTAGCGCTCGTACTCCGAGGCGCGCTCGTCGCCGTGCGCGCACACGCTAACTGGGAAGTTGCGATGGTCTGACAGGGCATCTTGCAGATTCTTGATCGTGAGGGTTGGCGCTCCCCGACGCAGCGTTGACTCGAGGCAGTCGAGACGAAAAAGCGTGCTCGGACTCGTTCCTATCCGGCTGTCAGAACGCGAGAAGTCGGGAGAGAGAAAGTGATTGGTGTGCGCCAGTACACCGCCGCTTGGCATCAGCGTGCGTACCGACGTCACTCCACCTGGATTGACCTCCATGTCAATCGCGAGGCCGTCAACATCGCCAAGCAGGAAATTGCCTGACAACGCCTTCTGCGCGTTGACCACCGTAGCGACACCGTCAGTAATTGATTCGGCATCGAGCAGTCTCCGCAACAAGACGTGATACGGAACGCCCACCGCCCCGTCATCGAGAAAACTCACCAAGGTGTTGGTACAACTCGCGACGCCAGCAGCGTTAACGCCCGTCTTCGCGAGGAGTCCCGCCTCCACGATTGTCACGTAGTCCGGACCTTCGTCACGCCGCGCGTGCACAAGAACAACCGTGTCGCGCGCGTGGAGCAACCAGTCCCAATTCTGGCCAATAATGGTGTGCGAATTAGCCGTGACTTCGGGTAACACGGCGAACGATGAACACTCGTTAGCGAGGGCGCCTGAAAGTTTTTTGTTGTTTTGAGCTCCCGAAGCGAACATGACCTCGCTCCTCACATTGAGCGCGAGGATGTCACCGAACTCAACGCCACTTCCTTCAGCAATGCCGCGCATTTCTTCGACAGCGTGCGGGGCGAAGTCCTCGACTACTTGTTTGTACCGGCTCGCGTGTAAGACGACCTTCGCCCAGTCCCAGTCGGCATAGTGAGTGAACACCCGTTGGTATGCCGCGATTGACTGGTGCACTTGTGTTCGCGCTTGTTCGCCGTATTGGCGTCCTCGCTGCAGGGGCGATCCTTCAACCGAGACACGTGACATCCCGTGCGGCGTTGATGCCTCAACCACGGAGGTCACTCGCCTCGGGCCGCGTACATGAGGTAATTCGCGGAACCAGCTGCCACCGCGCCTGTCTTCACTTTGGCAGGAAAGGAGTAATTGGCCGAGGATTTCACGACGTAGTCGTTGGTGGCACGAGTCTCAGCAGTTCGCTCAGGAAGCTCCTCGATCGCTTGCTTAATCGCCCGACAGAAGTCCGGGAGATCGTTTGGGAGCCTGGACGTGATCAGATTTCCGTCGCGCACTACTGGCTCATCTACGTAGTTGCCCCCGGCATTGATGACGTCGTCGCGTATGACTGACACGCACGTGAGGCGGCGTCCCTTCGCGATGCCCGCCGAAGCCAAGACCCAGCCGGCGTGACAGATTGCCGCCACCACACTGCCGCGCTCGTCGACGTTTCGAACTAGGTTCAGCATGCCCGCGTTGCGTCGCAGCGACTCCGGTGAGAATCCACCGGGAACGACGACACAATCGAAATCCGCCGGATTCACGTCATCAACTGACTCGTCAGGAACCACCGGATAACCCAACTTGCTGCCGTACACCTGATCGGCTTTTGGACCGACGATGGTCACCGCCGCACCGGCCTCGCGGAATCGAAGCACGGGATACCAGAGTTCAAGCTCTTGATACTGGTTTTCCGCGAGCATCGCAATACGTGCATTCTCAATCTTCATATTGACCTTCTTTCATTACGTGGTAGAGAGGCGAGTTGACAAGTTGTCGCATTCATAGTTCGTCATTCAACTCAGAACGCCAAAATCCGAGCCGGGTTGTCGACGAGGACCTTCTGCACTTCAGCGTCAGCAAAGCCTTTTTTCGCAAGACGGGGCAAGAAACTGTCAAACATATAGCTGAGGTCGACGCCCTCATTCAACATCTCGGGCTCTTCTTCGGTGACCGGTCCACGACAGTGATGAAAGAATCGGTCATAGGTGAACAAGAGTTGGTCAAGGTAGCCAGCTTCGGTTAACTCGCACACGGCCTCTGCCATCGCCTCATCAAGTGCCTCGGCGCTCGGGTTCTGCCACGGAATACCAATGTGATCTATTTGTAGGTTGGTACCGCGTTCACAGAGTTCCAGGAGTTGCTTCATGTCAAGATTGACAAGAGCGTGTCCAATGATCACCTTGGCCGGGTCAGCTCCTTCCGATTCGAGAACGTCAAGCTGCTCAATGCCAGGATTCCTCACTGAGTAATCCGGCGGGTCGGTGTGGGTATTGACACAACAACCCAGCTGCGCTTGAGCTCGGCCAGCGGCCCTGACGAGATGCTCTTCATGGCTCGTCATGTGAGTACCGTTCGGTCCCTCCGGCGCGGGTCCACCGTGGCCGTCGCCGGAACCTGTGGCGATCTTGATTGCACCGGCCTTGATGTCCGTGCTCTTAAAGCCAAAGGCCATGCCCTGCGTGATATCCGAGATGAAGAAGTCGCGTACGTAGTCAATACTTTGGACTTTCCAGTGATAGGGAATCCCAAGGCGCTCAGGGAAGAAGCCGGTGATGGCAATGATGTTCATTCCGCTTCGCCTGGCCACTTCGGCAATCAGCTCTGGATGGCGACCGACTTCGCAGGGCGTCATGTCGACCATGGTTCTGATTCCGTGATCCTTCATGCCCTTTTTCATGGTTGAAGTGACCTCATTGGCCACCGTATCGAAATCGAACGCTGACCGACGGTCGAACTCAGCACCCGGATTCGCATAGAGAATGTGCTCATGGGTCAGCGTGATGCCCGCATCATCCGGCGAGACATCTCCGAGGACCGTTCTTAACTTGCTCATTTGTTTAACCTCACTTACCTTTCGACAACAGCGTCTGTTGGATTGAACTAAAGAATGCGGGGAGATCATC
>PMAL01000185.1 GCA_003152555.1 Acidimicrobiaceae bacterium | reverse complement strand
CAGAACGTCGTCGTGCCCGAGCAGACCGTCAACGAGGTGCTCAATCCACCGACGACTGACACCAAGACCTCGACCTACACGGTTGCGGGTCTTAATCCCGCGAACACCACGTCGGGTCTGGTCACCAAGGCCAATCTCGTGAAGGGCACGTGGCTCTCGACCAATCCGACCACCGCTCAGTCCCAGGTGCTGGTCACCACGGCCTACGCCACCCAAGAGGGCTTAAAGGTCGACCAGACGCTCACGATCAATTCGGTCAGCTACAAGATCGTGGGTCTGGTAAATCCCACGCTCACCGGTGACGTATCCGACATCTACTTCAGCCTCTCGAATCTGCAAACCCTCTCCTCGAACCAAAGTCGAGTGAACGAAGTGTTGGTGTCGGTTGCCAACGCGAAAGACGTCAGCGCGGTCGCCAAGGCCATCAAGAACGAGCTGCCCGGTGCGACCGTGCTGACGGCCAAGTCACTGGCCGATCAGGTCACCGGCAGCCTGTCCAACGCGCGCAAGCTCGCCAACGACCTCGGCGGCGCGCTGGCCGTGGTGGTCCTGTTGGCTGCCTTCCTCATCGCCGGCCTGCTGACGCTCTCGAGCGTGTCCAAGCGGGTGCGCGAGATCGGATCCTTGCGCGCCATTGGCTGGTCTCGCGGTCGTGTGGTTCGCCAGATCATCGCCGAGACGCTCGGCATTGGCGTCCTGGGCGGCATCGTGGGCGTTGGCATCGGCGTAGTTATATGCCTCATCATCGGCGCGGTCGGACCGGCCCTCAGTGTGACGAGCACTGGCTTGGCGGTTGGTGCCTCCAACGCGAGTGCTCTCTTGCACCAGGCAACGTCAAGTTCGGTCGCGACGACCGTGCACCTGACGGCGCCCATCCGATGGTTCACGATTGTGATTGCCTTTGCCGGCGCCTTGCTCGGCGGCCTCATCGCCGGCGCCGTCGGAGGGTGGCGGGCCGCCAGGATGTCACCGTCGTCCGCGCTGCGAGACCTCGGATGAACAGACACGTTTACGAAAGGACAGCACCATGACCGAGACCCTCACGAGCGATAGCACGGAGTCGACGCCCGGATCACTGCTCTACGAACTTCGAGGGGTGACGCGTACCTACGCCAAGGGCAGTGTGGCGGTCAACGCGTTACGCGGTGTTGACCTCACGATCAAGCGCGGCGAGATGGTGGTCTTAGAGGGGCCGAGCGGATCGGGTAAGACCACGCTGCTCCAGCTGCTCGGCGCGCTCGACACACCGACGTCGGGAGAGATCAAGTTCGCCGGTCGCTCGTTGGAGAACGAATCCGATCAGGTCCTGACGGAGATTCGAAGCAAGGAAATTGGCTTCGTGTTCCAGCAGTTCAACCTGATTCCGACGTTGAGCGCCGACGACAATGTCGCGATAGCCATGATCCCGCGAGAGCCGTCGCGCGAAAAGAGGGCGGCACGGGCCGAGGAGTTGCTGACCCAGGTGGGACTGGGACATCGCCTGGGGCACTTGCCGTCGCGGCTGTCGGGCGGCGAGCAACAGCGCGTCGCCATTGCGCGCGCATTGGCCAACCGACCCGAGGTGATCATCGCCGACGAGCCGACGGGAAACCTCGACTCGCAGAACGCCAAAGAGTTCATGACGCTGCTGCTCGACTTGCACGACCGTTCGGGCGTGTCGATCATCATCGCGACCCACGACGAGGACGTGGCCTTAAGTGCGGGGCGGCGCATCCGAATGCGCGACGGGTCAATTGTGTCCGACTCGCAGAATTAGGCGGCGACGCGACGTCCGCTCCTATTCACCGGCCGGTTCATTGTTCGCGATCGTGACCACATTGGGTCGTCGCTCGCCGTCCATATCCACCTTGGTCGAGTCGTACGCCAGGTTGTTAGCACTCGGACCGCACGCCTCGCTCGCGTGGCTCTGGGCGTACGAAGGACAAGGCGCGGAGAGTGCGCGGTCCAAGGCCGAAGGACTGGTCCGACACTACGGCGCTTCGCAGGCAGCGACTCAGTTTTGGACGGTGCACGGAGTGCTTGAAGGCGACCACGCGCAGTGGACGTTGGGGGCGCTGTCGCTGCTGGACATCGAGCCCGGCGAGGCGTAGTTCGCCGTACGACTGATTGGCGACGCGTGGTGGTCGTTCCTTGACGAACGCGAGTTACTCGCCGCCTGACGTTCATTGGTGAAAGGCCCGCTCAGCGCGAAGAACTACGCCTGCGGAAAGTCGACGCCGCTCTTGAGGATCGTGGCGGCTTGGGTGAGAAAGGAGCGCACGGTCGACTCGGCGACGCGGTGAAACAACGCGCGGTCGACGCGAGCGCCGAATCCACCCAGCGGCGGCGTGTAGGCCACGGCCAACGAGAGACGGCACCACATGGAATCGATGGGCGCCAGTTCAATGTCGCCGTCGAGCAACGGGAAGAGCGACTGCCATCCGCTGGGCACCCAGGTGAGCGACCTCACGAGAGAGCTATCGCGCTCGCGCGGCGGCCAGAGGGTGACGTGCACTTCGTGGGTCACAACGTGCGCGGCCCACACCGGTCCGATGCGCATGCGCAAGGACTCACCCTCGCGAGTCGCCTCGGTCGCCAGCGGCGCGAGCCACTTTCCGTCACCGCTGAAGCGCTCTTGCAGGGCGGAGAACGGACGATCGACGTCAATGAAATCCTCGATGAAGATGGGGTTGCGTCTGCGGGTGTCCAAATCTGTGGCCTGGCTCGCGTCCATGCATTCAGTATTGAGCGACATTGGGGTGGTGGCGTAGGGCAGAAGGTCACATTGTGAAGGAATGGGCCCGTCGTAGCGAAGAACTACATCTCTTATACGTTTATATGGTTACCGAGAGACCCGTCGTCGCCAGCGATATCGGGCCGTCGTAGTCCGTCGCGGCGCGGTGCAGCGCGTCGTCGCCGGTTAAACCCGGCGCGAGGTGCGTGAGCATCAGGTTGCGTGCACCGGCGTCAGCGGCTGTCTTTCCCGCGTCTTCGGGCGTGCAGTGCACTTTGCGGCGCACATCGAGTGGATCTTGGCAACCAACCTCGCAGAGCAGTAGATCAACGCCCGTGGCCAACTCGGTCAATGCTTCGCACGGGCCCGTATCACCGGAGTAGACGAAGCTACGCCCCCCGACGTCGACGCGCAGCGCGTAGGACGGGGCGCTGTGCGCGACCAGTTGGCCACGAATACGCATTTCACCCACGTTGGCCAGTTCGTCGACGTCGTGCTCGAGGACGTGGAACACGGTTCCCATATCGTGCGCGACATCGTTGGTGACGAAGGCCGAGACACGTTGGGCCCAGCCGCGAGGGCCAATGACCGGCAGCTTGGTCTCGCGCGACACGTCACCGAACGCGTACGCGTAGTACAGGGCGGGCAGGTCGGCGAAATGATCAGCGTGCACGTGGCTGATCCATAGGGCACTGAGGTCCCGCAGACTGACGTGGCGCTGTAGTTCGCTGAGCGTGCCCGTACCGGCATCCACCCACAGGCTGGTTTTCCCATATCGCACGAGGTATCCCGAACAGGGATTACCCGGTATTGGGAACGGCGCGGCTGAGCCCAGCACCGTTAACAAGGGTTCATTCATTTTCCAATTGTTGCATGTTAGAGATTGCCACGATTCTGTCCCGACTCGCATGGTCACGCGCACATTGGTGTAGTGCGGTATCTTTCATTATCTCGCGGTAGTGCAACTACTGCTCCATTTGAAAGTTGGGCGAATGATCGAATCTTCAGGGGACGCGTTCACACGAAAAAAGATCGTGAACGTGGCGTCAATACTGGTGCGCCAATCCGGTAGTCAGGAACTAGAACTGGCTGACGTGGCCAAGGGGGCGAATATCGATCTCACGACGGTGGAGCACTTCTTCGAGTCGCGCACGCAATTGATCGCGGAAGCCCAGATGGCCAACTACTTCGCGATGGTCGAGGCCCATCACCTCGTGCTCGCGCGTATTGAATCTGCCGTCGCCGATGAGGACGAGCCGTCATTTTGGGCCGGGATCGAAGAGAACATGGAGATGGCCTGGCAGTCGGGTCAGATTGACAACAAGTGGGGCATTGTCAACTTGCTCCAGGACGTGTGGAACGACCCGTTCTCCCAGCGCCACTTCTGCGATCTCCTGGACATCCAGTTTGATCGTTGGATCACGGTGGTCGAAAACGCGCAAGCCCTCGGATGGATGGACCAAGAGTTGGACGCCAAAGCATTGACCGCGGTCATCTGGTCGGCCTCCGTGGGACAGGTCATCACCGCCGGGTCAACGCTTTTGAACTTGTCGCCCCAGGAGGTACGCGACTTTTACTTGAAGATCGTTCGCGGCCCAGGAAAACTAGAGCCGTCTCCAAGTTAAGAGAGTTGCTCGCTAGCCTACGACACCAGTGACGGGGCCGTACCATTTGGTCGAAAAGTGCACGGGCGTGGCCGTCTCGCAGATGGACGGCGCCGAGAGCGTGCCGGTGACGGCCGTCGTCTTTTTCGCGATGACGCTGCCCCGGTAGAAGCAGCCCTTCAGGGTGACGGGTTGAGAGAACGTCATCGTGGTCTGGGTCTGTCCAGGACTGAGCGTCACGTTGCCCGAGAAGGAGAACGATCCGTTGGGCGAGATTGGTATGGACGTCGCCAGCTTGATCTGAATCGTCGAGATGACGGTCAGTTCATTGGGATCGAGCAATGGACGCCGGCGACGCCGTGCAGACCTCGCCGGAACCCTTGAGTCCGCCTAGGATCCTGGTCCCGTTGCCAACCACTTGGAGCTCGAGTGAGTAGTAGCCGGGCCGACGCCGGCGGTCTCGTAGAGACCGTCGTGCAGCGGCTTTGAAGCCGCGCTGGCAGCACCAGTCGCCAATGGAAACGCGCCGAGCGACAGCACCACCAACAGACCCACACCGACGCGGTGAATTTACATCGGTCGGAGAGTAGCACCGGCTAATCTCTGGCGCTTACATCTTTGCGGTAGGCGGCCGACTAGACGCTGAGCGCCCGCGAGGCCTCGCTCACCTTGGTGAGGGCCGCGTGCAGTAGCTCCAACTCCGGGATCGGGATACCGAGCCGGGCGACGATCGCGGGTGGGACCTTGAGCGCCAGTTCACGCAGATCGCGACCCTGTTGGGTGAGATCGATAATGACCTTGCGCTCGTCTTCTTCGCTGCGGGTTCTGGTAATGAGACCAGCGCTTTCTAGGCGTTTTAACAGCGGCGAGAGTGTCGGCGTGTCCAGCTCTAGTAGTGAGCCAATGTCACCGACCGACAGCGGTGACTCACCCCAGAGCGCCAGCATCACCAGGTACTGGGGATGGGTGAGCCCCATGGGCTCTAACAGCGGTCGGTAGATCGAGAGCACACTGCGGGCAGCCACCACTAAGGCAAAGCAGACCTGGCGCTCTAAAGCCAGCGGATCGGGAACATAGGTCTCGTTTTTCTTGAGCGCTCCCTGCGCGGACACGGCTTCACGAATGGTTGGCGGTTCATTGTTCATCAGGACCCCTCAGTAGGAATGGCGCACAACAACGGTCGCGACTTTCCGTTGACGACCCCTTCTCCATGGTATAGAGTGTACTATTAAGTCGTGCGCTACTAAATAGTACACTAAGAAACATGGAAAAGGAGACGACAATGGCGATTGTCTTACCAATGGTTGGAATGGTAGTTATTGGGGTTCTTTACACGGGTGTGTATCTCTGGATGCGCCGAGCTTCATTTGGAGAGTCAAGTAGTCAGGACGAAGGTTCTGTTAGGTAGCTTTATCTGTTTATGTGGACCGCCGTTGCGTGTTGCGTTCGACGTGATGTTGCTTCAATCTTGAGAATCAAGGCGATCTAGATCTTGCCCTTGCTTTCCAATTGGTCAGGGACGCAGGGTGATTTGGCGATCTGGATTGGTGATTTTCGAGCAACACTCCAGAAGGCGTTTCGAGTCAAACAGGGGAGTTATTTTCGAAACAAGCCATACAGTGTTATGGTAGACAAATCGCAATATGATTATTCTCCCCAACCGAGTGATCTCTTCCGCGATAAAAGCCAGCAATTTTCTGTGGCCGCTTTGCGTCCCGGGCGGAGTCTTCGGTGGCCGATGATATGAGGCGCGGACATTCTGCCAGTTCGGTTCCCTGATGAGTGGACCCCTCAGCGGTATTCGAATCATTGAACTTGCCGGTGTTGGTCCAGGTCCATTTGCCGCGATGGCCCTTGCTGACGCGGGTGCTGACATAATTCGAATCGACCGCCCAATCAATCCTGACGCGAAGAAGGATCCTGCGTTAGCCGGACGAGCAATGAACATAATGAATCGCGGGCGACGGTCAATTACCGTTGATCTCAAGTCGACTAAATCGGCGGAGTTTATTCTCAGATTGGTGGAACGCGCCGATGGCATGATCGAAGGGTACCGTCCAGGCGTTACCGAACGTTTGGGTATTGGTCCCGACGAGTGCCTAGAGCGCAATCCCCGCTTAGTGTACGGACGAGTGACCGGTTGGGGTCGAAAAGGAACGTACGCCCAGGCGGCGGGACACGACATTAATTACATTGCTTTGTCTGGCACGTTAGGTGCCATTGGTCCGGCAGATCGGCCACCGCAACCTCCAATGAATCTTCTCGGAGACTTTGGTGGTGGTGGTCTTCTTCTGGCGTACGGCATGACCTGCGCACTGTTGGAGGTGAGTCGAACGGGTCAAGGTCAAGTGGTGGATACTGCAATGGTTGATGGTGCCGCGTATTTGGCGACGTACGTTCATGGCATGCGCGCACTGGGACTCTGGAACGATGAACGCGCGACAAATATTCTTGATGGTGGCAAACCGTTTTATTGCGTCTATGAAACGAGTGACGGTCGGTACATTTCGGTAGGTGCGATTGAGGAGCAATTTTTTTCCAAATTGCTTGACTTGATTGGACTCTCCGATTTGGAAGTCCCCGCTCGTGACGACCAGGCCGGATGGAACCGCGTTCATGAGATTTTCAAGTCGGTATTCTCTAGCCGGACTCGCGATGAGTGGGAGAGCATTTTTGCCGGCACCGACGCGTGTGTCGCCCCGGTTCTCTCCATGGGAGAAGCGCCTGAGAATGAGCATCTAAAAGAGTGGGGCACATTCGTTTATTTCGAAGGCGTGGTCCAGCCCTCGCCAGCACCCCGATTTTCGCGGACGCCGAGTTCCATTCAGCGGTCCGCGCCGCGTCCCGGACAAGACGGGGAAGTTGCTCTCCGTGAATGGGGCTTTGAGGACGAAGATATTGAAGCTCTGCTGAGCAGCAACGTCATTTCTGTCGAACGGTGATCGCCTGAACCAGGTTCGGCAACGACACGACAAAGAAGAGGCGCACCTAACCCGCCACGCGAGGTTACGACTCACAACACAATGAGTGAGTGAGGGTGACTCTCCCATTTGAACAGAGGTGTGTCGAATTCTCCACCCTGTCGCATTGATTGCGTTCGATCAAAACAAGATGGTTAAGCCGGAATTGGGAGGGTTTAAAGCACACCCTAATTGGCAACTTCATGAATTAAGTAGTATCAAGAAATACATTCTTGAGAGTTATCATGTCGAGGTGGTTCGATCGGTGCGCGAAAGGAAGTCATGGATAGTGGTCAAGCGGTCATAGTCGGAGCGGTGCGGAGCGCCTTTGGCCGTAGGAATGGGTCTCTCAAAGATGTCCATCCGGTAGACCTCTCGGCTGACATCCTCAATGGACTGGTTACTACCACTGGGATAGATCCAAATTTAATCGACGACGTTATTTGGGGATGTGTGACGCAACTTGGTGATCAATCAAGTAACGTGGCTCGATTTTCTGTCTTGGCCGCGGGATGGTCAGACGAAATTCCTGGCGTCACCATTAATAGGGCGTGTGGATCTAGTCAACAGGCGTTCGATTTCGCCGCATTCGGGGTCATCGCGGGTCAGTACGACATGGTGATTGCGGGGGGTGTCGAGAACATGAGCCGTGTCCCGCTAGGGGCAGCCCGGGAGGTAGGCATGCCCTATGGTCCACGGGTGCTCAAACGCTACGACGATTTTTCGTTTAATCAAGGAATTAGCGCCGAATTGATTGCCAAGAAATGGGGATTGTCTCGCACGATTTTGGACCAGTTCGCGTTGGAATCGCACGCCAAAGCCGCGGCTGCGATTGATGCTGGCACTTTTTTGGAACAAATAATTCCAGTGCAAACGGAGGGAGGGGCTTTCGCTGTTGATGAAGGCATTCGACGCGGTGGCACACTTGAATCACTCGCCAATTTAATGCCAGCGTTCCAAGCTGATGGCTTAATCACTGCGGGCAACTCATCCCAAATCTCGGATGGCGCAGGTGCAGTACTTGTGACAACGCCGGGACGAGCGAAGGAACTTGGCTTAACGCCAATCGTCAGATTTCACAGCGCTGCGGTAACTGGAGATAACCCGATGATGATGCTGACTGGTCCTATTTCGGCGACCAAGAAACTTCTTGGTCGTGCGGGAGTTCGAATCGACGAAATCGGAGTTTATGAAGTCAATGAAGCATTCGCTTCGGTGCCCCTGGCGTGGCTTGCTGAAACTGGCGCAGACCCAGAAAAATTGAATCCACTCGGCGGCGCCATTGCATTTGGGCATCCCCTCGGTGCGTCCGGTGTCGGGCTTTTGACGAGAATGGTGCACCACATGCGCAGTAGAGGCATTCGGTATGGACTTCAGACAATGTGTGAAGGTGGCGGCACCGCTAACGCCACGCTCGTTGAGCTTGTTTCGTAGAGGATTACCAAAAGGTGCAGCGAAACATATACAACGAAGACCACGAAGCATTTCGCAATCTTGTTCGTGATTTCATACTTCGTGAATCTGTTCCCTTCTATGACCAGTGGGAGAAGCAAGGTGTCGTCCCCCGTGACTTCTTTAGAAAACTCGGTGAAGTTGGCATCATGGGAATTAATTTTCCTGTTGAATGCGGCGGAGGAGGACAAACTGACTACGCGTTCAATGCTCTTATCCAAGAGGAGGCTGCGAATGCACACGTCACCCTTGGGACTTTACGTACGCAGTTAGACATCGTACTACCCTATTTTCGCGCCTATGCGAATGATGAACAACAGAAGAGATGGTTTCCAAAATTAATCTCTGGCGAGTACCTAACGGCGATAGCCATGACTGAACCGGATACCGGATCCGATCTAGCGGGAGTTCGTACGTCTGCGATCAGAGACGGTGAAGAGTTTGTATTGAATGGGTCAAAAACTTTTATCACCGGAGGGGAGCTGGCCGATCTTGTAATTGTTTTTGCGCGTACCGATACGGCAAGCGAGGATCGCCGCAGCGGTTTTTCGCTCCTTGTTGTTGAGGACGGAATGGCTGGATTTACAAAGGGCCGACGATTGGACAAATTTGGGTTGAAAGTGCAAGACACCGTTGAACTTTCCTTCGTCGACGTTCGCGTGCCCGTGGCGAATCTATTGGGTGAAGAAGGACAAGGCTTTGCGCATTTGAGCCACAATCTTCCTCAGGAGCGAATCGCGATTGCCGTTGGTTCAGTAGCTCAATCGCGAAAAGCATTGGAGGTCACCGTTGAGTACGTTTTGGAGCGGCGAGTCTTCGGCCAAACCGTGAGCAAGTTTCAAAACACAAAATTTGAACTCGCATCAGTAGCGACGGAAATTGAAGCTGCGGAATCGATGTTGGATCGAGCAATTTCGGAGTTGTCAAATGGTCACTTGAGTCCGGTGGATGCGGCGAAGGTCAAACTCTTTTGCACTGAGGTTCAAGCACGTGTTGTCGATCGCTGCCTTCAACTTTTTGGTGGGTACGGCTACGTCCATGAGTATCCCATCGCACGTCTCTACGCCGATGCACGTGTCACGAGAATCTATGGCGGAACAAGCGAAGTCATGAAGACCATCATCAGTAAGTCGCTTGGTCTGTAAAAAGGAGAGTCAATGAACGTTAAGGGCATTTCAGTCCTAGTGACTGGCGCGGCATCAGGACTGGGCCTCGCCACTGCGTGTCGGTTGATTGGGCTCGGTGCCTCCGTTGTAATCGCAGATTTGCCGACGTCGGCAGGCGAAGATATTGCAAGTGAACTCGGAGCTTCAGCAACTTTTGTCCCGACTGACGTGACGGATTCAATAACCGTTGGCAAGGCGTTGGATGCCGCTGAGTCATTTGGTCCCTTGCGAGCACTCGTCCACTGCGCGGGTCGTGGCGGCGACAGAGTTCGGATAATTGACAAGGAAGGTCAGCCGGGAAGCTTAGAATCCTTCAGCGAAGTTTTGCGTGTGAACCTCGTTGGGACGTACAACGTGTTGAGGCTCGCAGCTGCCCGCATGCGCAAGAACGAACCAATCGATGGCGACCGAGGAGTCTGTGTTCTCACCGCGTCTGTCGCGGCGTTTGACGGTCAGATTGGCCAGACATCGTATGCCGCGTCGAAAGCGGCGGTACACGGGATAACATTGGTTGCTGCACGCGACTTGGCGAGTTCGGAGATTCGAGTGGTCACAATCGCCCCGGGAATCTTTGAAACTCCGATGCTCGGTCGTCTTCGATCCGAGGTAGTTGAGTCGCTTGCATCGTCTGTTCCTCACCCGAAGCGCCTCGGTAGTGCGGATGATTACGCGCACCTTGCAACGAGCGTGATTGAGAACCCTTACATCAACGGTGAGACCATACGTCTGGATGGTGCAATTCGAATGGCGCCTCGGTGAGTGAGCCAGAATTAGGAATCCGTGTTGTCGAGGACGACGGCATTTTGGTCATCACCATCGATCGGCCCGAGCAACGGAACGCTGTGACGCGCGACGTGTCATTAGCCATTGCATCAGCGCTCGATGATCTCGACACGAGAAACGATCTGTCCGTTGGCGTATTGACCGGTGCTGGAGGAAACTTTTGTGCGGGGATGGATCTGAAACGATTCTTGGCGGGCGAAGTGGCTTCGATTCCAGGACGTGGATTTGGGGGCTTGACGGAGAGTCCGCCAAAGAAACCTCTCATTGCTGCAGTGGAAGGATACGCGCTGGCAGGTGGCTTTGAAATGGTGCTGGCCTGTGACATGGTGATCGCGTCGACGAGCGCCATTTTTGGCCTTCCTGAAGTTCGGCGGGGACTTGTAGCTCGAGCGGGAGGACTGCTGAGACTCCCGACGCGAATTCCGCGTGCTGCGGCATTGGAGTTAATACTGACAGGAGAGACGCTCGACGCGAAACGGGCCGAACTTCTTGGTCTAGTCAATTGTGTTGTCCCTCTGGGAGAGGCACTGGAGGCCGCCAAGGATCTCGCACGACGCATATCCGCCAACGCGCCATTGGCAATTGAGGCCGCGAAGCAGGTCATCATGGAAAGTCAAAATTGGCCCAGGAGTGAGTGGTTTATTCGCCAAGCAGAACTCACTGATTCTGTCATGCAATCCAGCGATGCGAAGGAAGGAGCTCGGGCATTTTCTGAGAAGCGTCCCCCCGTTTGGAGTGGGACCTGATTGGTCTGGCAATTGTTGATGTTCCTCCTATTGGCTCTCTGGATTTGATGCGGATCTGATCAAGATCGGCCCCAGAAGATCGCCGGCGATCTGCTTCGATCTCTTCAAGGAGTTCACCGGTGGTCTCTGGTTCGATGGGGTCGAAAGGGTGCCGGCGCCAATCGAACGTCCGAAGTTTTCGTTCGGTCACAATGAAGTCGCGCAATCGTCGTTCTTGACTCACCAGGTCCGAAATCTTCTCGACGCGTCGAACTCTTTTCGAAGTTAATGACCGATCGACGTCGAACCGCGCCCTCGAGTATTCCTACGCGAGCCTCGACGAGATGTTTTCACCGTCAAACTTTCGCTATCCCCATATCCCGCCCCGCTTGACGCTCTGCTGCGGCCTGGCGAACGCCAATCTCGGCGACCCTATCCCAGAATTCCTTGTCCTCGCCTGAGTGACCGCTTACCTGACTTCCGGCGGTCATTACGGCTGCCAGGCCCATCAACTCGTATACGCGATGCGTTGTTGTCTTTGCTGCGCGAACCTGTTCAGTCGGCACCTTAGAAAGCTCATCGGCCCATCTCATTGTCTCCGCGAGCAGTTCCGTCTCTGGAACGACGCGCTGAACGAGATGGAGTTGGGCTGCCGTCGAAGCGTCGATGAACCCACCCATCATCCGCATCTTGAGCATGACTCGCATCGGGACCTGGAACGCGAGTAGGTCCGAGTGCGAGGGCAGGCTCGACCCCACTTGAGAAATTACCAAGTTAAACCTCACTGTGTCAGCGGCAATTATGAAGTCGAATGGCGCGAGCAAGATCGACCCCATCGGCCCTACGTATCCGTGCACAGCGGCGATGAGGCCCTTCGAAAAGAACCACGCCCGTGGAAGAGTCCGCATATACGGCTGTGATTGAGGTCCACCAGGACCGGTCGAGTCAGTTTCAAATTTGACTTCGTTCAAATCGTGCCCGGCTGTGAACACGGGACCCTCACCAGAAAGCACAACCACCCGAACGTTCTTATCGTCTTCGGCGTCGTCCAATAACGCGTTGAATCGGTCCACCATTTGGTGCGTTATGGCGTTTCTAACTTCCGGCCGATTTAACCTGACGTGGAGAATGGCACCTTCTCGGTTCGCCAATATGTGTCGAGCGCTCTCGTCTCCCATAACTATCCTCCTATTTCTAAATGAAAGTCGTGTCGGTGCTTTAAGCTCCGACAACGCTGATGTCGAGCCGACGCGCCGACTGAATCAGGTCGACCAGGGTGCGTCGGTGCGCTTCCGGCGTTCCCCAAAAGAAAGCGGGTCGACGTTGACGCCGGAAGTACAACTGCACCTCTGAAGCCCCGGTAAATCCAAACGCACCATGAATCTGCTGGCCTCTCGACACAATGCGCCGACTCGCCTCTCCGCACCAGGATTTGGCCATTGAAACTATCTCATCCCGCCTCGAGTCCGACACTTGAGTCGCCCAAATTGCTTCAAGCACCAGGACATCCATGCCGTCGAGATCGATCACGGAGTCAGCGCACATGTGTTGAACCGCTTGGAAGGAGCCAATTGGCTTATTGAATTGGATTCGCTCCTTCGCGTAGGCCGTCGTTATCTCAAGGTCTCGTTCGGCCAGCCCCACTAGATACGAGCATTCGAGGCAATTCGCGACACACTCAATTTCGCGAGCGACCGCTTCATCAATAACAACGGTATTTTCCCGCTCTACGTATACGTTTTCAAACTTGAGGGCGGCTTGCGAATCCCCTCCGATTACTTTCAGGTCCGTACTTCGCAATCCGGTGGCCGAACTGGCCAAAATAAAATCCGCGAGTTGTCCATCGGGCAACCGGCCAAACACGTGGACATAGTCTGCGTCGCCCATGTTTGGAACGGCAAACTTTCGGCCAGTTAGCGCGTACCCTTGATCAGATTCGACCGCTCTAAGGTTCACCGACGTTATGTCCCAGGTCCCGTTGCCTTCAGACACGGCGTAGGTATGAATCTCTGATCCATCTATCAGGACTGGCAAGAAACGGGATCGAACACTTGGCGACGCTGAAGAAGAAATCAAGAAAGTGCAGAGCGCGTTTGTGAGAAATGCACCTGGGAGGATGCAGCGACCGCATTCACGAGCGATCACGCACAGCTCAATCAGTGACTCCTTGCTTTCGGCTAAGCCGTGCCAGCCAAGCGCCGCCATTTTGCGCCACGTTTCATTTTCGAGGCCACAGCTCGACTTTTCGGCAGTTCGGACAAACTCACCCGTGCAGAATGTCGATAGGTACGCTCGTGCCACATCTCTGAGTTGTTCCTGTTCACTCGTCAAGTTAAAGTCCACAGTGTTCCCTGTCTCAAAAAGTTGTACGGAATCTTCTTCGTGCGGTTCTCGAGTATGACCATGATTTTCATTGTTTGCTCACGGTAAACCAAGGCCTCGACGTGCGATGATCGTGCGAACGATTTCCGAACTTCCTCCGGCGATCGTTGCCGCCACGCTTTCCAATAGATGATCAGTGAAGAATCCGTCGAGAAGAGAATTGGCGCTCTGTGGGGCCAGTTGCATTACTTCTGGCCAAAAGGAATAGGTACATTCGTACATGAACTGTTGGAGTTCGCCACCAAATAGTTTGGCGCTTGAACTTCTCACACTGGATACGACTTGGTTCTCTTGATCCGCGGCAACACGGTAAGCGAGTAGACGCAGGATTTCGAGCTTCGTCCACATTTGGGCTAAAGAGTCAAGGACCATAGCTGACTCGCGACGTTCAACAGGCAGTTCATCCCAGCAATGTTCAACTGCCGCGAAGGCTCGGCGGCAGTAGCCGAGCCGGCTGATCGCTACTCCTGAGCGCTCAGCGTTCAGTGTGGTTTGAAGCGCTTTCCATCCATCATTTTCGCCTCCGAGGAGAGCGTTGGCGGGAACACGTACCTCGTCAAAAAAGATGTCATTAAAGTGCGCTTCGTGACCTCGCATGTCTGCAATCGGTTGCACATTTACACCTGGTAAAGCGGTCTCAATTATTAGGAGACTGATGCCGCTGTGTTTTGGAGCTTCGCTATCGGTTCGGACCGCCACTAAGGCGTGGGTGGCGTGATCGCCGTAACTGTTGTATGTCTTCTGGCCGGTCACGACATAATGATCGCCGTCGCGGATGGCCCTCGTTTGCAGCGAGGCGAGATCCGAGCCTGAGTTCGGCTCGGTAAAACCCTGGCACCAGACGTCTTTTGCTTCCCGAATTCGTGGAAGGTACTCCGCCCTTTGTTCTGCCGTACCCAGCAGGAGAAGGGTCCAGGCAATTCGATCCCAGCCAATGTAAATGGGACCTCGAGGAGCTTCCCAGAACGCGAGTTCCTCAATAAGTGTCAACTGATACCAGTAGGGGAGCTCCTGACCCCCATATTCTTTCGGCCACCACATCCCAATCCATTGGCGGTCGCGAAGCGCATCACAAAATCGCACTTGCGCCTGCCAGTCCTGGGACCCCACTCGATCAAAAGGTTCTCCTAATTGTTCGCGCAAAAAGTCAGTCACCTCTCCACGAAACTTTTGACGCTCTTCGGGCAACCTAAAGTCCACTTGGCGCCCGCGACACTCGGATGGCACCNNAAACCTCGCGTTGTTTTTGTCGCTCTTCGTAATGAGATACTTACGCAGAAGCATTGCGCCAAGACCGTCGGGTAGTTGCTTTCACGTGCCAAGAAAAAGATTGTACCATTAGTTACGAATCGAGTAACTGAGGGAACAAGCGCACAAAAATGGAAGTGTAATCAATGAAGCATTCCAATTCAGAAAAGCCACCTACCGAGGTCGCGGCGTTCGTCGATCCCGAGATTGAACTTCTACTTGAAGGGTATTCCGAGATTGATTGGAATGAGCATTCACTGCCGGAGATACGTCGTCAACCGGCGACTGTTCGCGAACGTGCGCTGTCCGACGATGTTGAACGGACGGACTATTTGGTTCCCGGCAATTCGGGCGTCATAGTTCGCGTCCATAGACCAAAGGGAGTCGCCGGCCTTCTTCCCTGCATTTATGCGATTCATGGAGGCGGATACGTCAGCAAGGATAGGTCCTACTTCGACCCGAGATTTGATGTTTGGTGCCCCCGTCTTTCCTGCGCGGGAGCCTCGGTGGAGTATCGCTTGGCACCGGAGAATCCTTACCCCAGCGCTCTGGAGGACTGTTACAGCGGACTTGTATGGCTCTTCAACAACGCTCATGAGATCGGGATAGACCGTGAGCGGATTGGAGTAATGGGGTCAAGCGCTGGCGGCGGCTTGGCGGCAGCCCTCGCTCTATACGTCCGCGATCACAGCGAACTTTCTCTACTGTTCCAACTTCTCCTCTACCCCGAATTAGACGATCGTCAGATCACACCTTCAAGCAGGACCGAGACGCCACTTTGGAGTTTGGCATCCAACGAGTTTGCGTGGAAGTCGTACCTGGGAGACCTTTATGGTCGCCCAGACGTCCCTATTTATGCCGCGCCAGCGCGGGCACTAGACCTGAGCGAATTACCGCCGGGGTACATCATGGTAGGGACTTTGGACAGGTTCCTCGACGAAAGTGTGAGTTTCGCCCAACGTCTGAATCAGGCAGGCGTACCCACTGATCTCCACATTTACCCTGGAGCCCCACATGGTTTCGACGCGATCTTTTCTTCAACCACCGTGGCTCGACAGGCTCGAAAAGACATGGGCATTTGGGTCGAGCAGCAATTCAATCGGAATTAGCGCTGCATAAGTGTTCGAGATCATCTCAATGTTCCCTAACGCAGACCGAGACAAATCGAGGTTGGCGGGCTCTAACTACTCTTCCACTAGTTCCGCAGGGTGTTTTGACGACAAAAGTATTATTTAGAGATAATGTATTGCACCACGCAGATAGATCTGTTACAGTTCGATTTGTTATCGCCGGGAGTGTGTACGGCATTGGAAGCGTCATCCACAAGGGGAAAAAGATGAGAGCACTGAATGTCCGTGAGGGGATCAAAGCATTGATGGCACCTGCGAAGCGGCGTCGAGCATGGTCTGTTGTATTGGCTGGCGTCATGGTTGCTCCTGCATTGGTCGTTTGTACCGGGGCAATCTCAAGCGTGGGCGTTTCGTCGGCTGGGGCCGCCACGAAGTTCACTGTAAAAGGTTGTGAGAAAAAGGCAACCGCGATCCTTGCTGCGTACCAGAATTCACCTAAGGTAGCGATCGGAATGCCCTTCAACATGTCGGCCCTAAAAGGCGACTCGGTTTGGTTTATCAACGAGAGTGCGACCGTCCCCACGACCGCGGAGCTTCAAGCAGGATTTGATGCGGCAGCGGCAGCGGCCGGGGTTAACGTAACTAACTTTGATGGACAGGCTTCTCTGTCTACTGAGCAGGAAGGAATCAACGAGGCAATTTCAGCCCACGCGGCCGGAATTGTTCTGCTCGCGATTTCGGCTGCTGAAATCGGGCCACAATTGAGTGCAGCGCAAGCGGCGGGCATACCCGTAGTTTCAATGTACGAACCGCCCGTCACTCCCGGCACGATTTTCGCGACAATTAACTCGAATCCCTTGGTCGCCGGCCGAGCACAAGGCGCCGCCGCACTTTTGGCTACACACTGCAAACTTGACGCCGTGTACACCGATGACTCGATCTTTTCCTCGACAGTCCAGCCTTATCCTTCACTGCGTTCGGTCATTCTTACCCTGTGCAAGAAGTGCAAGGTCTCAGTTACGGCCTTTGACATTTTGACGGTTGCAACGTCTTCGGGTCCGCTTGGGACGAGCATTGTGACAGCCAACAAGAATGTCAACATGATCATCAACTCGGACGACAGCGAATCGATCTACATGATTCCGGCGCTCCAAGCGATTCACTCGAATGTCAAGATCATTGGAGGACAAAACACGCCCGCCACGCTGACTGACATACAGAACGGATCAGAATACGCTGACCTGTCGCATGGGGACAGTAACTTCCCCGGATGGGCAGCAATGGACGAGATTGGACGCGCAATCCTCAAGCTGCCAGCCGCTTCGGACCCCATACCGACCCAGTTGGTCGACAAGGCAAACGTCGCGAATGGTGGAGTGATTCCGACCTACGTCAACTTCCAAACGAAATTCGAAGCGGCGTGGGGCCTCTCGTCATAAAGTGATTTGCACCGTGAAAGACCTACATCATTTTGAATCACTGTGACGGAGAGGCAAGAAGGCGGCTCCGCTCCTCTGAAGGACATTGAGGTACTAGATCTCACTCACTTAATTGCGGGTCCGTTCTGTACCATGCTGCTCTCCGACGCGGGGGCGAATGTCATTAAGGTCGAGCCGCCAGAAGGTGAACTCTCTCGTAGACGTGGCGTGATTCGAGAGGCGGGAACTGGAACGTCAGTGAGTTCGTTCTTTGTTGCCTGTAACCGGGGAAAGAAGAGCGTCATTCTTGATCTCAAGTCGGATCTCGGACGGTCCAGGTTTTTTGAACTGGTTGACAGAGCAGATGTCGTAGTCGAGAATTTTCGTCCCGAGGTCTTGGACAACCTCGGCCTTGGTTGGAGCGTACTGTCGGCCCGTCGTCCGTCGTTAATTTTCTGCTCAATTCATTATGACGGCGCTACAGATTCAACGGTTGACGCTGGAACCAAACCAACCGAAGCGAAATCGCGAGGAGCATTAGCAATTATCGCCGAGGCGCAAAGTGGTTTGGCATCTCATTGCCGTGACAGTTCCGGACTTCCCATTCAATATGGCGCCCCACTGGGCGACTTCATCGCTGGTCTAAATGCCTATGGTGCAATTGTCACAGCATTGCGAGGGCGGGATCAAACTGGCGAAGGGAAACGGATCTCCATCTCAATGCTCGGCTCTATGCTCGCGATCAATACGTGTGCGGTAGCTGCGTTTCAATTGGGCAGTATCGAGGAGTTTGGTCATGCGGTGCCGTATGGCTACTTCGAATGTTCAGATGGCTACGCAGCGATCGGCGTGAACTCAGACGTCTTTTGGGTCAAATTTTGTACGGCCATAGAAATGCCCGAACTCGCTCACGACTCGCGCTACGAAACGTACGCCGAACGCAAAGCGCGGGGTGTCGAGGTCAACAAGTTGGTCAGCCGATGGACGCGGAATCGAACGCGAGGCGATGTCCTGGACATCCTGGAGCGGTTCGGAATTCCGGTCGGGATCTTGCGGACGACGCGTGAAGTTTCAACGTCGACTGACTTTCAAGAGGCTGGCCTGCTACAGGAAGTTGAAGATGGCTACGGCGACGCAGTACTTCTGCCATCCAACCAAATGGGCTTCGGAAATGCGAGGTCACGGGTGCCAACCTTTGGCGAGCATACAGACGAGACGTTTTCGGTTGAGTGATGGCAGTTGGAGATCACCTTGGGGTGAAGGACGAGGATGAGTTTTCTACCGGGCAAAAGCAAACCGATTCCTCGGTGCCGGCACTTGAGATATGTAATGTTCGAATGGGCTTTGGCGGGCCCCCTGTACTCAAGGATGTCTCATTTAAAGTAGCCCCGGGTTCCATTCATGGTTTGCTTGGTGCCAATGGCGCGGGAAAATCCACTCTCGTTAAGATTCTCGCCGGTATTTATCATCCCTTTCCAGGAAGTGAGATAACGCTCTGGGGCCAGAAAATAACTCGTAAGTACACGGTTCCCGAAAAGATCGGCATTGGAATCGTTCATCAGGAATTACCCTTCGTTGCCGACCTCTCGGTCGTCGAAAACATGGCATCGGGTGCGCATTTCGAACGACTGGGACACAGTTTGATTTCGTGGAAGAAAGAAGTTCGTGCAGCACAGGAAATGGTTGATGGCTTCGGGCTCAATCTCGATGTCCGTCGATGCGTAGAGTCGCTCTCGCAGTCGGAGCGAGCACAGATCGCGACACTACGTGTGCTTCGCGCTCTCGATGAGTGGGGGCACGGTAACTGGATTGTGGTTCTGGACGAACCGACGTCAGCACTCACCGTGACTGAAACGGAACGGCTCCTAGATTGGATGCGCGGCATCGCTGCCCGCGGGTGCGCCTTACTGTTCATCTCTCACAAATTGCGTGAAGTACGTGACGTGTGTGACGAGGTGACGATACTGAGAGATGGGAGAGTGACGTACTCCGGGCCGATCACCGCCGTGGATACGAAACAGGTCGTCGAGCACATGATCGGAAGAGCCCTCAACGTTGCCGCTGCCAGCGGACCAAACTCAAAAGAAAACGACGCTTCACAGATCCACAGTGCGAAAGATGAAAGCGGGCTTGAACTCAGGAATCTGTGCGGGTTCTATATTAACGACGTCTCACTCTTCGTCCGCGCGGGCGAAGTGGTGGGCGTTAGCGGGCTTGCGGGCATGGATCTAGAGGAACTGCCACGTCTCATCATTGGCGAGAAGACTGCCGTTGCGGGCAGCGTCCTCATCGGGGGAAAGATCGTCAAGTTGTCGCCTTCAACATCGCCCAAGGTCGGGCTGCAGTTTGTCTCGGGAAATAGGCTGGCGGATGGGTTGTGGCCCGGGGGTCGTGTTTTCGAGAATCTCACGATTTCGAGACTCGAACGACTGGTGCGACATGGGTTGATCTCGAGGCGAAAAGAGTTAGATAGCGCACGCGGCCTGATCGGGAAATATGCAATCAGGCCAAGCGACCCTCACCGAATGACACAGACGCTGAGCGGGGGAAATCAGCAGAAGACATATCTGGCGCGTTCGATGGCTCACGAACCGAAGGTTCTATTGCTTGAAGAACCTGTTCAAGGCGTAGATATCTCGTCGCGTCAGGACATAGCTGCCTATACGCAGGAGATTGCATCTCTAGGAGGTGCCGTATTAGTTGTGTCGGTGGATTACGAATTCCTTGCCGCTACATGTACACGGATATACATACTCTCGCGAGGAAGGGCGGGGAGAACTTTGGAACAGGGACCGTTTAGCGAGGACGACATCACACGAGCGTGTTTAGCGGAGTCCGACAATGCAGCCTAACGATCCCCCCGTGGAGCAAGAGGGCGGCGTCCAACAATCCGAGGTGAACGCGACATTATCGAACGCGGCAAAGTCAATTGTCGGATTCTTGCGCAAGCAACCCTCGAATAGTCAGGGCTCGAAGCCAGGCGAAAAAAAGGAACTCCATCTCGTGTCCAGGTTTGGATTGCTCCTGGTGCTTGCCGTGACGTATGTGATATTCACGATCGCTCTTCCGGGAGAATTCTTAACCTCCGGCAACACGCTCGCGATGCTCGACGCAGCGAGCGTGACCATTTTGCTTGCAGGCGGAGTAACAATTGTGCTTCGACTTCGGGACCTTGATCTCTCATTTGGTGCGGCGATGGATTTGTCAGCAACTGCTGTGGCCGTGCTCGCGGCTCAACATCATTTGCCTGCGTGGATCTGTGTCCTGGTGGGATTGGGCGTCGGCACCGGCGTCGGAATAGTGAACGCGATCTTGATCGTTGGCTTGGGACTAAATAGTTTCATGGCGACGCTGGGAATGATGACAATTATCGAAGGCGTGGGTTACGGAATTTCAGGCTCTCAGGTAATAACAGGTCTTCCGTCGAGCATTACCCGCATGTCAGTTACGGAAGTAGGCGGCATCCAATTGGCCGTTTATTACGGATGGATTCTGATTGCGATTTTGTGGGTGGTGTACGAACACACGCGTTTCGGACGTTATCTGTTGTTCATCGGTGGAAACGCAAGAGCTGCCAGACTTGCCGGCATCCAGGTGCGGAGAACACGTGCGCTTGCGTTCATTGTTTCTGGTGCCATTTATGGTTTTGCTGGCGTGGTACTTGTCGGAACATTAAGCGCTGCGGATCCAAGCATCGGAGGTCAATATTTGTTGCCCCCACTCGCGGCGGTCTTCCTAGGTAGCACGGCTATACAGCCCGGTCGATTTAATGCGATTGGGACCTTGGTAGGCGCCTACTTGATAATCATCATTTCGACCGGTCTCGAATTGATTGGACTCGCTTCGTGGACGGGGGACGTTTTCGACGGCTTAGCTCTAATCGCGGCTATCGGCTTTGCGCGACTCTCTGGACGAGGCGCGGCAACGGTGTCACTAGTTTGACCAACGTTTCGACGATCACGAGTGTGGGCGGCTGACTGTGGTCATGTCTCGCAATAATCAATAACTAGATGTCGAGAGGACCCTTTGGCCATGCTTCTAACGCTGAATAGCCCCGAAGCCGAGAGTTATCGTCGGCAGATTCGAGATTGGCTAAATAAGTCGGTACCCGAGCCATGGTTGAACCGATCACAAGAGATGTTGAGTTCCGACGAAGAACTCGATCTGAAAAGAAATTGGGGATACTCGCTGTATGAAGCTGGCTACGCGGGTCTGACTTGGCCGACAGTATTCGGTGGTCAAGGCCTCGGCCCCATCGAAGAATTCATCTTTTATGAGGAGAGTGCCAAAGCCGGCGCTCCGGAGTCGCTTGATACTTTGGGCAAATATCTTGCCGGCCCCGCCATCATGCAGTACGGCACTGACGGGCAAAAAGTCAGGTTTCTCCCACCAATCCTCGCTGGAAGAGAAATCTGGTGTGAGGGTTATTCGGAGCCCGACGGGGGATCCGATTTGGCCAGTGCTTCAACGACAGCGCTGAGAGGGAGGGACGAGGATGACTACCTTGTCAATGGTCGCAAGATCTGGACGAGTTGGGGTCACATCGCTGATCGGTGTTATCTGCTGGCCAAGACTTCTCGAGAGCTACCACATCACCACAATCTGAGCGTTTTCCTCTTCAATATGAGGCAACCAAACGTTGAAGTTCGCCGAATTCGCCAGATCACAGGCGACGCGACCTTCAATGAGGTCACCTTTGAGAACGCACTCGCGACGCGAGACGAGTTGCTCGGCGTTGAAAACGGAGGGTGGTCGCTCGTCGGATTGACGGGTCCCTACCGAAGAATCAGATTTGCTCTTAATGGCCTACGGCAATACGGGCAGCTATACGCACTCATCGAACAGCTTTCCAATTGCACCCGGGAAAGTCACCTCGAATCGATCGCGAACAGTTTTCAAGATCGCCTCGAAACATTTCGCTGGCATTTGATGCGATTGGTGGAGTTACAAGCGAATGATCGCGAGTGGTATGGTCCCGCCGCCATTCTCAGACTTACCTTCAGTGAATTAGCACAGGAGGTAACAGAAGTCGGATTGACCGCGCAATGCACAGAACACGACGATTATTGGCGTGACCGCTTTTTGCATTGCAGATCCGAAACGATTGCGGGAGGCACATCAGAGATACAACGCAACGTCATTGCGACAAGCGTGTTGAAGATGCCGAGGTTTGGTCAGGTAGTGCGAAGTCCGACTCTGGATTCCAAATCGAGCGGAGAGTAATGCTGTGTCCTTGATTCCATCAATCGAATTTCTCGATGCCACCAAAGAGTTCAATCGCCTGCTCGAGAGTCTCTCTCCAGGGCCCTACTCGGAAGAATGGTTTGCACAGCCGCAAACTGAAGCATGGAATGCGCTCAGAGAAGGAGGTTGGCTTCTTGCGGGAGGCGCCGGATCTCGAGACGAGGAACTAACGAACTTGCTTGAACTGGCAGAAGTGTGGGGGCAGCACTTAATCCCACTGCCCTTCAGTGCCACGCTTTGCTTGATGCGATGGGCTAACAGCAGTGATCAGCCTTCCGTAAGTCCGCTTACCCTTGCAGTTCCTACTGCAGGCGGGAGCGCGATTGCACCTTTCGCGAACATTCGAGGTGTTGAGGTTGTTTGCGATGTCGAATTGGGGTTGACTTTGAGTGCCGGCAAAGGCACGTCGCCTGATATTTTCGCCCCCTCAATGCCAATCGCGGTGGTAGATCGGGCGTCAATAGGCCCGCAGGAGTGGCTATGCACAAGTATCGCACTCTTTGCCGCCGAAGCCGTAGGTGCGGCCAGGCAATGTCACAACAGGGCGTTGGCATACAGCTTTGAGCGATCGGCCTACCAGCAAGTGATTGGTTCATTTCAAGCAATTCACCACATGGCGGCGAACATGTATAGGGACCTGGAGCTAGCGAAGAGCGCCTCCTTGTGGGCCGCGAACGCCGGCGATTTGGAAGAAGCACTCCGAGCCGGAACGATGGCCGCGGAATTGGCGCGCTCAGTGGCGCAAAAGTCGATTCAAGTGCATGGGGGAATTGGCTTCACATGGGAACTTGGATTGCATTGGTATCTTCGTCATGTCATGGCCGTGGAGAGTTTTTTCCGTCACATTTCTCTCGAGCACATGCGGGAAATGTGAGAACGGACTTGAGAGTTTTCTGCCAGCCACGACCGTCTCGCTAGCAATATCGAAGAGACTGCCCACCTCGGATCGACGGACAAGATCAATGTCGAACTCGTCGATTGGCAAAAGTCGCTCGTGAACACCATGATCCTGCGTAGCCCGGTCATTGATCACCGTCACCTGGTCATCGACCTTTTCACAAAGCCGGCTAGTCGTTCCGCAATACCAAAAACATCATCTCCAAGCGTGGCCATTTCGCACAAAACGGGAAGTTCTGAAGGGCCGGTGAGATTGTTCTCCACGCTGAGGGAACTCAATCGCCAATGAAAAGAGGGAATCGCCTCTCAAGAAATGAGGTGATGGCTTCGCGGAGTAACGGCATATCGAATATCAAGTCGCTAGGATTGTTAACATAATTGAGTCCCTTAATAGTTAGCAATAAAATTTCAAGGGATAGTGAGTCGAATAAAATGAGCCAATTGAGATACCGGGTTTCTGTTAAAAATTATGTCACCACTAATACAGTCACAATTCCTATCGACTCTCAGTCGGTGGCCAGTGGTTCAGGATTTTAAAAGATGACAACGATATTTCTTAAATGCCGTGCTTCTGTTAAAGACGCTCTCGATGGTTGACGAAGTCGTACCCGTCAAGATGCATCACGAACTTGATGCTCCCCCTTGGCGGCGCTTTGAGTCGACACTAATGGCGACCTCCAAGTTGATACGACGGGCTTACGATCTCCGTCTTGCAGAGTTTGGACTTAATTTGTCTGAGGCGTGTCTTCTGGCTTTCGTCATCGAACGAGGACCCCTTTCGCAGACGCAGGTCGCCGAAAGGATTGGGATGGGCCGCGCCCCGGCGGGAATAATTATTGACAGCTTGAGCGAGCGATCACTGCTGCGCCGTGAGCCAGACTCTTCTGACCGACGAGTCTGGCTTCTCAGTGCGACCCCTGAGGGTCTAGAAATCGGCAAAAAAATTTCCGCCGTCGAACATATGCTGCGCGCCGAGCTGCGTGAAGGGTTAGTTCGCGAAGAGCGCGAGCAGCTCGCGGGAACTCTACTTAGATTGCAGGAAAACTTGGCCGAGATTTTGGATGGCGAGTCGAGTACCACGGCATAACGGAATAGAATTTCCTGCATGGATATCACCAATCTGAAACTCGGATGCACCAAAGGCGAAGCGTTGAGAACGCCGCACAATATATGGTGATTTTTATGAGAAGCGATTCACGCTAGCCAAGAATTAGGCAACAAAGGTCTTTTGACATCTAACTCAATTCACAAGGCCACAGACTTTCTGTCGATGTCATTGCCGTCAAATTAGAAAAACAAACAGAATTCTTAAAAAAGTTAAGAATTGTGTCCTCGCGGCGGCCTCCCGTTCGTCGTACCGGTGAAAGGCGATGATTTCTGACAGTTAAGTCAGTCAGTACATCGTCGGCACATATTTCACGTCGATTGTTGAGGAAAAGGAAGCAATGCGCCCACTTATTCTCGAAGTCTCTGTCATGTCATTGGACGGCTTCATCGCCGCCGAAGATACCGGCACGGACGAGTTCTCCAATGTCCATGACGCCGAACTGGGTCAATGGATTGTGGGGTCGATCTCTGGCGTTGACACCCACATCATGGGCAGCATCACGTATTTGTCGATGGCCGAGCACTGGCCCAACTCGACCGAGATATTCGCGCCACCAATGAACTCAATTCCCAAAGTGGTCTTCTCCAAGAGCCTGCAACAGGCAATGTGGACCGATTCCACTATTGCCAGTGGTGACATCGTCGACGAAATTCGGCGCCTGAAGAGTCAACCCGGAAACTTCATCATGGCCCACGGCGCGATCAAGTTCCTGCAGTCCTTGACAAAACTCGACGTGGTCGACGAGTACCGATTACTGGTCTACCTGTACGTGGCGGGCAGTGGATCAGCGCTCTTTGGCGGGGTCCAACAGTTAGGGGGTTTAAAGCTCAAGAGTTCGAGGCAGTTCGACTCGGCTGTGATGGCGTTGGTGTACCAGCCGACACGGTCGCATTGATGTCAGTATGAAATCCAGACAAAAGGAGAAAGAACAATGAGTGAGTGGTCTAGTGCCCCTAAGCACATCGGGGCGATAACGCTGTTCGTTGACGACCTGGCCGCGGCCAAGGAGTTCTACCTCAAGGTCTTTGACCTGCCCATTTACTACGAAGACCCGAATTCGGCCGTCTTCCAATTCGGTGACACGCTGATTAACCTGTTGGTCGCCTCTGAAGGTCCTGAACTCATCGCGCCGGGGGAGGTCGCGAGCCAGGATTCCGGATCGCGATTCCAGTTCACGTTAGGTGTGGAGAACGTCGACCGCGTCTGCGAAGAATTGGCTCGTCGCGGCGTCACCTTGCTCAATGGTCCCGTTGACCGGCCGTAGGGAATCCGCACGGCGAGCTTCGTGGACCCGGGCGGCCACATCTGGGAGATCGCTCACGACCTGTAAACGAGTGGTGGCGATCCACGTTGGCGAATGGCGCTTGCCTCGTCGATATTTAGCCGACAAAATGCGCCTCGTCAGGCACAGCGTCGCGCAGTCTCGGCAAGATGGAATCCCTCGCCACTTAGGAGAAATCCGATGAAGACCTTGCTGCGATTCGCTGTTTTCGGGACTCTCTTACTCTCACCGCTAGTGGGCACGATCTCGGCGGGNNTAGTCGGGCCATCTTGGTACGGGCTCTCGCGGACGCGCGCAAGTTCCAGAGCTACGCGCTGCGCGGCAGTTTCAGCGTGAGTGGAAAGCGCGCGTCGCTGGTCGCCTTTCAGACCGCGACTGTCGAGGAGTCGTTAAGCACCGTCCAGGACATCGGCACGGAATTCATCGTCCAGACCACGGCGTTCGCTCGCGCGTACCTCCGAGTGACGACCGTCGCGGGTCTCATCGACTTCTTGGGCATCAAGGCCACGAAGCCTTCCGAAGTGGGCGCCTGGTACTACCTGACCCCCGCCGATCCGCGTTATTCGGAACAAGCCAATACCGGTCCCACGACCACGTTGACGCAGTTCATTGTTGGGCTCAAGGCATTTGGACGCGTGGGCCGCTATGAGGGAGTCGTCACGCTGCGCGGCACCAGGGTCATCAAGCTCGGGGTGACGTCGAGCATGTTCTCGCCGAACAACACCCTGGTCCCGCTCACTCTCTACGTCACCGACTCCAGTCACTCGCTGCCGTTCGCCGCGACGGCGCGTATCAATGGTGTACCCGTGGCGGTTACCAGTTACTTCTCTCACTGAGGTCACGTGGCGCCAATAAAGATTCCGGCCACCCAGACCGCGCTGCCCAAGTAACCTCGAACGCGTGACGAACGACGCAGAACTACTGGCGACACTGCTCGCCGACGAACAGCGACTCATCTTCCCGTACTTCGACTATCAAAACGGATGGGAACTCGGCAGCGCCATGCGCGAGGCGGCCCTGGAGGCGAACTTTCCCATCGCCATACTGATACGTCGCAACGGCCAACGCATTTTCCATGCCGCGTTGCCCGGTTCATCGATCGACAACGACGACTGGCTGGAGCGAAAGTCCGCGGTGGTGCGTCAATTCGGTCATTCGTCGTACTACATGGGCTGCCAAGCTCGGGCCGACGGCGAAGACTTCAATTCCCGTTTCCGTCTTGACACGGACAGGTTCGCTGCGCATGGCGGTGCCTTTCCGTTGGCGGTCGCCTCGAGTGGGTGCATCGGATCGGTCGCCGTGTCCGGGTTGCCGCAAGTCGAAGACCATCGATTCGTCGTCGGACAGTTGTCGCGCTACTTTTCGACCTTTGCGTAGGCGTTAACTTTAAAAAAGCCGTACCCGTAGATCAGGGTGATGGACGTGCCCCCGCCTCCGATGACACTGCGGCGTGACGACCCATTCGTCAAATGGCGCAGACCTGTAAGTCAATCCCGTCAAAGTTTGAAGACGTCAACAACCTCTAGAGTGCAAATGCACGTCACGACGGAGATGCCAGGAGGTTGCGCGATGCCAGGCGAAGCAATGATCTCACTGATGCTCGCGGTGCCAGACGCTCGGGCGGCCGCGGCCTGGTACGGAGAAGCGATTGGTGCAAACGAACTGTGGAACCTCGGCTCCGTGATCGCCTTGGAATTTGACGGCGCTCCATTCTTCCTGGCCGAACCGGAAGGCAACGGATGGAGTCACCCATCGGACGTTGGCACAACTACCGTTCGAGTTGAAGTCTTTGTTGATGACCCCGACGGCCTCGTCGCCCGGGCAGTGGCGGCGGGCGCGGACGGAAGTTTTGACCCCGTGCGAGATCATGAAACATTGTGGGGCACTCACCGGCAGGGTGGTTTCTTCGATCCATTCGGGCATCTGTGGCTCGTCGGGGACAAGTCCCCACTCAGGCGCTTCCCCGCATAAGTCTGTTGGCGGGAAATCAGAGATCGCGAACGTCGCCGTTCGCCGTATTAGTTGACGATGGTCGCACCACCGAGTCGAGCGAGTGGCGGGCTGAAGCGCAGCGCTGAACCGAACGCACCGAGCGTGAGAATTGCGAATGACGCGATGACTATAGGCACTGCGTGGATACCAAAGTGCGACACCATGACACTTTGGGCGGCGGGACCAAAAATGCCGCCCGACATCATGCACAGAATGATGAGGGCGAGGCCGTTGCCGTCGTCAGGACAGAGCAGCGTGTACCAGATCAATCCCATTGGATAGACCGACGCGAGGACCACGCCCAATATCGGATAGGCGTACGGCGCCAGCCCGTTCGACAGTGCGCTGGTGCTGACGACGATGGCAAGTGAGACTCCGGCGAGCACGAGGAGTTTGTGGGAAAAGCGTTTATGCAACGGTCCGCCGATGACGCGTCCCGCAGCCAGACCCAACCAGAAGCCGGCCGTGATCACGCTGCCAAGCGATGCGGAGTAACCCACGCGGTTTAAGTGAGAGGCAATCCATCCCGAGGCGCTTGACTCGCAGGCCACGTAGAGGATGTAGGCGACGATGAACGTCAGCAA
>PMAL01000088.1 GCA_003152555.1 Acidimicrobiaceae bacterium | reverse complement strand
CGTGCTCGCGCGCGACGGCGTGACCGTGGGGGTGGGCGCGGGACAGCAGTCACGCGTGGTGGCGGCCGGCATTGCAACGGCCAAGGCCGGCCAATTCGCCCAGGGCGCCTGCGCCGCGTCCGACGCGTTCTTCCCCTTCGCCGATGGCTTGGAGTCGCTCACGAGCGCGGGGGTCACGGCCGTTGTGCANNCATATCGTCATGATGCTCACGGGCGAGCGTCACTTTCGCCACTAGGAGCACCATGAGCGCAGAACTTCTCGACGGCAATCGTGTGGCTGGTGAAATCAAGATGGAGTTGGTCGACCGAATCGAGCGCGTATCGGCCAACGGTCGGTCCGTGGGACTCGGCACGATACTCGTGGGCGACGACGGGCCCAGCGCGATGTACGTCAACATGAAGCACGAGGAGTGTCAGGCGATTGGCATCCAGTCATTCAGCGAGCACCTTCCATCGACGGCGTCGCAGGCTGACATTGAAGCAGTTGTTGACCGGTTCAACGCCAATCCCGAGATCAACGCCTTCTTGGTCCAGTTGCCGTTGCCCGAAGGCATCAACGAAGGACAGGTGCTGCTGCGCGTGAACCCTGACAAGGACGTGGACGGACTGCATCCGACGAATTTGGGTCGACTGGTGATGAACGCGCCCGGACCGCTGCCATGCACGCCCGCAGGCATCGTCGAGTTGTTGCGCGCCTATCGCGTGCCGGTAGAGGGCAAGCACGTGGTCATCATTGGTCGCGGTCTCACGATCGGCCGACCATTGGCATTGCTGATGGCGATGCGTCGTCCCGGTTGCAACGCGGCAGTCACTGTGGTGCACACGGGCGTTGACGACATGGGCGCACTGACACGCAGCGCCGACGTGATTGTCGCCGCCGCCGGCGTCGCGGGGCTGGTGACGCCCGACATGGTCAAGCCCGGCGCCGCCGTGGTCGGGGCCGGCACCACCTTCGTCGGTAAGAAACTGCTGAGTGATCTGGCCGACGGTGTCGCCGACGTCGCCGGATGGATCACGCCGCGCATCGGTGGCGTCGGGCCGATGACGCGTGCCATGCTGTTAGCCAATGCAGTGTTAGCCGCGGAGAAGATGCCATGAGCACAACCGACAGTTTTGGCCGAGAATACTCCGAGCGACCGTGGGGCAGTTACACGGTGCTCGACGACACCGCGAGCAACTACAAGGTCAAGCAGATTACCGTTACGCCGGGCAAGCGACTCAGTTACCAGACCCACAAATTTCGTTCGGAGCACTGGTTCATCGTGAGCGGCCACGCGACGGTCGTGCTCGACGGCGCCACCATTGAGTTGGACGCCGGCGGCAGCGTCGACATCCACGTCGGCCAGGCCCACCGGTGCGAGAACATGGGGTCCGATCCCGTGGTCTTCATTGAAATCCAGACCGGTACGTACTTCGGCGAAGACGACATTGTTCGTCTCGAGGACGACTTCGGACGAACCAGCTAGTTCCGTGCGCATCGATGCCGTACTGGCACAAGGTACGACCACGTCATTCGAATTCTTTCCACCGAAGTCCGACGAGGAGAGTGCCGTACTGACCTCGACGCTCAAGGAACTAGAGCCACTGCATCCCTCCTTCGTATCGGTGACGTATCGCGGCGGGCCCGCGTCGCGTCAACGAACCTTTGATCTCGTGACGCAAATCGAGCAGCGCGGAACGATCACGGCCATGGCGCACCTGATCTGCGTGGGTCACACCCGTAGCGAGATGCGGGTGATCCTCGAGAACTACCTCGAGGCGCGAGTCCAGAACGTGATGGCCTTGGGTGGCGACGTGCCCGACGATTCCGACCAACAGACCTCTGAGTTCCTGCACGCCATTGATCTCGTGGAGATGACGCGAACTGCCGGTGACTTCGCCATTGGTGTGGCGGCCCATCCCCATGGACATCCCCGATCGCCCACCCTCGAGAGTGATCGCCGCTTTCTGGCGCAGAAACTGGCACTGGCCGACTTCGCGGTGACGCAGTTCTTCTTCGACGTTGGTGAGTGGGTTCGACTGGTCGACGAGCTTGGTGAGCTCGGGTTGGACAAGCCAGTGATTCCGGGCATCATGCCGGTGACGACCCTGCACGGTATATCTCGCATGGCCCAGATGGGGGCGCCCGTGCCACAAACGTTGGTCGACCGGCTCGAAGCGGCCGACAAGCGCGGAGGTCCGTCGGCGGTGCGCGGTGAAGGCATCGCGGCCGCTCGCGAACTGTGCGAGGGTCTACTCAACGAGCACGCGCCGGGCCTTCATTTCTACACGCTCAATCGCTCGACGGCGACGCGCGAGATTTACAGCTCCCTGTTCGGTTAGGCCTTTCACGCGTCGTCGCGTGACATATGACCCAGGAGAGGACCCTGCGAATCGCCGTAAGATGAAGGCATGGCTGAAAAAATCACGACAAGCGCCGATGGCGTACTCAATGTTCCCGACAACCCGATTATTCCCTTCATCGAAGGTGACGGCATAGGCGTCGACATCTGGCCCGCCTCAAAACTGGTGCTGGACGCAGCGGCAAAGAAGTACGGCAAGACCATCGAGTGGAAAGAGGTGCTCGCCGGACAGAAGGCCTTCGACGAGACGGGGGACTGGCTGCCCGAGCAGACCGTGACCGACTTCCGCGACTACCTCATTGGTATCAAGGGACCGCTCACCACGCCCATCGGCGGCGGCTTCCGTTCGCTGAACGTGGCGCTGCGTCAGATTCTCGACCTCTACGTGTGTCTGCGCCCGGTGCGCTGGTTCCAGGGCGTGCCGTCGCCGATCAAGAATCCCGAGCTCGTGGACATGGTGATTTTTCGCGAGAACACCGAAGACGTCTACGCCGGCCTCGAGGTGGAGGCGGGTACGCCTGACGCCGAGAAGCTGCGTGAATTCTTGAAGGTGAGTTTCGATTGGAATATCCCCGAGATGAGCGCCATTGGCATCAAGCCCATCTCCAAAGGGGGTTCGGAGCGTCTCATACGCGCCGCCCTCAAATACGCCATTGATCACGACCGTCCGAGTGTCACGTTGGTGCACAAGGGCAATATTCAGAAGTTCACCGAGGGCGCCTTCATAAAGTGGGGCTACGAACTGGTGCGCAATGAATTCGCGGACGTCGCGGTTGGTTGGGACGATTGCAACGGCAAGCCCGGTTCGAAACTGCTGGTGCGTGACATCATTGCCGACATTGCGTTTCAGCAGACCCTCACGCGACCCAAGGAGTTTGACGTCATCGCGACAATGAACTTGAACGGTGACTATCTGTCCGATGCGCTGGCGGCCCAGGTCGGCGGAATCGGGATTGCGCCGGGGGCCAACATCAACTACGTGACCGGTCACGGAATCTTTGAAGCGACCCACGGCACCGCGCCCAAGTACGCGGGTCAGGACAAGGTCAATCCCGGATCACTCCTGCTCTCGGGAGTCCTGATGTTCGAGCACCTCGGATGGACCGACGCGGCTAATGACATCGTGACGGCGCTGGAAGCCACGATTTCCGAGAAGATCGTGACCTACGACTTTGCCCGTCTTATGGAGGGCGCCACGGAAGTGAAGTGTTCGGAGTTTGCGTCGGCGATAGTAGACCGGCTCTAGTTAGCAACCTCGAAGGAGCATCATGACCACCCCCGTTCACGTCACCATCACCGGCGCCGCCGGTCAGATTGGCTACCAACTTCTCTTTCGCATCGCGTCGGGACAGTTGCTTGGACCTGAGGCTCCGATTGTCCTGCGACTGCTCGAGATCGAGCCGGCGATGAAGGCCCTCGAAGGCGTGGTCATGGAGCTCGACGACTGCGCGTACCCGTTGCTCGCCGACGTGGAATCCACCAGCGACCTCGGTCACGCCTTCACCAATACGTCGTGGGCGCTGCTCGTTGGATCCGTGCCGCGCAAGGCAGGTATGGAGAGGAGCGATCTGCTCAGTGTCAACGGCGGCATCTTCAAGCCTCAGGGCCAGGCAATCGCCGCGAACGCGGCCAGCGACGTGCGTATCTTGGTGGTCGGAAATCCCTGCAACACCAACTGCTTGATTGCGCGCTCCAACGCTGCGGAGATTCCTGCAGATCGCTGGTTCGCGATGACGCGACTCGACCAGAATCGCGCTGAGTCGCAGATCGCCAAGAAGGTGGGCACGGGTGTCGCCGGAGTAAAGAACCTCGCCATATGGGGCAACCACTCGTCAACGCAGTTCCCGGACTTCTCTAACGCGACGGTTGACGGCCGGAGCGTCGTAAGTGCGGTCAACGACGACGCGTGGCTACGGGGCGATTTCCTTACGACCGTGCAAAAGCGCGGCGCGGCCGTACTTGAAGCGAGGGGAGCGAGTTCCGCGGCCTCGGCGGCGAACGCTGCCATCGATACGGTTGTGAGCCTCACTACGCCGACGCCCGACGACGACTGCGTGTCCGTGGCGGTCAGTTCCGACGGAGAGACCTACGACGTCCCCGCCGGGTTGACGTTCGGCTTTCCGGTGCAAGCCGATGGCAAAGGCGCCTGGAAAGTGAAGTCGGGATTCACGCTCGATGAGTTTGCCAAGGAGAAGATCAAGATCACCACTGATGAGCTCCTGGGCGAGCGCGACGACGTGGCGAAACTCTCCTTGATCTAGAAGAACGGACCTTCGCCACCAACAATTTCCAACTCGGTCAATGTGAACACACTTTGTGGTGCGTTGACGGGCGTCCCAGCGCCGACGACTAATCAGNNCGGTTACGGACTCATCGTTGGCGACGTGCGACCTTGTAGCGCGAAGAAGTTCGACTCACCACAGGGGCCGCTGATTGTCTTGCTGACGAAAGACGCCAAGACCTTTGAAACATACAACGTCTCGGCCGACATTGGAACAACCTGGTACCACTTTGACGTTCCCGTCGGGCGCTACACAATCTCGACCACGTGGTGGGGGTCGAAGGAATACAACGTCGTGGTGAAGTTTGGCAAGACAGTGAAGGTCAACTTCGATGTGTCGTGTGGCCCGTTCTCGGCGTGAACGCATCGGCAAGTTCCTTTGCGCGGTCAACGCGACCGAGATTGATACTTCGATTGAAGGATGCTGACGTTGACTCGATCTCACTCTAAGCCTGGTGCAGTGCGAGTGCGCCCCGTGCCGCAGCGTAAAACAGTTGCTCTCGAACTTCGCGAGCACTGTCCCAGTGGCGGTGGTCCCACGATTCGCCGGCGAGCGAGTCACCGGCGTAGAGCAACTGCGCAAATCGAACGTGACGATATTTGGCGACGGCAATGAAGGCCGAAGACTCCATGTCAACCATCGCGCAACCTTCCTCGATGCGACGCTGAGCGCGTCCGCGCGTCTCTCTCATGAATGCGTCCGTCGTCCAGGTACGCCCGACAAAAAAGGGCCGTCCCATTTCCCGAAGCGTCTTGGAGAGTACGCGAACACCGAGCTGGTCCGCCTCAATGATTCGACTGGGTGGCGCGTAATGAAAACTTGTCCCTTCGTCGCGCAGCGCCGACGACACCACCATTACTTGGCCCAGTGCCAGCGCGTCCACTAGCGCTCCGGCACCGCCGCACGCGACGAACGTGGTGACGCCAATCGAGGCCATCTCTTCGGTGATGCCCGCTGCGAGCGGTGCGCCGACACCGGGATGGATGACCGATACGGTGCCGTACTCACTCACGTATTCGTAAACGGGATTGCTTCCAATCTCGCTGCGCAGCGAATAGACCGGCGCCAACACTCCGTCTGCGGCGAGTTGTTCCAGCAGTTCGTTAAAGAAACAGAGCACGGCAACCGGCGCCACGTGATCCTGCACATCGTGCAGCATGTAGCCCTCGATTATTCCCGGCTCGGCGAGGTCGTCCTCGGTGAGCGCGAGTTGTTCCACGGTGGCGATCTACTGCTCGGCGTGTGGATGGGCCAGTTGCAGCCAACTGAGCAGTGGCACGATGGCGTTGATATCACCGCGCACCTTGACCCGTCCTTCGCGCAACGCGGTCGCGCTGTCGAATTGNNGCGCCGTCGGCGCTCATCGTGAACGTGATCGCGTGCGGGAGCGACGTCGGGCCGTCCACGAATTCGAGCACGACGCGAAACGATTGTGAGTTGGTGTCGAGCGGAATCGGATCAGCGCGACGCAGGTTCTCATTCAGATCGTCAAACCACTGGGCGGAAAGAAATTCGCCCACGAATTAGGGCGCCGGCTGCACGGCCGCCTCGGACGCAGACTTCTTNNCGGTGATGTGGATGTGCTCGGGACATACTTCGGTGCAGCACTTGGTGATATTGCAGTAGCCCAGCCCCATCTCCTCGTGCACCAGGTCACGGCGGTCGTTGGTGTCGAGCGGGTGCATTTCGAGTTCGGCGTAGCGGATGAAGAAACGCGGCCCCGCGTAATGCTCCTTGTTCTCTTCGTGGTCGCGAATGACGTGACAGACGTCTTGGCACAAGAAGCACTCGATGCACTTGCGAAACTCCTGGCCGCGCTCAACGTCCTTTTGGAACATCCGGTAGCCGCCCTCGGGCATGGGTGGCGGCAGGAAGGCCGGTACCTTCGCCGCCATGATGTAGTTGAACGAGACGTCGGTTACCAGGTCGCGGATGATGGGGAAGGTCTTCATGGGCGTGACCGTCACGGGACCCTCGGGCAGGTCCTGCATGCGCGTCATGCACATCAGGCGTGGCCGACCGTTGACCTCGGCCGAACACGAGCCGCACTTTCCGGCCTTGCAGTTCCATCGACACGCGAGGTCGGGGGTTTGCGTTGCCTGCAACCGNNCCGTTCGCGTCGCCGCGCCAGATTCGCATCGTAACGTCAGTCATTACTTCGCCTCCTCGAGCAGGGCCTTCAGTTCGTCGGGAATCTCCAGCAGCGGTGACTCTTCGGTGATTATCGGGCTGTCCCATTTGCCGCCGTCGCTGGAGTGCGCAAAGTTGAACTTCCCGTAGTGCGGATCGGCCTTGGGGAAGTCCTCGCGCGTGTGACCACCACGCGACTCCTTGCGATTGCTGGCGCCGAGGGCCACGGTCTTGCATACCGTGAGCATCGCGGGCAGGTCCGTCGCGAGGTTCCAGCCGGGGTTGTAGGCCCGCCCACCCTTGACCGAGAGACTCTTCACTCGCTCGGAGAGGGTGTCGAGTTGCACGATCGCGTCGTCGATCTCGCTGGCGGTGCGAATGATGCCGACGTTGGACTGCATCATCTCTTGCAGATCGTGTTGGACGTCATACGGGTTCTCGCCATCGGCGCGGTCGAAGGGGCCGAGCGCTTCCTTGACGGCGTACTCCACTTCGGCNNCGCCCGCCCGGCGCCCGAAGACCACGAGGTCGCTCAGTGAGTTGCCGCCGAGTCGGTTGGCGCCGTGCATGCCGCCCGCGCACTCGCCAGCGGCAAAGAGTCCCGGCGCGTCCGTGGCGGCGGTATCTGCCTCGACCTTGACGCCACCCATGATGTAGTGGCACGTCGGGCCAATCTCCATGGCTTCACGCGTGATGTCGACGCCGGCCAACTCCATGAACTGGTGGTACATCGAGGGCAGGCGGCGCCGGATGAATTCGGGCGTCCGTCGCGAGGCAATGTCGAGGTAGACCCCGCCGTGAGGAGTGCCGCGGCCGGCCTTCACTTCAGTGTTGATGGCCCGGGCCACCTCGTCGCGCGGCAGCAACTCTGGAGGGCGGCGACCAGCGGAGTGGTCGTCGTACCATTTGTCGGCTTCCTCTTCGGTGTCGGCCGTCTCGGCGCGGAACATGTCCGGGACGTAGTTGAACATGAAGCGTTTGCCTTCAGAGTTGCGCAGCACCCCGCCGTCGCCTCGCACGCTCTCGGTAACGAGTAGTCCGCGCACGCTGAGTGGCCAGACCATGCCCGTGGGGTGGAACTGGATGCACTCCATGTCAATGAGCTTGGCGCCCGCCCACAACGACATCGCGTGTCCGTCACCGGTACCCTCCCACGAGTTGGTCGTGAATTTCCACGACCGCCCGGTGCCACCGGTCGCCATGATNNTCGTGCACGAGTTGTAATACCTTGCACTCCATGTAGACGTCCGTGCCCATGGAGACAACCTTTTGTTGCAACGTGCGGATGAGCTCTAGCCCGGTGCGGTCGCCCACGTGCGCGAGGCGCGCGTAACGGTGACCGCCGAAGTCGCGCTGGAGGATCTTGCCGTCCTTGGTGCGATCAAACAGTGCTCCCCACTGTTCGAGCTCCCACACGCGGTCCGGCGACTCCTTGGCGTGCAGCTCGGCCATGCGGTAGTTGTTGAGCATCTTGCCCCCGCGCATGGTGTCGCGGAAGTGGACCATCCAGTTGTCCTCGGAGTAGACGTTGCCCATCGCGGCCGCGATGCCGCCCTCGGCCATGACAGTGTGCGCCTTGCCCAACAGCGACTTCGTGATGATGCCGACCTTGAGTCCGCGTTGCTCGGCTTCGATGGCGGCGCGCAGTCCCGCGCCGCCGGCGCCGATGATCAGCACGTCGTAGTCGTGGTGTTCGTAGGGGGAGGTTGTCACAGCAGTCCTTCGATCTAGAAGAGTTTGTAGTCGGTGATTGCGCCCGAAGCCACGAGGCGCACGTAGACGTCAGTGAAGGCAACAAAGACCAGCGAGGCCCACGCGAAGTTCATGTGCTTGGCGTTAAGCGGCGTGAGGAACTTCCAGAAGCGGTAGCGCAGTGGGTGCTGGGAGAAGTTTCTCGTCCCACCGCCGCAGACGTGTCGACAGGCGTGACAGCTGAGCGAGTAGCACCAGAGCAGGGCGGCGTTGACGCTCAACACCAGGGTGCCAACGGTGACGCCGAGCCCAAGACCCGGTTGGTAGAAGGACTGGATCGCGTCCCAGGTCAGCAGGCTGTTAAAGATCAGCAGCGCGTAGAAGAAATAGCGGTGCATGTTCTGCATGACGAGTGGGAACTTCGTTTCGCCCGAATACGTTGCGTGCGCGTCGGTGACCGCGCAGGCGGGCGGGGACCACCAGAACGCGCGGTAGTAACTGCGCCGGTAGTAGTAACAGGTCAGGCGGAACCCCAAGGGGAAGATGAGTATCAACAGCGCCGGCGAGAGGTTCCAGTAGTTCCAGGCAATGCCGGCCTTGGCGCCGCTGACACAACTACCGGTAAGACACGGCGAGTAGAAGGGGCTGATGAGGTTGCGGTGCATGTCGGCGCCCACGAAGTAGTACTTATTCTGAAACGCGGCCCAGGTCGAATAAATGACGAAGGCCACCAGGATTGACATGGTTGCTACGGGCTGAATCCACCAACGGTCTTGGCGCAACGTGGGTATTTCAGGACCACCGCGCACGCCACCCAGCACAACTTTCGTAGAGCTCTCCACTACGGCCACGGCGTCTCCTTACCTGTCGAATCCGTGATTGAAGTCCGCCCCCGAGGAATTACAACCTTTTCCATACTAGGCAGTCGCGCTGGGGTGTCCCGTAACGATGGATGTCCATTCGAGTTGAGTTGTTGACGTGAAGTACGCGTCGTTCGTGCTCACGTCATGTCCCTAAATTTGCTGAGGATTCTCACGGCCGTACTTCACGAAACGTGGATCTAGACCTTGCCGCCGCGACGACCTTCGGCCGTGCCGCCGACGAGAGCCCAGAAGACCAGTGCGATCGCCGGTATCACCAGCCAGATGCCAAAGACGAGCGCGAGCACCATGAAAAAACAGCCCGCGCCGAGCGTGAAGGGCCAGATGGACGTGCCGGGAAACGATCCCACAACGCCCGCACCCTGGGCCTGGGTCGCGTACGGATTATCTTCGGCGCGCGCCTTCATGCGCCGGCTCCACCAGTAGTAGTAGCCGCCGGGCAAGAAACCCATCAGCATGCCGCCGAACATCATCACGCCGCCCGCGTCTTCGTTGCTGTAATGCCAGTAGACAACGAACATCACGCCGAAGAAGGCACCCAGTGCCAGCAGGACCTTGGCTTCCACCTTCATGAGACCGACACTTCTTCGTCGTGATGTTGCTCGTGGTGTCCGTGCGCGGCGGTCTTGTGATCGGGGTGGT
>PMAL01000044.1:5574-12389 GCA_003152555.1 Acidimicrobiaceae bacterium | reverse complement strand
GATGTCACCGCCGAAGGTGCTGGCGGCGCTGGAGCAGGGCGGGGACTAGCGTCGGGGGGAGCGGCCCGCGGCGGCGCATCGGCCCTGCGGCGGATCGGACCGGTGGCGGATCAGACTGGTGGCGCATCGGACCGGCAAAGGATCGGACCGGTCACGGATCGATACTGGTTGAGCGGCGAGGGAGTGACATGTCCGACGCACCCGCACGGGTCGTCTTCACCACCGGATTCAGCCGCCGTTACACCGGCGGCGTGACCGAGTTCGCGATCGAGGCGAAGACCCTGCGCGGCGTCATCAAGGCGATGGACACGCTCTACCCGGGCCTCGGCGACCACCTGGAGGAGGAGACCACCGTCGCCATCGACGGCGAGCTCCACGAGGTCGGCACCATGGTGTCGATGTTCCAAGCGCACGGTTTCGAGGTTCGTCATCTCGAGAGTCTGCGCGAGCACTACGCGCTCACGCTGCGTCACTGGGTGGCCAACCTGGCCAAACGATTCGACGAGGCCGTCGAAGAGGTCGGTGCCGAACGCGCACGCGTGTGGCGTCTCTACATGTCAGGATCGGCCTACGGCTTCGAGCGCCACCACCTCGAGATTCATCAGATTCTCTGCGCCAAGCCCGTGAGTGGTCAAAGCGGCTGGGAACTCCGGACCGATTTCGAGCCGAAGTTTTAACGACACGAGCTCAGTCGCCGCAACGACTCGCCACCTCGATGTTTAACGTAATTCTCCGACGATTCAACTGGACTCTTGCCACTACCGAGAAGTCACTCCCTACTGCATCGTCCAATGTTGTGATGTGACGTACCTACGTCCTTCTCATACGGTCGATCAATGCGTAGGTCCATTCGATGAGACACCACGCAAATCCAATCTGGAAAACGATTTCGCCTTGGAGGAGGTAGGCGAAGTGCCAGTCCGGCAACGAGGCCGCGGCGATTCCCCCGCCAGTAGAAGGACCGCGAGACCGAGCACTGTTCGCAGGGCACGGCTCTCGCGAACCAGTTGCAGGGCCACTTCGAGTTCGAGCAAGGATCCAAGGACGCCAGCCACCATATGGGTCCAGTCGAGGAATGCTCCCCGATTGAATGGTGTTGCCAGCAAGACGAAGAGCAAAATCGCGATGACTCTCAGTCCGACCCAGGTGAAGGTTGAAACTCCCGAGACCTTGAAATGAGTGGACGTTCGCCAAAGCCCCACGAACGCTGCGGCGTAACCGCCTATTAATAGGGGAACCGTCTCGTGATGGACGCCGTAGAAGGAGATTCCGTCATTTTCGGCCGTGGGTCCGTGATTGAGGATGAGACACCAAGCCAAAGCGAAGAAGAAGAGCAGTTGGGTTCCGAGCAGGAAATGGCGGGTCTGGGTGTCGGCGACTAGATGCGCGGAGGAGTCGTCAATGATCGACATGGGAGAATTCGAGGCTGATTAGCCCTTGAACCGGGCGATCGACGCCTCCAGTTCGGCCAACGCCTCGGCTCGACCCACGTAATTCTCGACTTTCATCCATTTGCCCTCATCCAAATCCTTATACACCGTGAAGAAATGGGCGATACGGTCGAGAGTTTGCTTGGGAACGTCATTGATGTCAGTCGCTGATTTCCATTTGGGGTCATAATCCGGAACGCAGATCAGCTTCGCGTCCTCCCCGTTCTCGTCGGTCATATTGCACATTCCCAGGATCTTGGACTCGATGAGGCACCCGGGGAACGTCGGGTATTCGGTCAAAACCAGGGCGTCGAGGGGGTCGCCGTCCCCGCCGAGGGTGTCGGGGATGAACCCGTACTCGGCCGGGTAGCCCATGGAGACGATCAAATGGCGGTCGAGTTTGATCGTGTGGTTGTCGTGGTCGTATTCGTACTTGTTTTTACTGTCGCGCGGGATCTCGACGATGACATTCACGGTGTCCATGGCGTCTCCTTATTAATAGGGCTCGTGTCGCACTTCAAAGTTCTGCTAATCGTACTCACCGACGGTCGGACCCTCACTCGTTGGGCGTGATGGCTCGGACGTAGACTTTGCCGTCGCGAAGCCCTTGCTTCGACAAAAGAGGAGACTCGAATGGAAAGAATTGGCGTGGTCGGTTGTGGACTGATGGGCTCGGGTATCGCCGAGATTTGCGCTCGCGCCGGAGCCGACGTCGTGGTGATCGAGCGAGACGCCGACGCGCTCGCCCATGGCCAAGCCCGCATCGAGCGATCCCTTGAGAGAGCAGTGGCTTCGGGCAAGCTGCCCGAAGACGACGCCAATCGCGCGAGGGGCAATCTGAGCTTCAGCGAGGACTTCGCAAGGCTCGCGGACCGTGGAATGGTCATCGAAGCCGTCGCGGAGGACGAAAACCTCAAGATCGACGTTTTCCGACGGCTCGACGCGGTGGTGACGGACCCGGGGGCGATTTTGGCCACCAATACGTCGTCGATTCCGATTATCAAGCTCGCGATGGCCACGAAGCGACCCGAACAGGTCGTGGGCATGCACTTTTTCAATCCCGTGCCGGTTCTGCGGCTCGTGGAAGTGATTTCGTCGCTGCTCACCAGCGCCGACACCACCGAGCGCGTCCACGCCTACGCCACCGATTCGTTGAATAAGCGCGTTATTTACTCGAAGGACCGGGCCGGATTCGTCGTCAACGCGCTCTTAATCCCCTATCTACTCTCGGCGATCCGAATGCTGGAGTCTGGTTTCGCCAGCGCCGAGGACATCGACACCGGCATGGTGGTCGGCTGCGCTCACCCGCTCGGACCACTCGCACTGACCGACCTCATCGGACTTGACACCACCATGGCGGTCGCCGAGTCGCTCTACGCCGAGTTCAAGGAGTCTCACCTGGCCCCACCACCGCTCTTGTCACGCATGACGCAGGCCGGCTTGCTCGGTCGAAAGTCCGGACAGGGTTTCTTCGCCTACAAGTCCTAGTTAGAGGAGAGCGCACGTGGCGACCTACGTAGTTACCTTGCAGTGCATCGATGGTCCCGGCATCGTGCTCGCGGCCAGTTCGGCAATCGTCGAATTGGGTGGCAACATCTTGGAGAACGACCAATTCTCCGATCCGGTGACCAACGAGTTCTGCATGCGCACTCGTTTTGAGACCGAGATTGAAGATGTCGAGCGAGTTGAGAATTCGCTCGCCAATGCGTTGATTCGTTTTGCTCCAAATCTGCGCGTGCGACCCGAAGCAGTTCGTCGCCGGGCATTAATAATGGTCTCCAAATTCGACCACTGTCTCGCTGACCTTCTTTATCGTCACGATCAGGGCGACCTCGCTCTCGACATCGTCGCGGTGGTGAGCAATCATCCTGATTGCTCAGAGCTGGCTGGGCGCCATGGGATCCCCTATCACGAGATAGCGGTGAGCCCTTCAACTCGTGTCGACGCCGAGGCACAGTTGCTTGCACTGCTGGAGCAGAACCGTGTTGACTTCGTCGTGCTTGCTCGCTACATGCAAGTCCTCTCGCCAGAGTTGTGCGCGAAACTGAGCGGTCGTGCCATCAACATTCATCACTCATTCCTGCCTGGCTTCACGGGTGCCAAGCCCTACCACCAGGCCTACGAACGTGGCGTCAAGCTGATTGGAGCAACGGCACACTTCGTGACCGTTGATCTTGACGAAGGTCCCATCATTGATCAAGACGTGGTGCGTGTCTCGCACGCGCGTCAGCCCAGCGAACTCGTGGCGCTCGGACGCGACATTGAACGCGACGTGCTCTCGCGTGCGGTCCAACTCGTCAGTGAAGATCGAGTCGCCCTTGTGGGCAACCGCACGGTCGTGTTTTCCCAGTAGCGCTTTACGTCACGGACTTTCGCACGGCAAAGCGCGAATCACGGTACGCGTTCGTGTCCATGACCTTGACGAGGTGCTCCACCGCGTCGAAGACGTCAACAAAACGCAAGTAGAGCGGCGTGAATCCGAAGCGACAAATGTCGGGATGGCGAAAATCGCCGATCAATTTGCGTTCAATCAGGGCCTGAATGATCCCGTAGGCCTCTTTGTGACGAAGAGCCACTTGGCTACCGCGGATGGAATGCTCGAGCGGGGTCACCACCTCGAAGGCTCCAGGCTGGCGCTGCGCAACGAGGGTCATGAAGAGGTCAGTCATCGCCAAACTCTTGGTGCGCACTTGATCGATGGTGACACGGTCCCATATCTCTAAGGCTCCCTCCAGCGCCGCCATGGCCACAATGGAGGGCGAGGACGTAACAAAGGCCTGCATGCCCTTCGCCGGTTCGTACGTCGGTTCAAAGTCAAAGGGCCGGGCGTGTCCGAGCCAACCGCAAAGAGGATTCTCCAATATTCCCTGCCACGATGAACGCACGTACATGAAGGCCGGTGAACCGGGACCGCCGTTCAGGTACTTGTACCCGCACCCAGCCGCGAAGTCGACGTTCGCCCCAGTCACGTCGAGGGGCACCGCGCCCGTCGAGTGCGCAAAATCCCAGAGCATCAGCGCGCCCACGTCGTGCACTTTCGTGGTGATGCCCTGTAGGTCAAGCATCTCGCCCGAGCGAAAGTCAACGTGCGTCAACATGACCAGCGCGACGTCCTCGTTCAGTTCGTCGTCGAGTCTGGCGCGATCAATCGCGCGCACGCGGACGGGCCGGCCCGCGCGTTTGGCCATGGCTTCGGCAATGTAGATGTCCGAGTGGAAGTTCGCGGCGTCGGTCAGCACCACGTGCCGATCGCGCCGTTGATCGAGCGCGCCGCCAATAAGTTTGGCGAGCAGGATGGTCAAGCTGTCGGCGACAAGCACCTCACCCTGCTGCGCCCCAATGAGTGGCGCGAGTCGATCGCCCAGTCGCGTAGGCGCCTCCATCCACCCCTCACCCCAGCCGCGCACGAGGCTCTGGGCCCACTCGCGATCAATCGTCTCGCTCACCCGAGTCTGCACCGCCTTAGAAACTGGGCCCAAGGAATTCCCGTCGAGATAGATCAGCGAATCATCGAGGATGAACTCGCCGCGAAGTGAAGCCAACGCGTCGTCACGGTCGAACGCGAGGCACTCGTCGCGAGTGATCACAACACGCTCCGCACCCGCCACAGCACGGGATAGAGCCGCTGGGCCAGCGTGGTGTCGAGATAGGCCATGCCTTCACTGCCACCCGTGCCGGGACGCCGGCCAATCTGACGTCCGGCCATCAACATGTGCTGGTAGCGCCAGAGTGCGAGGCGTCCATCGTGGTCCATTAAGAGTTCGGCGACCGTGTGCAGGGCAGATCCGTACGCGTCGTCGTGCGACCGGTAGAGCGAGATGACGAGGTCCAGAATTTCGTCACCGTCGGACGCGTTCGCGAAATATCGCAGAGAGTGTTCGAAGCCGGACCACACCGAAGGAACCTCGCTCATGGCTTTGAGCCAACTTCGCTGCTCTTCACCGAAAAGTTCGAACGTCAGCATCGCTGGCTTACCGCCGCCACTCAAGAATTCAATGGCGCGAAATTGGAAGGATTGAAACCCTGACGCCGGATTGAGCGGATCACGGAACTCGAGAAAGCCTTCGGGCGACATTGAATCGAGCACCTGCAGGTGCGAGAGCAGCAGGTCCTCAACAATGATCATGCGACGCAAATGCGAGATTGCGTTCCACGGTTCGTTCGCGTGCAGGGCAACGCCGGAACGCTGCAATTCGTCGATGATGACCTTGAACCACAGTTCGTAGGACTGGTGCACGACGATGAAGAGCAATTCATCCGGAGCGTCGTTGGTGAGTGGTACTTGAAGTTTTAGGAGGTCGTGTATTCGCAGGTACGTCGAATAATCAGTCCCATTCTCCACGAAGAAACTCTACGCCACCCTAAATTGCACTTCCATCGACGCTACGACCTGGAGATGGGTTTGTAGTGCATCCGGTGCGGCTGATCGGCGTCGGTACCCAGCCGCTTATGACGCTCGGCTTCGTAGTCCGAGAAGTTGCCTTCGAACCACCGCACCTGCGCGTCACCTTCGAAGGCGAGCACGTGGGTCGAGATTCGGTCGAGGAACCAGCGATCGTGGCTGATCACGACCACGCAGCCGGGGAAGCTGAGCAGCCCGTCTTCGAGTGCCCGCAAGGTATCAACGTCGAGGTCGTTAGTGGGTTCGTCGAGCAGCAACACGTTGCCGCCGCTGCGCAGCACTTTGGCCAATTGGACGCGGTTTCGTTCACCACCCGAGATCTCGCCAACTTTCTTCTGCTGGTCGCTGCCCTTGAAGCCAAAGCTCGCCACGTAGGCGCGCGCGTGGATCTCGCGGTTGCCCACCGCCATGCGCTCCTGGCCTTCACTGATCTCGTCGAACACGGTGTTCTCAGCGTTGAGGTCGTCACGCGACTGATCAACGTAGGCGAACGACACGGTTGAACCAACGACGATGGTCCCCGAATCAGGTTGTTCCTGACCCACCATCATCTTGAACAGTGTCGTCTTGCCGGCGCCGTTGGCGCCAATGATCCCGACAATGCCGCCCGGCGGCAAGAGGAATGTGAGGTCCTCCATGAGCAGGCGCTCGTCGAAACCCTTGGTCAGCTTATCCGCGTTGACCACGACGTCACCGAGTCGCGGTCCAGGTGGAATGGCGATTTCCAATTTGTCACCGCGACGCTCCGCCGCTTCGGACTCGGCCACCAGTTCATTGAACGCGTTGAAGCGAGCCTTACCCTTGCTCTGACGAGCCCGCGGCGACATGCGGATCCATTCGAGCTCGCGCTCGAGCGATGCTTGTCGAACTTTGTCGGCTTTCTCTTCGGATGCCAGGCGAGCCTGCTTCTGTTCGAGCCAGGACGAGTAGTTGCCCTCCCAGGGAATCCCGTGGCCGCGGTCCAACTCCAATATCCACGATGC
>PMAL01000044.1:0-5541 GCA_003152555.1 Acidimicrobiaceae bacterium | reverse complement strand
GGTTGGTGGGCTCGTCGAGCAGTAAGAGGTCAGGTGTCGAAAGGAGGAGCCGGCAGAGCGCGACGCGTCGACGCTCACCACCCGACAACTTGGTGACGTCAGCGTCCGAGGGCGGAAGTCGCANNTCGGCCTGCTCGCTCAGCAGCTTGTCGAAGTCAGCGTCGGGATCGCCAAACGCGGCGCAGACTTCGTTAAAGCGCGCCAACAGGTCGCGTTGTTCGGCCACGCCGTCGGCGACATTGCCCACCACGTCCTTGGAGGGATCGAGCTGGGGCTCTTGGGAGAGGTAGCCAACACTGAAGCCAGGTGTGAGACGCGCCTCGCCGGTGAAACCATCGTCGAGGCCCGCCATGATGCGCAGCAGCGACGACTTGCCGGAGCCGTTGGCGCCGATCACGCCGATTTTTGCCCCGGGATAGAAAGAGAGGTTGATGCCGCGCAGCACCTCGCGGTCGGGCGGATAAAAACGGCGAAGGTCTCGCATGGTGAATATGAATTGAGCAGCCACGCCATCCAGTGTGGCGCAAATTGACACGACGGAACAATCGCCCGGTTCGACCGTCGCACCGCTCCAATTAAGGTTGCACAATGTCCGAGACTGAGTCAGAAAACCTCGCAACGTCGCACCGCCACGCGCCTGACTGGATCATTCTTCTAATTGCCTGCGTAGCGCAGTTCATGGTGGTGTTGGACGTCTCGATTGTCAACGTGGCGCTGCCGTCCATGCAGCGTTCATTGCACTTCTCCCTCTCCAACGCGCAGTGGGTCGTGAATGCTTACATCCTTACCTTCGGCGGCTTCCTGCTGCTCGGCGGACGCGCTGCCGACATCTTCGGGCGACGCCGGGTCTACGTCACGGGTCTCACGATCTTCACGCTCGCGAGCATCGGGGCCGGTTTCGCATCGTCGGGCACGCAGATGATCGCCATACGCGCGCTGCAGGGCGTGGGCGGTGCCATTCTCTCTCCGGCAACGCTGACCATCATCGTGACAACATTTCAGGGACCTCGTTTACCCAAGGCCATTGGCGCCTGGAGCGCGGTCGCGGGAGCGGGCGGTGCGGTCGGCGGTCTCTTGGGCGGCATCCTCACCGGCTACGCCTCGTGGCGGTGGGTCTTCTTCATCAACGTGCCGTTCGGCATCATCGCGACCGTGCTGGCACGAACGTTCTTGCGCGAAATGCGCAACCGTGACGCCGCGGTCAAATTGGACATTACCGGTGCCGTGCTCGTCACGGGTTCGCTCGCGTCACTGATATATGGCGTGGTGAATACCACTATTCACGGCTGGGGGTCCAGTTCGACCCTCACATGGTTCTTTCTGGGCGCCGTACTCATGATTGGATTCCTGTTCTGGGAACTCAAGATCGCGTCCCACCCGCTGGTGCCCTTTCGGATCTTCCGCTCGCGCACGCTCTCGACAGCCAACATCGTCATGTTCTTGATCGGCGGGGCGTTCTTCGCCATGTGGTACTTCCTCACCTTCTACTTCCAGAACATCCTGGGTTATGACCCGGTCCGCACTGGCTTCGCCTTCTTGCCCATGGCGCTCGCCATCATCGCGGGCGCCCAACTCAGTTCGCGAATACTCACCAAGACCGGTGTCAAGCCACTGCTACTCGTGGGCTCGTCGCTCGCGACGTTGGGATTCCTCTGGATCTCACTCATCAAGACCAACAGCACCTACTGGGGAGATCTCTTCCTGCCGTCGGTGGTCTGCGCCTTCGCCATCGGACTTCTCTTTGCGCCCCTCGCGACAGCGGCGACCGCGGACGTAGATCGCAGCGAATCCGGCCTCGCGTCGGGAGTGCTGAACGCCGCGCGCACCGTGGGCGGAGCCATTGCCCTGGCCGTCTTGGCGACGGCCGCTACGTCGCGTTCGGCAACCTTCTTGCACCCGACCTCGCCAATTGCGCTGGTGGATGGCTACCAACGTGCCTTCCAAATTTCAGCCCTGATCACCTTCGTGGGCCTGATTGTCAGTTTCGCGCTGCCGCCTCTTACGGGACGCCAACAACAACTCAAGCCCGAAATCCCCGCGTCCGAGTCCGCCATCTAACGCCGAGCAGACCGCGCCGTGCGAGGCTAGCCGCGCGATCCCAGTCCGCGTACCACGACCGCGGCCGCGTCCATGGCCGCCACTAACGAGTCGCCAATCGACGCGCCGGCAACTCGATGGGCGAGGTAGGCACCGCTCGCGGCGTCGCCGGCTCCCGTGGTGTCGAGTACGTCCACGCTGCGTGAAGCCTGGCGATGGAGGGTTCCGGCGCTGACTACGAGGGCGCCCTCTCTCCCCATCGTGATCAGTACTTCATCAAACGGCGGCGACAGCTCGTTCGCCGCCGTCTGGGCGTCACGTTCACCCGTCAACAGCAACGACTCTTCGGCATTGGCAAACAACATTGAAGCTGGCATCGCGGCTTCGAGAAACACCGGAACGCTCACCTGCGCGAGCGGACCAACCGAACAGACGTCGACGGAGGTCGTGGCACCCTTGGATCGAGCCATGTCAAGGGCCGCGGTTCCAATGGGCCGCGTCGCGTCGTCGAGCAAGGTATATCCCGACAGGTGCAGGTGATCAAGAGGATCTTCGAGCACGGTCGCGACGTGGTCCAAGGTGAGTTGCGCGTTCACTCCCCGGTCCGTCATCATCGCGCGCTGGCCGTCCAGGGCCACCAACGACACCACGACGCCGGTTGGTCCCGCGCCGACGATTAGTTGAGGTATCACACCGGTTTGCACGAGATCGTCAACGAATAGCTGACCGGCGAAATCGTTGCCGACCACGCCCACGTAAATCACCTCGTGGCCGTAATTGGCGAGCGCCACAGCCACGTTGGCCCCCGCACCGCCACGACCCAGCACCACGTTGGACGGCGTATCGCTAGTGGGCGCGACGTTCTGCGTGGGTTGGACAATGACGTCCAGCATCACGTCACCAATGACGACGATTCTCTTAGGATTCATGGTTGCGAATGACTCACGGCGTTGGCGACCTCGCCCGCCAGTCTCGCGTTGGCAATCACCAGATCTCGGTTCACCTTCACGCTGAGCCCCGCCGTGAACCGCGCGAACTCCGCCAACAGCACGGGCGTGACCTCCTTGCCGGACACGCCGAGTTTGCGGGCGACGTCGAACGCGCTCGCCAGGGCCTGCTCGTGCAGTTCGGCGTCCAATTGCGCCTCAGTCGCCACGGGGTTGGCGAGCAGCACGCCCGTTGGTGAGAACACTCGATGGGCGAGGAATACCGCCGCCGCTTCTCGAGCCGTGTCGACGGACCAGTCAATCTCGAAGCCGCTGTCACTCCGGTAGAAACCGGGAAAGTGATTGGTCCGGTATCCCACGACGGCAACGCCAAGGGTGTCGAGTCGCTCAAGGGTGGCCCCGATGTCAAGAATCGACTTGACGCCCGAGGCGACCACCAGCATTGACGTGCGCGACAGCGCGGTGAGATCGGCCGACTCATCGAAGCTCACTTGCGCGTCACGGTGCACGCCACCGAGTCCTCCCGTCGCCATGACCGAGATGCCCACGCGGTGAGCGACCGCAATCGTCCCGGCTACGGTGGTTGCGCCATCACGGCCGAGTGCCACTGCGACGCCGACATCTCGAGCCGACAGTTTCGCAGCCTCGAGTGAGGGTGTGGCGAGAATCTCCAATTGCTGGGTGCTGAGTCCAACGACGACTTTGCCGCCGAGCACACCGATGGTGGCGGGCACGCAGCCGCTCTCGCGCACGCTGTCCTCGCACAAGGACGCGACTTCAATATTGGTGGGCGCAGGAAGTCCGTGCACGACGATCGTTGTTTCCAACGCCACGACGCCGCGGCCTTCGTGGAGCGCCGTTTGAACCTCGTCGCTCACGACCACCGAGGAGTGTAGAGAGTTGCTCACGCACAGCGAAGTGTACTGTTGTCCGGTGAGCACTTTGAGTGAGATTCCCTGGGAATCGCTGCGCGCCCGGGCTCGCCAGGCAACTTCACTGTCCTACGCGCCCTATTCCAACGTCACGGTTGGTGCCGCAGGTCTTACTAGCGACGGACGCACCGTCGAAGGCACCAATGTCGAAAACGCCAGCTACGGACTGTCGTTGTGCGCCGAATGTTCGCTGGTGAGCGACCTCGCTCGCCAGGGCGGCGGACGACTGGTGGCAGTCTCGATCGTCGCTGGTGACGGAAGGCCAATTGCCCCCTGCGGTGGCTGTCGCCAACTGCTCTTCGAACACGGGGGCGCTGACCTACTGATTGACGCGGGCGAGGACGCACCGGCACGAACTCTGTCGGCGTTGCTGCCCGACGCCCTCGGTCCCGACGATCTTCCCGCGCGAAAGAACCCGTGACGTCTTTTTCCGCGGTCGATGTCATTACCACTAAACGCGACGGCGGTACATTAAGCGACGACGCCATCACGTGGCTGTTCGACGCCTACATGAAGGGTGAGGTCGCCGAAGAGCAGATGTCATCACTGCTCATGGCCATCTTCTTTAACGGCATGGCCCCCGGTGAACTGCGCACCTGGACGGATCAGATGATCGCGTCGGGGGAACGGCTCGACCTGAGCGGACTCTCGCGACCCACCGTTGACAAGCACTCCACGGGCGGAGTGGGTGACAAGATCTCGCTCATCCTCGCGCCACTCGTAGCCGCGTGCGGGGCCGCTGTCCCCCAACTCTCGGGGCGCGGCCTCGGTCACACCGGCGGCACGCTCGACAAGCTCGAAAGCATTCCGGGATGGCGAGCGACGCTGTCCAATGACGAAGTCCGCTCGCAATTGGAATCAGTAGGCGCAGTCATCTGCGCTGCGGGACAGGGGCTGGCCCCGGTCGACCGTCGCCTCTACGCGCTGCGCGACGTGACCGCGACCGTGGAATCTATTCCGCTCATATCGTCCTCGATCATGAGCAAGAAGATTGCCGAGGGCACGGGCGCCCTGGTGCTCGACGTAAAAGTTGGTCGCGGCGCGTTCATCAAGGACCCCAATCAGGCGCGCGAACTGGCCACGACGATGGTCGCGCTCGGCACATCACATGGCGTCGCCACCACTGCCCAACTCACCAACATGAATGCGCCGCTCGGTCGCGCCGTGGGCAATGCATTAGAAGTCACCGAGTCGGTTGACGTGTTAAAGGGCGGCGGACCCGATGACATACGCGAGCTGACCCTGGGCCTCGCCCGAATCATGGTCGAACTCGTAGGTCTTGACGTTGACCCCGAAAAGAAGCTTGATGACGGTTCGGCTTACGACGTCTACTGCCAGATGATTCAGGCACAGGGTGGCGACAGTGAGGCCCATCTGCCGATCGCCAAGTTTCGCGAAACGGTCGTGGCCCCGCGCGCGGGCATTGTCCAGTCGGTTGACGCCCTATGCGTGGGCATGGCTGCGTGGCGCCTCGGTGCCGGCCGGGCCAAGAAAGAGGACCCGGTCAGCGCCGCCGCCGGACTGCTTTGCTTAGTGCGCGAAGGTGAGGAAGTCGAAGCGAAACAGCCACTCTTTGAGTTGCACGCCGACGACCTCGAACATCTGGTCCGAGGTCGCGACACCAT
>PMAL01000151.1 GCA_003152555.1 Acidimicrobiaceae bacterium | reverse complement strand
TACACGCCGCACTGCGCGCGCATCCATCCGGCTCGACTAGTACGCGGACTGAGCGACGTCGACGAATCCCTCGGAGTGCAAATCTTCGAGAATACGAACGTCACGCGCATCCTGCCCGGCACCGATAGTCGACAGCCCGAAGTAGTGACGATGGGTGGATCGGTCCACGCTGACTTCGTGGTGCGCGCCACGGAGGGCTATACACCGACGCTTCCCGGTGAGCGACGAACGGTCGCGCCCTTCTACTCGCTGATGATCGCAACAGAACCGCTGCCCGATTCGTTCTGGGATGAAGTGGGTTTCGCGCACCACGAGACCTTCGCCGACGATCGCCGTCTGATTATCTACGGGCAACGAACCAAGGACAATCGCTTCGCCTTTGGTGGACGCGGCGCGTCGTATCATTTCGGCTCAACGGTCGAGCAACGATTCGATAGCGACGGTCGAGTCTTTACGATGCTCGAAGCAATGCTGCGCGAACTGTTCCCCACCATGAATGGCGCCATCACCCACCGGTGGGGTGGTCCGCTCGCCATGCCGCGAGACCAGACGCCGTCCGTGCTCGTTGACTTCAACACCGGTATGGCTAGCGCCGGCGGCTACACAGGCGACGGCGTGGTGCTCAGTCGCGTCGCGTCCATCGCGCTCGCTGACCTACTCACGTCGCCCGACACCGAAACCAATTTCACTCGCCTCTCTTTCGTGCAGCATCACTCACGTCGCTGGGAGGTGGAGCCACTGCGCTGGCTGGGTATCAACTCGGCAATCAGGCTGGCAACGATGGCCGACCGCACGGAGCAACGCCGCGGCGTCGACGGTCGGGCGAGTAAATGGTATGAACGGTTAGCGAGCGCCGGCAGTGATTCCAAACCAGATCCGTCGCCCGACGCGTAACACAAATCACCAGTGCGTCCGTGGGTGACCACTCCGAGACTCGAGTGACTATCGAACTATCGCAAGATGTTGATGGCCCGTGCGCCCACCACAACAATCGCGACCAACGAGACCGCCGACTCTGACGCGAAGAGCACCTTGATCCGCAGCGTCAACGGCATCGCGTCGGCGGGGGCAAAACTGGTCCCGTTGGCGAAGGACGTATAGAGATAGTCAAAGAAATGGGGTCGCCAGTCCGCGGGCACCAAGTCAGGATTTTCCATCTGGGGAAATTGAATGTCGGGCCAGAGGTCTTCTGGGCCCGCGCGCTTGTGCGGACCGCCGCGATCAATCTCCCAGAACCACACGCCGTAAATGATGACGTTCGTAAGCCATATGGCAACCGCGGAGTAGATCAGCTGCGTGCCCTGCGAGACGTTCGAACTTAAGAGTCGATCGACCAACAAGGCGACCGACGTGACATTGGCGACCGTAACAATGGTGATTAACGTCAGGACGACCCTTCGTATCCACGGTGCCTCGTCGGGGTGTCGATGCCGCCTCGCGGAGAGTGGCGCGAGCGGCAACGCCACCAGCACCGGCAGCAGCCACTTGGGACCCACCACGAGCCGACCGGGCAGCACGGCGTAAAGAATCACGCACGAAACGAGAGCCAGCGAGGCGGGCCAGCGAGGTTCAGGATGCGATGTAGCCACGGCGCAAACCTAACTGACTTGAGTCTTTCCAATGTCCCCAAAGTTTTTCGTCAGCAGTGACTTGAGTGGCGTGGCCTTGAGCAGTTTGAGCAATTGAGAGATGTTGACCGGCTTCACTTGACTCGCGGCAGGCGCGAGCACGTGCACCGGCTGGTTGTACGAGAGCACATTGAGATCGAGCACCAACGTGGATCTCTTCGAAGTCTCACTCACGGTGGCGGCGGTCAGTTCACCCTGACTGCCGACGGTGATGCTGATTCTGACCGTCGCGCTCGACGGCATCTTGATAGGTGACTTGCTGGTGATGCCAAGGATGACGTTGTCGCGCTGATAGCGGTACGTGGTCAGGTAGCCACTCTTGGTGACCGACTCGTGACTGAATCCACTGATGAGCGAAATATCGGGCTTCGTGAGTTCCAGCGAGAGTCCGAAGAGTGACGGCGAATGAAGTTTCGCACTGATCCAATCGTCACCGAATATCGACGATAGATTTGGCGAGCCCAGGTAGAGATGACCGTGGGTCAGGCGTAGGTCCACCGTGGCGGCGGAAAAGAGCAGCGGGATGAGCAGTCGCGCTTGTACCTGGTTCTTCTCGAAATTCACGTCCACGTTGGCGTTGAGGCTGTACGCCTGACCGGTGGAAACCTTGAGGGCGAACATCGCCGACGTGGGCGGATAACCATTAAGGACCAGTGGATCCTTGGGTACGGCACCAGGGTTGGAGTCGGTCGCCGCGTAGATTACGCCCGTCAACGTGAGCGCTAGGGCAACGGCGGCAAGAGTGATGGGCGCTAAACGCTTGGGGACAGCCACCACTCCACCCTACCGTTTGACCTAAAACGTTCAGTTTGAGCTAGGAGAGTGGTTCGTTGAGCAGTTCGGCGAAGAGTTCGTGCGAAATGTTGCGTCCGCTGGCGATGAAGCCGATTCGCGAGTTCTTATCGGCGACGAGATTGTTGGTGATGGCGGCGTAGGGCGCGCTGGCAGAACCTTCCAACACCAAACCATTGTTCTCGGCAACCTCACGTACGGCTCGCCGAATTTCGATCTCGGGCACAAGCACCAACGGCACGTCACTCTTGGCAATCAGCTCATTAGTAATGGCACCGTCATCGCCGCCACCCGCCAGACCGTCAGCGATCGTCGGACGGTGCACGACTTGGTCCATCGTCGCGCCGCGCAATACGTGATAGAGCGCCGCGCTCTCAGTGGGCTGGACTCCAGTCAACCGCAAGTCTCCGCGTCCGCCGTCGTCGCGTGACATCAGCACGCCCGACAGCAAACCACCACCACCGACGGGGACCACCAAGTGTTCGAGTTCGGGGGCCTGGAGCAACATCTCGTCCAACACCGTTGCCTGGCCCGCGATCACGTTGGTGTCGTTGAACGGAGAAATGTAACGAATCGAACGACTGTCGGCCAATTCCAACGCGTGCGCCTGGGCCTCGTCGTAGGAGGAGCCGTATTGAATGAGTTCAATGTCGAATTGGCTCAACTTTTTCACCTTGGCGATCGAGGCGTTCTTGGGCACCACGACGGTCGCCGGTACGCCAAGGACCGAACAAGCGTGCGCAATACCCAATCCGTGATTTCCGGCCGACGAAGTGATGACGGCACCGCGCGGATCGTCGCGCCGTGAGGCGTCTACCGCACTAAGGGCCCCGCGGACCTTGAACGATCCGGTTGGTTGGAGGCATTCGAGCTTGGCCAGCACGGGGCGACCGCGCAACGAAATCGTGACGGTGGGCGTCGGTACGAGATGATCCGCGATGACGCGACGAGCGGCCTCAAGTTGCTCGGACGTGGGTGCGGATACGTGGCGAATCATCAAAACCTCCGCCGCCACCTTACTCGGCTCGCTTTTCATTATTTTTACTGCCAAGTAAAGTCAGCACGTGCACACCATCGTCGCTGTCGTCATCGTTGCGTCACTGGCGTTCGTTGGCACGATGTGTGACAACTATTTCGCGTTTGCGGCACAACTCTTGGTCACCGACCGCGACAGGTACCGACGGGTAAGTTGGGCCCAGGCACTCGGCGTCGCGACGCTGCTCGTGATCGCCGCCGGCGTGAGTTCGTTGCTCACGGCGATTCCTACTCGCTGGGTTGGACTGCTCGCGGTGGTGCCGTGGGCGCTCGCGGCTCACGCATGGCGTCATCGAGACTCGCCAGATCGAAAGCAGTTCAAACGCGGCGCTATCACGACGTTCGCGCTCACGATTGCCTTAGGTGGCGACAACCTCGCCGTGTGGATTCCGCTACTGCGCGTCGACGGCGCCTTTCACGCGCTCATCACCATCCTCATTTTTGCGCTTTGGGAAATCCTCTTCATCTCCTCCGCGCAAGCGCTCGTAAATCACCCACGCGTCGTGACGTGGGGCAACACGCACGCGAAGACGTTCATCCCGTGGATCTACGTCGCGCTGGGTGTTCTCATTCTCGTCGAGTGCGGCACTTTTCGTTAGCGTGCATGTCCGTTCGATAGTGCGACGGCTAGCGTTGCTAAGTGCCCAATTCGACTCCCCAACAGACGCTGCGCCGCCTGACGATCATTGTGGCGATTCAGTGGATGGGCGCCACGCTCGGTCTGCCCCTGCTCCCCCTCTTCCTCGAGCACCGGGGCGGCACGCCGAGCGTCATTGGCTTCATCATGGCCTCGTTCTTCATCGCCGGCGTCGCCACTCAGTTCTTTCTGGGTCGACTCGCCGACAAATTCGGACGCCGACCGATTCTTGTGAGCAGTCTCATTGCCTACGGATTCGCCAGTATGACCTTCCTACTTCCCGTCGCGGCGCCGTGGTTCGCACTGACTCGCATCATCCAGGGCGCCTCCGCGGGAGCAATCGAAGTCGCATCGCTGTCGGCGGTCGCGGCGCTCTTCTCTGAAGCTGAGCGTGGCCGAGCCGTATCCCAAATCCTGGCGGCGCAACTACTTGGCATCGCCATTGGTCCGGTCGCGGGTGTGCTCGCGTCGGTGAGCGACCTCGGATGGGCATTTTTTGTCACCGGCATCGTCAGTCTCATTGCCGCGGCCCAGGCCCTGCGCACGAATGTCGGCGACAAGGCGTACGACCCGTCGCCGCTGCCGCATTTGCAGTGGACCGCTCAACTCACTGGTGCCTTGATTGCCGCTGCAGCAACGGGGTTACTCATTGGCGTGTACGAGACGTGTTGGAGTCTGCTGATGCACGCGCACCACGCGAGCACCTTGGAGATCCGGCTTAGCTGGACAATGTTCAGCCTGCCCTGGGTCGCGCTCAGTCGTCTCGGTGGCTGGCTGGCGGACCACCAAAACCGTCGCTTCATCGCCCTGGCCGGACTGCTGAATGGTGCCGCGTTTCTTTGTCTCTATCCGCACATCCACAACAACATCGCCATCTTGTTCTTAGGGTCCTTCGAATCCATTGGCGCCGCGCTCTCGGTACCGTCAATCGCGTCGCTGCTGACCCAGGGCGCGGCCAGCCGAGAGCTCAGCCGGCGCCAGGGCCTCTACGCAACGTCTAATACCGCCGCACTCGCCATCAGCGCGAGCATCTCGGGCGTGCTCTTCACCATCAATTCGGCTCTACCGTTCACACTGATTGCCATAGTGTCGGCCGTGTTGGCGGTCTCGACCCTCTGGTGGTGGCGCAACGTCACGGGCAACATCACCCACAGCGCCACTGCCTAGAGACCAAGAAGCGGGGCCGAAGCCCCGCTCACTGCGACTGAAGATAATTGACTACGTCTTCCAGACGTAGTCCCAACGCGTAGAGCCACCATCCGGGTTGAGCAAACGCTCGCCGCCAAAGCCCGCACTGTAGGCCCAGTTCTGCACGTGATTGCGGGCGGCAAACGCCGTCACCAAAGTGGTGAGGAACAGGTACGTGCAGTCGGCGGCGAAGATTTCATTCACCTTGCCCCACGCGGCGTTGTAGGCAGCAGAATGGGCAGGACTCGCCAAGGCCGCCGCCATGGCACCCTACGCAGTCTTCGACAACGCGGGCCAGGACTGCTG
>PMAL01000153.1 GCA_003152555.1 Acidimicrobiaceae bacterium | reverse complement strand
GGAAAGTGCCACAGAGAACAGACCGCCGATGGCCGGCAACGGCACAGGCAAGGGTGAAACGGTGCGGTAAGAGCGCACCAGCGCCTCGGGTAACCGAGGTGGCTTGGTAAACCCCACCCGGAGCAAGATCAAACATGGGAGGCGGCCCGCGCGCCTTGTAACAGAGGCACTCCCGAGGTAGATCGCTGAGATGGATGGCCGCTCAGCCTTCGTAAGAAGGCGGACAGAACCCCGCTTATAGGTCGACTCACCATCCACCGAGCGCCTACGGGCCAGCGCCACCACGCAATCATTTACTCACGCAACTTCTCGAAAGACTGAATCGTGCTGCATCTGCCTTACCACGAACTTCCCGTTGAGGACCCCGGCACGCCCGACCAGCGCTCCCCCATGCGCTACCTCGCGTGGTTGGCGCTGCAGCAAAAGGGCGCGCTCACCCTCAACGCCCTCTTTGGCATTGGCTGGATGGTCGCCCAGGCCCTGCTCTGGGCCGCGGTAGGTGCCGCGATTGACCACGGTGTTGTCGACCGCAATACCGGCGAACTCTTCCTCTGGGTCGGCGTCGTGATGGCGCTGGGCCTGTTCCAGGCCGTCTGCGGGGCACTGCGCCATCAGCTAGCCGTGACCAACTGGATGAGCGCCACCTACCGCACCATTCAGATCATCGGTCGACACATCGCCACAACCGGCACGGCGCTCACCGACGAGATCCCGGCGGGCGACGTGGTCAATACGGTCGCCGCCGACGCCATGAGAATTGGCGGCGCCTACGACAGCTTCGCGCGATTCTCCGGGGCCGTGGTTTCGTGGATCGTCGTCTCGTTCATCTTGCTCTCGACGTCGGTTGAGCTGGGACTGATCGTGCTGATCGGCGTGCCGATACTGGCCTCGGTCACGACCCCGCTCATGAAGCCACTGCATTCAACGCAGGCGGCCCAACGTGAAGTCGCCGGTCGTCTCGCGGCCCTGGGATCGGACACGGTCGCGGGCCTGCGCATACTTCGCGGCGTCGGCGGTGAAGACGTATTCCTTAACAACTACAAGCGTCAGAGCGGCCTCGTGCGCAGCGCCGGAATTCGTATTGCCAACCCGCAGGCGGGTCTCGAGTCGGGCCAGGTTCTTTTGCCCGCGATCCTGACCGCCATCGTGACGTTCATCGCGGCGAGGAACGTCATGAACGGCACCCTGCAGGCCGGTCAGCTCGTGGCCTTCTTCGGCTACGCCACGTTCCTCACCACACCACTACGAACGGCCATTGAATACGTAATCTCCACCACGCGGGCCTACGTTGGTGCCGGTCGGGTGCTGCGGATACTTAACGTCGCTCCCCTGGTCAGCGAGCCGGCCGACCCCCGTCCCTGGCCCCCGGTAATCGAGAGCCTCGAGGACCGCGAGAGCGGCATTGAGGTGCAGCGGGGCCAATTTGTCGCCTACGTGACCGAGACTCCCGCGGAAGCCGCAGTCATCGCCGACCGGATGGGACGCTACGTGCTCGACGTGGGTCAGGTGTTCCTCAACGGCGTCGCCCTCAACGAGTACTCCGTTGTTGACACCCGGTCCCACATTTTGGTGAGCGAAGTTGAACCGCGGCTCTTTTCCGGTGAACTGCGTTACGAGCTGGTGACGCGTGGCACCCCCAACGACGGACCCATCCTGCGCGCCCTCGAGGCCGCGAGTGCGCTGGACATCCTCGACGCGTTAGAGGACGGTCTCAACACGCTCGTCGAAGAACGGGGCCGCAGTTTCTCCGGTGGGCAGCGCCAGCGACTCAGTCTGGCGCGCGCGCTACTCACCGAGACCGAGTTGCTCATCTTGGTTGAGCCCACGTCGGCGGTCGACACCCACACGGAGGGTCGCATCGCGGCGCGCCTGGCGGACATGCGGCGCGCCAAGATGACGCTCATTGCGACCACCAGCCCGCTGGTGCTCGAAAAGATGGATCACATTTTTGTGGTCGTCGACGGTCACGTCGTCGATGCGGGCACCCACCAGACGTTGCTCGTGTCGTCTCGCGCGTACTGCCAGATAGTGCTGCGAGAAGAGTCACTATGAGCCAGCTGCCCATTGCCAACTCCGCACTCGTACGCGCCCACGCGCGAGTCCTGATCCGCCAGCACCGGAGCGAACTCGCGCGCATGCTCTCGCTGTATTCGGTGGCCGCGATCATGGCGCTCATTCCGGCGTGGGTCATTGGTGAGATCACCGAACTCGCCACCACGCACAGGATGACGACCCACCGCATCGACGTTTATGTCGGGCTGCTCTTCGGCTCATCGCTCGCCTACGCCGGACTCTCTTTCCTCGCGCGCCGGCGCAGTTACATCCTGGGAGAAAAGGTCTTCGCGCAGTTGCGCGAAGAGTTCCTCGCGAGCGTCCTGGCGCTGCCGCTCATTGAGGTCGAGCGTGCGGGCACCGGCGACCTACTGAGCCGCACCACCAATGACATCGAAGCCATGTCGCGCACGGTGCGCTTTGCGGTGCCCGAGTGGCTCGTGGCACTCGTCCAGACATTGCTCACCTTTATCGCGATGATTCTGGTGAGTCCGCTGGCCGCCGTCGCCAGTTTGGTGTCCATCCCGTTCCTCTACCTCTCCACCCGTCGTTACCTGCACTTCACGACGCCCGGGTACATGCGCGAGCGCATCAGCTACGCCTCGCTGTCAGGGACGGTCGCCGAAACGGCCGAGGGCGCCCGTACCGTGGATGCCCAACGCCTGGGTGAGCGACAAGAGACGCGGGTGAACGGAAACATTCGCGAATCCTTCTACTCCGAGATGTACACGCTGCTCATGCGACTGGTGTGGTTTCCGATTGTCGAAAGTTCCTTCGCCCTGGCCGTCGCCGCAACACTGGGCTGGAGCGGTTGGCTGGCCCTTAACCACCACATCTCGATTGCCGCGGCGACGACGGTGACGCTCTACGTGGTCCAGATCAACGACCCCATCGACCGCATCGTGTCGTGGCTCGACGAACTACAGATTGGCCAGACCTCACTGGCGCGACTGGTGGGCGTGTCCGCAGTGCGTGACGACCGCCCCACCGAGGGCGTGGAGCCGTCGAACGAGACCATCACCGTGAGCGACGTCTACTACGCCTACCGCAGCGGACACGACGTGCTGCGCGGCATCTCGCTCACCATCCAACCCGGGGAGCGTCTCGCCATCGTGGGCCCGTCGGGCGCCGGAAAGTCAACGCTCGGCCGACTGCTCGCCGGCATCGACGAACCGGGTTCGGGATCAGTGAAGGTGGGTGACGTCGCGCTCTCCTCGATGCCGCTCACCATGCTGCGCCAGCACGTGGCATTAGTCACCCAAGAGCACCACATCTTCATTGGCTCGGTGCGCGAAAACCTGGCCCTGGCCAAGCCCACCGCCACCGACGACGAGATCCTGCGGGCGCTGGATGCCGTGGACGCCTTGGAGTGGGTGAACGCGCTGCCCGGTGGGCTCATGTGCCAACTCGGCACGACCGGATATCAACTGACCCCAGCGCAGGCCCAGCAGTTGGCCCTCGCCCGCCTCGTTATGACCGATCCGCACACCCTGGTGCTCGACGAAGCCATGGCGCTCATTGACCCGCGGGCGGCGCGCCATTTGGAACACTCGCTCAGCGCGGTGTTAGAAGGCCGCACCGTTATTGCGATTGCCCACCGGCTGCACACGGCCCACGACGCCGACCGGGTCTGCGTGGTGATTGACGGTCGCATCGCCGAGTTAGGCACGCACGACGAACTGGTGAAACTCAATGGCGAGTACGCCTCACTGTGGCGCAGTTGGCGCAGCGAAGGTCCTAACGAAACGTAAAGCGTGTTCGGTGGGTCGCCTCGGCTAGTGAAACCTCGCCACACATCGCGAGAAGTTACTCTTTTTTCTGACTCATCGCGAGAAACCGGTTGAGTGCGTCCAACGTCGCCATCGATGAGGACACGAGGTCGCGCTCGGACTGGGCAATGCCCAACATGTCGCGGTCGCTCGTAGGTGAACGCAAGGTCACGATGACCGGCCAGCCCCGAACGGTCGCGACGCTCACGGCCGCCAAGAGATAAAACGGAACGTCAAAGCCCAGGTCACGTAGTGCGGTCAAGGTCGCTTCGGCGCCGCCAAAGAGTTGACCACTACCAGCGCGTCCGAGTCCGGTACGCCCGTCATAGCTGAGCTGCACCTCGCAGATGCCATCGTCGGCGTTGAAGTCGGCGCGCACCAACGCCACGCGTGACGTCTCGGCGATGTGACCGGTCACCGCCTGGCTGGCGTCTTCGACGCTCACGGTGGCGTCGGGATAGTAGAGACTGGCAATCTGGGACGCGATCGTCTTGATCGCGGCGCAGTCCTGTCCGTGGATGACAAGTTTCACGGCGTCCACGTCACCGCTCGCACGGTGGCTAATGCCTACGTTGAGTACGCCCGGCAGCGAGCGCAGTTCGAGTTCAAAGTCTTCTTCGGTCGGCGACATGATCAGTGTTTCATACCCTTCTTTTCGTAGAGCCGGGCATCGGCTATCCGAAATAGTTCTACCGGATCGGTGGAATCGTGAGGCGACGCAGCGACGCCCACAGTGAACTCAATCTTCACCGCGGCCGATTCGAGATTAGCCCGTAGTCGGTCGATGAACCCGGCCGACTCGCTACCCTCGGCGTTGCTCAGGATGACGGCAAACTCGTCGCCACCAATGCGTGCGGCCGTGTCACCTTGACGAACCGAGAGCCGCAAGGCAAAACCAAACTGACGCAGGATGTCGTCACCGAAGGCGTGACCCGATTGGTCGTTGACGGCCTTGAAATCATTGAGGTCGCAGAGCACGAGCGTGAAGGCCCAGCCATAACGGGCGCTGCGCACGCACGACGCCTGGAGTGCGCTGTCAAAGGCGCGACGGTTTGCGATGTTCGTCAGTGGATCGTGCGCGGCACTGAAGCGAGCGAGGTGCAACGAGAGCGCCAACTGGCAGGCGGTGCGCACGGCGTCGCGCTCAATTTCGGGCACCACGTCAGGTTCGCAGTACACGCCCGCCGCCCCGCCCAGGCTCTCGACTAATTCTGGTAGCACCGTCTGGCGACCGAGACGAAACGACTGTGTCCCGAAGGACTCGTGCACGAGCACTACGACCGCGTCGGTCAGTTGGTAGCGCAGTGCGAGAAGGTCAAGTACCGAATAGACGAAGCCGATGCCTAACTCACTCGCGGAGAGCTCGTCGAGCATTGTTTGAAAGAGCCAGGGTTCGTAATGTTGTGCGTAGAGAAATTGGTCTTCGGGTGAAGCATCGCTCATTGAACTCAACACGGCCTCGCCGCCAATTCGAGGGGCGCTCCTTCTTCCGGGTGCAGCAGTGATAACGGAACGGCGCCGGCCAGCAATAACGGGATGAGGTCGGTGGGCGAAATGGGCTTGGAGATCAGATAACCCTGGCCGCGGTGGCAGCCAAGCTCGGTCAGCTTCTCAACAATCTGACTGTTTTCAATTCCTTCGGCGATGACCTCTAAATTAAGGGCTTTGCCGAGGCGGATAATCGACTCGACGATGGCCCGGTCGTAGGGATCGTCGTTGATGCCCTGGACGAAGCTGAGGTCCAATTTCAATAGGTCCACTGGCAGGTGCTTGAGTTCGGACATCGAGGCAAAGCCGGTGCCGAAGTCGTCGAGCGCAACCTCCACGCCCAGCGACTGGAAACGGCGAAGGATTCTCGCCGTCTTTTCCGGCTCGTCGAGCACGGCGTACTCGGTGATTTCGATGCACAGGCGCTCGCCCGGCACGTTGTTCATGCGCATGCAGCTCTCGACGAATTCGACCAGGTCATCCATGACGAATTCGGCCGGGGACATGTTGACGCGAACCACCAGTTCGAGATCGGGGTACTCGCGCTGCCACTGGGCGAGCTGGCGACAGGCTTCGGCGAAGACCCAGCGGCCAATATTGACCACCAGCCCGGTCTCTTCGGCGACCGTGATGAACTCGAACGCCGCGAGCAGGCCCCGAGTCGGGTGCTGCCAACGAACGAGCGCTTCAACGGCCAGCAATTTACCGGTGGCGAGGTCGACTTCCGGCTGGAAGTGCAGTCGAAGTCCGCCGCCCTCTATTGCCTCGCGCAGCGTCAACTCCGTGCGTGACTTCTCATTGGCCGCCTCGCGCATTGCTTCGTCAAAGACCACTACTTGGTTGCGACCGCGGGCCTTGGCCGCGTACATGGCAACATCGGCCCAGCCGAGCAAGTCCAAACTGCTCGGCGAACCCGGCCCGGTCATGGCCACGCCGATGCTCGCGGTGTGGCTCACCAATTGTCCGCCAATATCCACAGGCGCGGCAATGAGCTTCAAGACACGGTAGGCACTGGCGAACACTTCCATCTCGCTTTGGGCGTCATCGACCACAAAGACGAATTCGTCCCCGCCCAAGCGGGCGACAAAGTCGCCGGTGCGGATGCTGGTACGAATGCGATCGGCAATGGTGATCAGCAGACGGTCGCCACTGGCGTGGCCCAAGAAGTCGTTCATGATCTTGAAACGGTCCAGGTCAATAATGAGTACCGCCGTGCCGCGGTTGGCGTCGAGGCGGTCCTTCAGCTCTCGAATAAGGGCTCGGCGATTTGGCAGTCCCGTGAGGTCGTCGTGATTCGCGTTATAGGCCGTGCGCTCTTCGGCCTCAATGCGACCCTGAAGCTGCACCAACATCGAGGCCACGGCCTGGAGCGCATTGATCTCTGCCGGCACCCACGCGTGCAGACCGAAGTGTAGAAAGGCGAGAACTCCCCACGTTGAATCACCGAGCAGCAGGGGCACCGCGGCGCCGTCAACCAACGCGGCCCCGGATCCCTTTTCTACGCGTTCCAAATACTCTTCGGCGTCGCCGCTGAGTCCCGCGAGGTAGGGACCCTTGAGGTCGCGGGTCATCATGAAAATGGGGTCAACGTCAAAGGCCACTTCACCGAGCGGGTCGGGATCGGGCACTTCGCGGTACGGCCACTCCGCTTCCAAGACGCTCATGCCGCGCACGTGGTCGTTGCGACGAAGGAACGCGACGTCGGCACCGAGAAATTCGGCCAATACGCGCGTGGTCCAGGTCAGGACCTCTTTTCGGTTGGACGAGGATGCGGACATCAGACGTTCGGCGACTTGACTGACGAGTTCGTCGAGACGTCGCTGGTGGATCAGTACATTTTCGCGCGTGGCTTGGGTCGCGACGTGGCTGAGCAGGCCGGCGAATGTTTTGGTCAGGGAGCGCTCGCGCTTGGACCACGTGCGACCGTGCCGCGCGACGATCAGCGCGCCCACGACGTCGCCGTCGTGGGCTTCAATGGGGTCAACGAGCACTCCCCACTCCACGCCGTCCACCACGAATGAGTACGGGCCAACCAGGCCCTCGCTGTTGAGATCGCCCTGCACCCGCTCTTGAATATTGGCGAACGCCGTGTCCGAACCGGACTCGACCAGGGGTTCCATGTTGAATCCGGGTATTGATTCGTCGGACTTGGTCACGACCGCGACGATTTCGGTCCCTGGCACGACCTCTAAGAGCGTCTCGACCACGAGACGAGTCTCTTCGCCAGCCTTCTTAGTTTTGGAATTCGTGAGACTACTCACGTGAAAGTCACCTTTGTTGGCCTGAATAAAAACGGTAGCAGCACTTTTGGCCTATTACCAGGGTAAATTTGCCTCTCGACACCCTCAAACTGTCAAGTCAACCCTTGGTTTTTCTACATTCCGTAGGCAATCACGGGCTCTGCCGCGCCTGACGAAGCGTTGTCGCGGCTTAGCACGTGAGCCAGCGGTAGCCGAGCGCTGCGCACGGAGGGCGGCGCGGCGTGCAGCACACGCAACACCATCACCATGGTCTCTCCTTCATGGAGGTCCCAGAGACCACTAAAGCGCTCCGAGAGCCGGAACATTTCGTCGAGGTACCGCTCTCCCCCGAGATCTAACAGATCCTGCTCGCTCTCGGCGAAGAGGAAGACCGGCGACACCGGTTGGACCGCGAGACCGTGCATTTCCGCGCTGAGCCAGAATCTTTCGACGGCGGAGCCTCCGCGTACGTACCACAGCGGCTCGGATCGCGGCACGGTGATCAGTGCGACCGCCGAACTGGAACCAACCATCACGCGCGTGCGCGTGCCGAGCGCCTTGCCCGCACGCCAGTCACTCAGGTGGTTCATTACGTCGGCGCGGCCCAACAGCTCCAGCGCGGCGTAACCGGAGGGGTCCATCTCCAAGGTGCGCACGTCCATGCCCTCTTCAATTGAGTCGCGGCCCGGCCAGCGCAACTCGCCCAACATCTCTTGGTGCACGTTGGGTATCAAGAATCGCAGTCGGTCCGACTCGGCGAGCAACTCAGCCAGTTCGTCGATACGGTGGCGATCGGTAACGAAATGTAAGCGGGCTCCTTCTCGCTCCACGCCGCGGGTGAGCAGTTGCACGGTCGAGCCCGCGATGCCCGACGGGCTTCCCAGCCGGCGATTGGCGGCGCGCGACGTCACATTGGGATGCAGTGCCGAAATATCGGCGTCAGTCAAGTTACCCAGTTGCATGGTCGCGATGTGATGTGACGGACGGCCCTCAGGGAACAGCTTGATCGTTCCGAGGCTCTTGAGCGACGACGCCGCCACGCGAGCATTAAAGAGTGACGCTCCCATACCAACGTAACTGCCGCGATAGTGCACGTCCATCGAGGAGTTACTTCGCTCGGGGACCATGTAAAAGCGAATCTCTCCGTCGTCGGCTTCAAAGCGCCACGGTTGCACGTTGCCGCCAGATGGGGCGCGCCTCGCGGCGTCAACAATGTGATCAATAGGATCGTCACCCGACGGAGCCGGGTCATCAGGCGGTGGGGTGAGCAGATTCGCTTCGCGCTCCATATCGATCTCAACGGGCTTGAGCCCGGACAGCACTTCTTCGACGTCGAAGCGAACGCGACCCGACGGCAGCTCGCCTGAGAGTCCAAAGCGCCGAACGGCGGCGGCGGCCGTGACGGCGCCGAGCGTTACTTCACTCGCCAATTGGGGCCATCCAGTAATGGTCTCGCCCAATTCAAACAGCGACGCCGCGCCGCGCGACGTGACGTCGAGCGGTCCAAGCATGCGTAGTACGTACGGCCCCTTTTGCTCGGTCGAGAGACCGGCCAATTTTGCGGAGTCGAGGTCGCCGAGCAAGCCATGAAAGATCGGACGATCGGGCTCTAGGTCAAAGCGCTCCACGTCGAGGACACCGCGATCACTCGTCTCCATGATCACCGGGATTCGCCGCTCGCGCGCGGCTTCTCGCACCAGCATTTTCATGTCGAGCGAGTCACATTCTTCGATGACCAAATCAAGGCCGTCCAGAAAGCTACCGAGGTTCTCGTGAGTGATGCCCTCGGGCACGACCACCACTTGCAGGTACGGGTCAATCTCGGCGATCCTCCGAGCGGCAACGACCGCTTTGTTAACACCGAGGTCCAGGACGCTCGCGGGGATTCGGTTGAGATTAGACAACTCCACAGTATCGAAATCAGCCAGACGGATCTCTCCAGCCAGGCCCTCCATGGCCAGTACGTGCGCAATCGAGTGACCAGCGCTCACGCCAACAATGCCAATTCGCAGCGTTCGCTGGCGGGCCTGCTCGGTACGCGTCAACTTGTTTCGATTTCGATCCAGTCGCAGCGTCGAAAAGGCCCGAGGTGCTAAAAGTCGCACGACGGCACGGCGCCACGGGTAGTAGACCCAACGCCCACCCTCTTCCATCACGACGCGATTGGGCGAGGGAATTATTTTCGAGAGTTGCTCGCGCTGCTGGGCATAACGGTCAACAATCTGCAGCGAAGGATCTTGGCGCAGCACCCGCAGTACCTCGCGCTGGGCGCGCTGGCTGACGTCGAGCACCAGAGGACGTCGAGAGTAATCACGCGTCGAAAATATATCGACCGGTCCCGCGCCCTGGCTCCTAGGTCCTCGGGCTAGTTGTTCACCCTCGAGGCGCAGCGCCAACTGATTCTCGGGAGAACTCAACTCGTAGCTCAAGGTGCGTCGCCACGCGAGGGCGACTGTCTTATACCGTTCGTCGGGGAACGGCACCGACGTCGTGCCAATCATCCGCGCGCCNNGAAACCAGCCGATGTCCCGTGACCGCTTCGCCCTTAGACCATGCGCCCTTGCTTTCCAACGCTCCGAGGCGAACCTCTTGATCAATGAGGCTGGCAATCATGTCGACCTCCGGCGAGGCCGCCATCTCTTCAATCAGGATTGCCTGGAAACTTCCCTCCAGTGGCCCGAGGAATCGCACACCGGCCACGACTTCACCGTCCGGCGCAAATCCCAAAAAAAACAGTGATACCCCGTCGCCGTCTTCAAAGTCCTTGCGCCGAACAGTTCCCTCAATGCCGTGGTTGCGGTACACGCCTTCGGCCCCGTTGAGATAGAGCTTCCAAAGATCAGGCCGTTCTAAAGGATGATGGCCTTCGAAACGTACGCCCGACGCTTGATCGACGAAACTCGCGCCGTATCGGTACCGACGACCCACTGAATCTCCCACTAACGGTCCTCTCGCATGATGATTTGGTATCGGCAAGCCATCTGGAATTTATTAAATCCCTTGAAACTATAATGAAGAAACGTACGAAATTGGGGGAGCCTCGCCATCAAAATGGAAGGTAGCGACGATGAACGTCTCGCCCTTCGAACGCGATTGGTGCTCTTCAGTTACCCACGGGCACCACCACCTCGAATTTACGTACGAGGGCCGCGCGATGATCTTGCACCACCTACTCGCTAAAGGCGCAACGAGTTCACTCGTCAAAGGGCTGCGGCCGCGTTCGGGACCCGTCGCGTGTTAGGTCTCCTCATTGGCGGATGCGCGCTCTTTGGTCTAGCGATTGGGTCGTTCCTCAACGTCGTCATCTACCGAGTACCGCGCCACCAGTCAATCGTGTCACCTCGCTCGGCCTGTCCCACTTGCGGCGTCGCGATTCTCGAGCGCGACAATATTCCCGTGCTGTCATGGTTGCTGCTCAAGCGGCGTTGTCGTAACTGCCGCTCGCCCATCACCGCGCGCTATCCACTGGTCGAACTCGCCTGTTCGGGTCTGTTCGCGGGGGCGGCCGCGCGAGTTGGTTTCAACTGGGAACTACCAGCCCTGCTCGTTCTGCTTGCCAGTCTGCTGGCGCTGGCCTGCATTGACTTAGAACTACTGGTGCTGCCAAAACTGATTGTCTATCCGACCCTCGCTGGGGTGGCCAGTTTGCTTGTCCTCGCTGCGATCGCCACCGGAGAATGGCAAAAGCTTCTGGTGGCCGGGCTGTGCGCGGTTGGCTGGTTCGTCGCCTTCTTCGCGCTGAATTTCATTAATCCCCGTTACCTCGGGTTCGGTGATGTGCGCCTGGCGCCGGTACTGGGCCTCGGTTTGGGATGGCTGGGATGGCGATACGTCGTACTGGGATTCTTCGTGGCCAATCTCATTGGCGCCGTGATCGGAATTGTGCTCCTGGCAACGAAGCGTATGACCCGCGAGCAGCAGATCCCTTACGGCGTTTTCTTGGCGCTAGGCGCGGCACTTGCTATTTACGCCGGTCCGGAAATTCTCGCGCCGCTGCAGCGTTTTCACTGATCGGCCGCGCAACCGCGACGAAGTTGTCGACAGCTGACCACGCCGGGCGATAAAAAAAACTCACCGTCACCCTAAAACGCAGCGTCAGCCTGGACTCTCCTAATGACTTCAAGAAACAGGTTGAGCAAACGCCAGACACTAGCCTCGGTCTCGGACATGAGGTTATCTCTCCCCCGCGCAGGCGCCGGTCGCATCTCGAGACTGACCTCTTGGTTGGAACGGCCACTTTCAAGTTGGTGGTGCGCCCTTAGTTGGTTGGGTGCCACGGCACTATTTGTCCTGTTAACCCGACTACTGGGGGCCCCAGCCAAGCCGACGCCAGCGAATCATTCTTTACCACGTGGGCCATCGCGCACGGTCACCTCTCGTGCGCCTACCCGAGCGGGCCGACCGGCGGAGGGCTCTACGTTGGTCCGATTCTCTATCCGGTGTTCGCCAGCGGAATTGCCGCCTTGGCAAGAATTGGCCACGACGTGCCCTTCCCGACGCAGGCTCAGTTGGGCAATCACTGCTCGCACGCAATTACTGCGATGACGCACTGGGCCATTGAGAGCAACGCCACCGTGACCACATTGCGTATTGGCTACGTGGGCTGGTTCGTGCTTCTGTTCGGAGTGGTCGCGCTGCTGCGCGTGAGCGGGCGAGGACGTTGCGGATGGGAACCGACGGCCGTCGTCCTGGTGGCCTGTGCCCCGCCAATCTTTATGAGCTACGAAAATGTGTTTCACCCTCAGGACTTAGTAGCAATGGGACTCATTCTCGCGGGCCTCGCGTGCGTGCGACGTGGGTGGTGGATTTGGGCGGGCGTTCTCCTTGGGCTGGCAGTCACCTCCCAGCAGTTCGCTCTACTCGCATTGGTCCCCCTACTGGTGCTCGCACCCGGTATCCAGCGAATCAAATACGTCGCTGGGGCCGCGGCCTCGATGGCGCTGATCATCGTGCCGATGGTGATGATTACTTCCGGAGGGGCCATTCGTGCGGCACTCGTTGGCTCCAGTCAAGTGACCCTGGGCGCCAATGCGAGGCCCTCAACCGGAGGAACGGTTTTGTGGGAAATGCACGTGCACGGTGCACTTCTCTTCATTGTGGCGCGGATTGTGCCGATCGTGCTGGCACTGGCTCTGGCGTGGTGGGCGGTGCGTCGTTTTGGTCCAACCACGCTTGAGGCCCTGCCCTTACTCACGATTATTGCCGCGTCGCTGCTGCTTCGCCTCGTCTTCGAAGAGAGCATCTTCGGTTACTACTTCATGGCTGTGGCTGCGATACTCATCTTGCTCGACGTCGTTCGCGGACACGTGCGCGGCTATACCGTGGCGTGGATCGCTTTGGTGACGCTAGTTTTTGACCCTGTGCCCTGGGGCCATTTGGTGTTACACCAATCCGTCCCCGTCGTGATTGGGACCATTGGCCTGTTGTTCGTTGTCGCCGACGTCATTCGAGGTCAGGTTCGCTGGTATTTGGTGGCCTGGATGTGCGTCGTGGTGCTCACGTGTGAGCCTCTGGTTTGGGGACTATCGATTGGGCGCCAGATTCTCCCTAACTCGCTATGGCAGGTCGTACTGGTTTCAATCGCTCTTTGGCTAATCCTCGGACCATTCTTTTCGAAATCAAATAGAGAATCAGAGGCCCTTGTGCTTCGCAAGACGAACCAGGTGCGAAACGTCCCAGGTTATCACGTCTAGTACTTGCACTCCCGCTTGCTCACGCACCGCAATGTTGTTTTTCCCAACGCCGTGGGATCCTCCGCCATAGAAGCCCCCGAGCCGTCGACACGTTGACCGCGTCGCCATCACGTCCAGCCGGCGCGCTCTTGGTAGTAACACTTGAGCACGGGGACCACCACCGCGGCCAGGATGGCCTTGACGATCACTACGAGAATTTCGAAACAACGTGAACCGGCGTCGTTCTTCGCGCTGACCTTCAATCTTGAATACTTCGTTCCGCGCGAATCATTCGTGTCTCTCCGCGAAGCATGAATCGTCAACACGCAAAACTCTTCAATCCGTAGCTTCGCGAAGCCTAGAAAATGACTGGACCCGTCATTAAGCGACTATTAGCTAAAAGACCAGCTCCATGCGAATCCCTTCACTATCCCACTCGGCGTCGGACGGAAGTCGGGTCGCAGCGTGGGCGTAGACCCGCCGAGCCGTCCACAACATCGCAGCGGCGTCCATGAGATGCTTGATCGGCACCCGCTTGAGTTCAGATTCAAGAATCTTGTTCGCTCCGGGCACCTTCGACTCCAAGATTGCTCTGCGTTCAAGGGTTCCAGCCTCAATTTTCTTTGACCGGCGAAGGGGCTTGTTGCCATTTAGTTGGTAGAAACTCAATTCGGGATGGCCCTCGTAGACGGTTCGCTGTCGATACGGCGACATTTCCGCCGCGATCTCACGGTAACGCGGCAGCAACGTAGCGGTCACCGCATCGATTC